>DXBV01000080.1 GCA_019116345.1 Candidatus Allofournierella merdipullorum | reverse complement strand
ACAACCAAATTTTACCTCGGCCGGTGAGGTGCTTTCTCTCCGGTCTGATTTGTTGCACCCTTTTTCGGTCTCGCAAATTTTGCGGGACTTTTTTCATTTTGGTGCTTGACTTTTATTTGCAGGACTCCATTCTCACTTCGGTGCTGGGCACCATTCAATAATTTGGCGGACCTGAACGGCAATTTCTTCCCGTACAGCAAAACATATAAAAGGTAATTGAGGTGTAATCATGCAAACAGCAACGAAAAAACGGAACGTGGCCATCGAGCTGTGGCGTTTTCTGATCGCCTTTGCCATCGTTGGCTTCCACACGGGCTGGATCATCGCCATGAGCTGCAACGGCAGCCTGGGCTATTGGATGGAGAGCAGCAACTGGTTCTTCGGTTCCAGCGAAGTGCTGCTGATCTTCACTGTCACCGCCGGCTACTTCATGGTGGCTCATTTCAATAAGCGCAAGAGCGACGGCGTTTACATGGCCCGCAGCGCTTCCTCCCGCGCCTGGGAGTACACCTGGGCCCGCGTGAAGGCTCTGCTGCCTGTTCTGATCCTGGGCTACGTCCTGGGCGTTATCATCAGCACCGGCTTCTTCTATCAGGACTACACCGTGCAGCAGGTGCTGGCCATGGTGGTGAACAGTATCTGGGAGTTCCTGGGTTTCCACGCCGCGGGCTTCCGTTCCACCGGCAACCAGTTCTTTAACCTGAACGGCACCCTGTGGTTCATCTCTGCCATGATCATCGTGGGTTACTTCATGTACTGGGCCCTGTGCAAGAACGAGGACGTGTTCTGCGGCTTCGTTGCCCCCCTGACCTTCATCTTCCTGGGCGGCTGGTGGTGCTTCAGCGGCACCCGCGCTGCCCAGACCGCCTGGTCCACTCTGGGCCTGCAGACCGCTTCCACCAACGGCATGGGCGGCAGCGCCGGCGACACCACCGCCATGCTGGGCTTCAACAACGGCCTGCTCTACGTCATGCTTGGCATGATGGGCGGCTGCATGGTATACTACCTGGTAAAGAAAGCCTCCGAGGTCACCTTCTCCGGCGCCGCCAAGGCCGCGCTGACTCTGGTGAACATCGTTTGCAGCGTGCTGCTGCTGTGGTACACCATCTACCAGCCCACCTACTTCATGCTGGACCGCTGGACCGTTGCTCTGCTGTGCATCGTGGTCATCACCCTGTCCCTGATGAACAAGGACGGCCTGACCGCCGCGCTGAACAACAACGTCACCAGCAAGCTGTTCGCTTACCTGGGCGGTATCTCCCTGTATGTGTACATGCTGCACTATCCTGTGGCCATCCTGGTGCTGCGCGTCATGGGCAAGAACACCGAAGAAACCATCTACTCCTTCTGGACTGTGTTCGTCCCCACCGTGGTCATCACCATGGTGCTCAGCGTCATCACCAAGTTCGCGATGGAGAAGACCATCCTGAAAAAGAAATAAGTTCTCTTCTTCCTCCATATAAAGAAGATTGCCGTGCATGGACAAAAAATCGGGAAGCAGTCTGTTCTGCTTCCCGATTTCCGGCTGTTACGGCGCAGATGAAAGAAAGGAATGGCCCCGTGGAACCATTCAGAATCCAGCATCTTTCCTCCCGCATTGTGCGTATCACCGGCCCGATGCATGAAAACATCTACCTGGTCAAGGGCGACGAGCGCGCCGCTCTCATTGACAGCGGCAGCGGCTTCGGCAGCCTGCGCCGGGTGGTGGACGGCCTTACCGCCCTTCCGCTGACGGTGCTGCTCACCCACGGCCAGATGGACCATGCCATGGGGGCGGGGGAGTTCGGCGAGGTCCGGATGAACCCGCAGGACATCCCCGTCTTTTGTGACCATGCCCGGCCGGACTACCGCCGCGCATTTCTGCGCGTCACCTGCCGGGAAAAGGCCGATACACTGCCGATGGTCCCCGCCGCAGACCCTGGGCAGTTCCGCCCCCTCGCCGACGGCGACAGCTTCGATCTGGGTGGGCTGCACCTGGATGTGTTTGGATGTCCGGGCCACACGCCCGGCTCCATGGTGGTGCTGCTGCGGGAGCTGCGCATTCTGTTCATGGGGGACGCCTGCAGCAACTTCACCTTCCTGGCAGGGAAGGAGTGCCTGCCCGTGGAAGCGTACCGGGAGAACCTCCTGGCGCTGAAAGAACGGCTGGCGGGCAGGTTTGACACCGTGCTGGACGCCCACGGTACCGGCGAGCTGCCGGCAGACATCATGGACGGTGTGCTGGAAGTGTGTGATGATGTGCTCGCCGGCCGCACCGACGATGTGCCCTGCGCTTTTGGCGGCTGCAGGGGAGTGCTGGCAAAGGCACGCCTTCCCCACAGCCAGCTGCGGGCGGACGGCAAAACCGGAAACATTTTTTACCGAAACGAAAGGAACGGTACAGCATGAACAATAAGGTGACCGATCTGCGCAGCGCCCTGGCGCTGCTGAAAGAGATGCCCGGCCAGCTCATCGAGACCGATGTGGAAGTGGACCCCATGGCAGAACTGGCCGGCGTGTACCGCCATGTGGGTGCCGGAGGGACCGTGATGCGCCCCACCAAAGAGGGCCCCGCCATGATCTTCAACAATGTGAAAGGCCATCCCGGTGCGAAGGTGGCCATCGGCCTGCTGGCCAGCCGCAGCCGTGTAGCCGCCCTGCTGGGGCGCGACGCCCGGGAGCTTGGTAAGGCCATGTACGAGAGCGTGGCGAACCCCGTGCCGCCGGTGCTGGGGGAGGGCCCCGCCCCCTGCCAGGAAGTGGTGCACAAGGCCACCGACCCGGACTTTGACCTGTTCAAGCTGGTGCCCGCCCCCACCAACACCCCCGACGATGCCGGCCCCTACATCACTTTGGGCATGTGCTACGCCACCCACCCGGACACCGGCCGCAGCGACGTGACCATTCACCGCTTGTGCATCCAAAGGAAGGACGAGCTGTCCATCTTCTTCACCCCCGGCGCGCGCCACATCGGCGCCATGGCCGAGCGGGCGGAGCAGCTGGGCCAGCGTCTGCCCATCTCCATCAGCATCGGCGTGGACCCTGCCATCGAGATCGGCTCCTGCTTTGAGGCCCCTACTACCCCCATGGGCTACGATGAGCTGGCGGTGGCAGGCGCGCTGCGGGGCGAGCCGGTGAAGCTGTGCAAGTGCCTCACTGTCAACGAAAAGGCCATCGCCAACGCGGAGTACGTCATCGAGGGCGAGGTGGTGCCCGGCGTGCGGGTCCAGGAGGACCAGAACAGCCACTCCGGCTTTGCCATGCCCGAGTTCCCCGGCTACACCGGCCCCGCATCCTCCGATTGCTGGCTCATCAAGGTCACTGCGGTGACCACCCGTAAGGACCCCATCATGCAGACCTGCATCGGCCCAAGCGAGGAGCACGTCTCCATGGCGGGCATTCCCACCGAGGCCTCCATCTGGGGCATGGTGGACAAGGCCATGCCCGGCCGGCTGCAGAACGTCTACTGTGCCTCCGCCGGCGGCGGCAAGTACATGGCGGTGCTCCAATTCAAGAAGCTGGCCCCCAGCGATGAGGGCCGCCAGCGCCAGGCGGCGCTGCTGGCCTTCTCCGCCTTCAGCGAGCTCAAGCACATCTTCCTGGTGGACGAGGATGTGGACTGCTTCGACATGAACGATGTGCTCTGGGCCATGAACACCCGCTTCCAGGGCGACGCGGACATCATCACCATCCCCGGCGTGCGCTGCCATCCTCTGGACCCCTCCAACGACCCCAGCTGTTCGAAGTCCATCCGGGACCACGGCATTGCCTGCAAGACCATCTTCGACTGCACCGTGCCTTACGACCAGAAAGCCCGGTTTGTCCGCGCCCGCTTTATGGACGTGGATCCCGCCCACTGGGTAAAGGAGTGACAGCATGAACAGGGATACCATCGTGGTGGGGGCCTCCGGCGCCAGCGGAATGCCGCTGCTCATCCAATGCCTAAAGCTCATCCGCGCTGCCGGACGCTCTGCCGTGCTCATCATGAGCGACAGCGCCGCTCTCACCCTGCGCCAGGAGACGGGCCTGGAGCCCGCCGACCTGGCCGGATTGGCGGACGCAGTTTACGGGCCGGACGAAGTGGGCGCACCCCCCGCCAGCGGCTCCTGGCCGGCGGCGGGCATGCTGGTGGTGCCCTGCAGCATGAAGACGACGGCGGGCATCTGTGCCGGCTACGCCGACAATCTGCTGCTGCGCGCGGCGGATGTGACCATCAAGGAGCATCGTCCGTTGGTGCTGGCCGCCCGTGAAACACCCATGAGCGCCATCCACCTGCGCAACCTGCATGAATTGGCCATGCTCCCCACGGTGCGCGTCATTCCGCCCATGCTCACGTTCTACCACAAACCCGAGACCATTGACGAGATGGTCTATCACATCGCCGCAAAACTGGTGGAGCCCTTCGGCGTGGAAGCAAAGGAGTATCGCAGATGGCAGGGACTGTGAAAAAACTTGAACGATCGGCCCGCCTTTCCTTCGGGGAGCTGCGCGCCGAGGCCGTTTTGCTGAACGACAGCTGCCACGTTCTTTTATATGGCGGGCAGTCACCCCACATCGGCTGCACCGTGCTGGCCCAGCCCCGCCCCTCGCTCACGGGAGACGGCTCGGGCGGAGCCACCGCTTCGGTGCTCAATGTCTGCGGCCACAAGGACGAAGCGCTCTGCCGCTTGCTGGCCGAAACTGTGGCGGCGCGCACCCAGCGCGTCACCGTGTGCAGCGGCGGCTTCCATCAGGACGGCATCACCCCGGAACAGATCGGCGAGGTAGTGCAGGCTGCCCGTGCTCTGGCCGAGGAACTGGTCGGGGAAGTTCATTAAAAACAAAAAAGCCGTTCCCGCATGGGGAACGGCTCTTTTATTGCTGTGTTCAGTTGTTGCTGGAGGGGAAGAAGGGCCGCAGCACGGCGGCCACGTTGCTGATGGGCATGGTCTGCAGCCAGATGTGGCCCGGGCCGGTGACCACCGTGTTGAACAGGCCCTCGCCGCCGAAGAAGGCGTTCTTCACGCCCGGCACGGTGACGATGTCCACGGAGCAGGTGGCGTCCATGGCGGCGATGTAGCCGGTGTCCACCACCAGCGACTGGCCGGCGCTCAGTTCATACTCCACCACATGGCCGTCGAACTCGGTAAAGGCGATGCCCTGCCCGGAGAGCTTCTGCATGATGAAGCCCTCGCCGCCGAAGAAACCGGCGCCCAGCTTTTTCTGGAAAAAGATCGAGAGCTCCACGCCCGCCTCCGCAGCCAGGAAACCGCTCTTCTGCACCACCAGCTCCTTGCCGGGGGCGATCTCAAAGGCGCGGATGCTGCCGGGGAAACTGGAGGCGAAAGCAATGAGGCCGGGGCCTCCCTGCGCCGTGTAGCGGTTCTGGAACAGAGCCTCGCCCGCCAGCAGGCGGCCAAACGCCTTACCCAGGCCTCCGCCGGTGGTGGTCTCCATCCTCATGTTGGGGGTCATCCAGCTCATGCTGCCCCGCTCGGTGATCATTGTTTCGCCCGCGGCCAGCTGGCAAGTCACCACCGGCAGCGGTTCGCCCGCGATCTGATATTGCATCCTTCATGCCTCCTTTTTGTTATGGGGGTTACTATCACTATAAGGGGCATGGCCCGGCCGCGTCAAGAGGGCCGGCCGCACAAGCATTGCGGCGTTTTGTTGGTCATTTTGCCGAATCAGGGATGCCTTTTGGCTGCATCATGCGAAAACAGTCCACCATCAATGTGGCCCAGGTCAGCAGAAAGATTTCCGCACAGACCTGCTTTGCCAGCCGGCGGCCCCGGTGGGGCATTGCAAGGCCCGCCAGGATCCCCAACGCCAGCATGCAAAATTTCAGCAGGGCAACGTCCTTCCAATCCCATTGGCGGATGCAGTCGTTTGCCCAGTCCAGCAGCTTTTTCATGATGGCCTCCTTTTCTTCGCACAAAGGGATATGTTATACTTTTATCATAACGCGCGCGGCCCGGCGCGGCAAGAGCGCAGGGCAAAAAGGGGGAGCCGTTTTGAAAAAAGTTCCGGAGCTCAGCTCCTTTGGCCTGCATCTGCTGGCCATGACGCTGATGCTGGTCGATCATCTTTGCATTGCCCTCGCGCCGCAGCAGTTGTGGATGCACTGTGTGGGGCGGCTGGCCTTTCCCATTTTTGCGTTCCTGATGGCGGAGGGCTTCTGTCACACCAGCAGCCGCGCGCGGTATGCACGCCGGCTGCTGGTGTTTGCGCTGCTTTCGGAAGTGCCTTTTGACCTGCTGGCGTCGGGCAGGCCCTTTGACCTGTCTCATCAGAACGTGCTCTGGACCTTCCTCATCGCCCTTGGCAGCATGCAGCTTCTGGAGCGCGCGGCGGCCACGTCCCGCCCGGCAGGCCGGCTTGCGCTGGGAGCGGCAGCAACGCTGGGCGGCTTTGCGGCGGGCACGCTGTTCATGACGGACTACTTCGGCCCCGGCGTCTGGATGGTGCTGGTGTTTTACCTGTTCCGGGGCAATGGATGGCAGCAGCGCCTGAGCCAGCTGGCGGGGCTTCTGCTGCTGAACGGGGCGCTGCTGGCGGGGCAGACCGTCCTGCTGTTCGGCCTTCCGCTGCCCGTTCAGAGTTTTGCGGTGCTTGCGCTGGCGCCCATCTGGCTTTACAGGGGGCGGCAGGGCCCTCATGGCCGGGCGGTGCGCTGGCTTTTCTACGGGTTCTATCCCGCCCATCTTCTGGTGCTGGCGGCGGCTGCCGCTCTTGCAAACTGACCCCTTGAAAATCTGAGTCAATGCCGTATACTTTGAGTCAAAGCAAATCGGTCAAAGGGAGGCGGTCGGATGAACGAAGCCTTTTTTGCGCTGGAGGAAGAAAAGCAGCGGGCGGTCTTTAACGCGGCCATGGAGGTGTTCTCCCGCTGGGAGTACAAGCGCGCCTCCACCGACCTCATCGCCGCCAAGGCGGGGGTGTCCAAGGGCCTTTTGTTTTATTACTTCCACAACAAAAAGACCCTGTATCTCGAGACCTTTGCCTACGCCCAGCGGCTGGTGAGCGCGTTCATTCAGGAGACAGTCCCCATCCGCAGCGCCGATTTTTTTGACCGACTGGGCGGCGCTTCCCGGGAAAAGATGCGTTTGATGGCTCAGAGCCCCTTTTTGCTGGATTTTTGCGTCCGCGCCTATTATTCCGAAGGGGAAGACGTCTCCACAGAGCTGCGCCGGAAAATCGGCGGCGAGCTGGGCGGTCTGTACGCCACCTGGTTTGAGGGAGTGGACACCGGCAGATTCCGGCCCGGAGTGGATCCGGCCCATCTGTTGAATATGATCGCATGGATGACCGATGGTTACATCCATACCCGGCGGATGGAGGGAAAGCCGCTGGATCTGGAGGAAAGGATGGCGGAAGTGGACGGCTGGATGAAGCTGTTCCGCGCCTATGCATACAAGGAGGAAGAATGATGAGCATGCTGGAAGTGGAGCGCCTGACCCGCGATTACGGCGGGGGAAAGGGCGTGTTTGATTTGTCCTTCCGGGTGGGGGAGGGCGAAGTGTTCGGCTTCCTTGGGCCGAACGGCGCGGGAAAAACCACCACCATCCGCCATTTGATGGGATTCATCCGCCCGAAAGCCGGCGCCTGCCGCATCGACGGAATGGATTGCTGGCGCCAGCGGGAGAGCATCCAGCGGGAGCTGGGGTACATCCCCGGAGAGATCGGCTTTTTTGACGATATGACCGGCGAGGAGTTCCTGCGCTTCATCGAGCGCTACCGGGGCCGTGCGGGCGGCAGCCGCAAGACGGAGCTGCTGGAGATGTTCGAACTGTCGCCCAAGGGCCGCATCAAAAAGATGAGCAAGGGCATGAAACAGAAGCTGGGCATCGTGGCCGCTTTCATGCACGACCCCCGCATCCTGGTGCTGGACGAGCCCACCTCGGGCCTTGACCCGCTGATGCAGAACCGCTTCATTCAGCTGCTGGACGCGGAAAAAGCCCGCGGCAAGACCATTCTCCTTTCCAGCCACATTTTTGAAGAGGTGGAGCGCACCTGCGACCGGGTGGGCATCATCCGAGCCGGGCGGCTGGTGGCCGACGACCCGGTGGAGACTCTGCGCGGCCAGTATCTGCACAGCTACACCGTCACGCTGGAAAGCCCGGAGCAGGCCGCAGCCTTTGCCCGGGACTTTGCCGGCAAGCAGGATGGAACAAAGGTGACTGTGCGGGCGCAAAAGAGCCTGGAGGCTATTTTTCTGGAGTATTACGGGGGAGGGGAAGGCCATGAATCCCACACTGTATAAGCGGGAGATGAAAGGCAGCGTAAAGCTGCTGGTGATATTCGGAGCGGTGATGACCATGTATGTGACCATCATCATCTCCATGTACGAGCCGGATATGCTCAAACTGCTGGACAGCTACGCCCAGGCCATGCCGGAACTGATGGCCGCCGTGGGCATGACCCCCGGCGCGGCCGATCTGCTGGGCTTTATGATCTCTTATCTCTATGGGTTCATCCTGCTGGTGTTCCCCATGGTGTACTGCATCCTGCGGGCCAACGGGCTTGTGGCAAAATATGTGGACCGGGGCGCTATGGCCAGCCTCCTGGCCGCTCCGGTGCGGCGCAGTTCCATCGCCCTGACCCAGGCCGCCGTCCTGATCACCGGCACGGTGCTGCTGGTGGGCTATGTCACGGGGCTGGAACTGGCGGTGTGCGAAGCGTATTTTCCCGGAGAATTGGCGGCGAAGGAACTGCTGGCGGTGAATGGGGGCCTGCTCTGCCTGCAGCTGTTCATCGGCGGCGTGTGCTTTCTTTTCTCCTGCATCTTCTCGGACACAAAGTACAGCCTGGCCTTCGGCGCGGGCGTGCCCGCGGTGATGTTCCTGCTGCAGATGCTGGCCAACGCCGGCGAAGCGGCGGAAAAGGCCCGCTGCTTCACCTTCTTCACCCTCTTCGACCCCAAGGGTTTGGCTGCGGGCGAAGGAGAGGCGGTGCTCTTTGCCGCGCTGCTGCTGGCGGGCGCGGCGGCGCTCTATGCCGCAGGCACGGTGGTGTTCTGCAAAAAGGACCTGCATGTGTGATGCCTGATAAGAAAACAGGAGGAAACAAACGTGCTGCATTTCAAAATGTATGAGCAACTGCCGCCGGAGGCGGTACAGATCCGCCAGGAGGTCTTTGTGGAGGAGCAGGGGTTCGAAGTGGAATTCGACGAGACCGACCACTACGCCCGCCATATCGTTCTGTTTGATGACGAGACGCCGGTGGGGGTTTGCCGCTTTTACCTGGACGGTGATAAAAACGCCTATGTCCTGGGGCGGGTGGCGGTGCGCAAAGAGTTTCGCGGCCGGTCCTTCGGCCTGATGCTGGTGCAGGAGGCGGAAAAACAGGTTCGTGCCTTGCGGGGGGACAAGCTGCTCCTTGCCGCGCAGACACGGGTGCGGGAATTTTATGCAAAACAGGGGTATGCCGCCGAGGGCGAAGAGTTCCTGGACGAATACTGCCCCCACATCTGGATGAGCAAAGCGCTGTGAAATAAAAAAGGGAACGGACGGCTTATGGCCGTCCGTTCCCTTTTGGCAATTATAGAATGAGGTCCTTACCCCAATCAGCACAAACCTCAGTATTATCATGACGTACTCAACGCGTTAGACTGTTTCGGAGTTCTGACATCCGAATATACCCATTTTCATCCTCGACGTCCGACGAAAGAATGCTCATGGTTTCAATGATTTCTGAAATATTAGATTGACTGATTTCCGGACTCAACACCAAACACCCATATACTTCATTGCAGAAAGTGTAGTTGGCAGCTTTATTTGTTCCTTCCGTCAATGAATGATATGCTTGCTGAAAAGAGCGAAAAGCGGCAACCCCGTACCAATAGCTGCTTTCACAACCGTTAGTTTGATATTCCGTAAACTGGGCACAAGCATCAGCGGCACTTGCCTGTGCCAATGCCCTGATATCATCTTTGTTGTTTTTTTGACCTTGCCAGAGTAGCATAAAGGTTACAGTGGAAATGGAAAGACAAACGATTAAAAAAATCTGAAATCGCTTTGCCATATTGTGAACTCTTTGCAAACATCATCAAAAATTTGTTTATAACCCTTATAAAAATATATCATAGACTATATGATTTTACCATCACAAAGGTAGTGTCAAGTATTTTTCGCAAATTGGTTTGCAGGCTCTGGCATGAATGAAGTCAGCCGGCAATGGAGACGTCCTCAATGGCAGCCTCCAGGTGCTTCATGTTCATGTACTTCTTGTTGCCCCACTGG
>DXBV01000079.1 GCA_019116345.1 Candidatus Allofournierella merdipullorum | reverse complement strand
GGTTCGCCGCTTTCCCTTGCGCCGCCGGCTCCTTTGAGATATAATGATATTCGTATAACCATGCATTCCCGGCTTTCGGCCGGCATTTTTCACGGAAAGAGGAATCTGTCCAATGAAATTAGGTATCGTGGGCCTGCCCAACGTGGGCAAGAGCACCCTGTTCAACGCCATCACCAGCACCAAGAACGCTGCGGCGGCAAACTATCCCTTCTGCACCATCGACCCCAACACCGGCATCGTGGCCGTGCCGGACGCCCGGCTGGACAAGCTGGCCGAGATCTGGGAGACCAACAAAAAGACCCCCGCCATCGTGGAGTTCGTGGACATCGCGGGCCTGGTGAAGGGCGCGTCCAAGGGCGAGGGCCTGGGCAACAAGTTCCTGGGCAACATCCGGGAGTGCGACGCCATCGTGCATGTGGTGCGCTGCTTCGACGGCACCGACATCGTGCACGTGGAGGGCGCGGTGGACCCCATCCGGGACATCGAGACCATCGACACCGAGCTCATCCTCAGCGACCTGGAAGTGGTGAGCAATCGCGCCGCCAAGTTCGCCAAGGCCGCCAAGACCGGCGACAAGAAGGCCGGCGCTTCCGCCGCCTGGCTGGAGCAGCTGGAGGCTCACCTGGGCGCGGGCAAGAACGCCCGCACCTTCGCCATTGACGAGTCCGACGAGGACCAGATGCTCCAGATGAAGGAGATGGGCCTGCTCACCGCAAAGCCCGTCATCTACGCCGCCAACATGAGCGAGGACGACCTGATGGAGGGCATGGAGGCCAACCGCCACTACCAGGCCGTGAAGGAGCTGGCCGCCGCCGAGGGCGCGGAGTGCATCCCCATCTGCGCCAAGACCGAGGAGGACATCGCCGACTACACCCCCGAGGAGAAGAAGGAGTTTTTGGCGGAAATGGGCATCGAGGCCACCGGCCTGGACAACCTCATCAAGGCCAGTTACAAGCTGCTGGGCCTCATCAGCTACCTCACCGACGGCAAGAAAGAGTGCCGCGCCTGGACCATCCGCAAGGGCACCAAGGCGCCCCAGGCCGCGGGCAAGATCCACTCCGACTTCGAGCGGGGCTTCATCCGCGCCAGTGTGGTGAGCTACGACGACTTTGCCGCCTGCGACTACAACATGGCCAACGTGAAGGCCAAGGGCCTGCAGCGCACCGAGGGCAAGGAGTATGTGGTGCAGGACGGCGACATCATCGAGTTCCTGTTCAATGTATAAAAAGGAGACAGACATGAGCATTACCGCCATTATGGGCGCCATGCCCGACGAAGTGGAGCAGCTTTGCGCTTTGCTGGACGGCGTGACCGTCGAGCCCTACGCGGGCGTTGTGTATCACCGGGGCCTGCTGGGCGAAAAGCAGGTGGTGGTCTGCTGCGCCGGCATGGGCAAGGCCAACGCCGCCGCCACCACCCAGGTGCTCATCACCCGCTTTGACGCCGAGCGCATCATCTTTTCCGGCATCGCCGGCAACATGACCGACAAGGTGGGCATCGGCGACGTGGTGGTGGGCAAAACGGTGCTCTACCACGACGCCGAGGACGACATGATCGCCCAGAGCGCCCCCTTCACCGCCCGCTACGAGGGCGACGCCGAACTGGTGAAGGCCGCGCTGGCCTCCTGCGAGGAGCTGGGGGTCAAGGCCATCGCCGGCGTCATCGCCACCGGCGACCAGTTCGTGGGCGATTGTGCCACCAAGGCGGCCATTGCCGAAAAGGTGCACCCCGACTGCGTGGAGATGGAGGGCGCGGCGGTGAGCCAGATCGCCGAGAAGAACGGCGTGCCCTGCGTCATCCTGCGGGCTATGAGCGACAACGCCGACGAGGCGGGCCACGAGGTGCTGGTGGTCAAAAAATTCAGCATCTCCGAGTATGTGGCCACCGCCACCAGGATCGTGGCGGGCATGCTGGCCCGGCTGGACTGAAAATAAAACTGCCGCCGCACCCGAAAACCGGGTACGGCGGCCTTTTTTGGGTATCCGGGCACTTTGTCTGAAGGGGCGGCTGCCCCCTCGGCGTCACAGATAGTTCTTCATTTCCCGGGCGATGTCCTGCTCCAGCGTCTGCAGCTGGTCCAGCAGCTCCATCGCGCCGGTGGAGGCGTTCGGGTGGTCCCGGCGGGCCATCTCGCAGTCGGTGTAGCCCTGGGTGGCCCCCCGGATGAGCATGTCCGCCAGGTTGCGGCTGGATTTGTCGGCCATGGTCTTGGACTTGATGCCCATGGTGGTGGCCATCTTGGCCATTTTGCTCTGGCCGTGGCCGTGGGTGCCCAGGGCCGCCAGCGCGGCGTGGGCCTTCTGGTTCAGCTGGCGGAACTGCCGCTGCTGGCTCAGAAGGCTGGCCTTCAGCTGCCGGTCGTCGGTGATGTGGATGAGCTGCTCGGTGGTGTTTTTGCCCATCTCGGTGTTGCGCACCACTTCGTTCAGCACGGCCTCGTTGTCGCTGTCGCCGTGGTTCTGGTCGTTGCGTCGCTGCATGAAAAACTCCCCCTTTTGCCGGTAGTATGCCCGGAAAAAGGGGGAGTATGTATTTTTTACTGTTCTTCGGCGCTGCACCGCCCGTAGAGCGCGCAGGTGCGGCGCATCCGCGCCGCCAGCTCCGGGGTGAAAACGCCCGCCTTCGCCCGCCACTGCCAGTTGCCTTGGCCCACGCCGGGGGTGTTGATGCGCCCTTCGGCCCCAAGGCCCAGCCAGTCCGCCGCGGGAATGACCGCCAGCCGTCCGCAGCTGGCCAGCACCCCCCGCAGCATGCCGGCGGCAAAGCCCTCGGTGCGGTTCAGGCCCAGATAGGCCTTGGCCTTGGCCAGCTCCTTTTTGGAGGCCGAGGTGAGCCACTCCGCCAGGGTGGCGTTGTCGTGGGTGCCGGGGTAGACCACGCAGTTTTCCACATGGTTGTGGGGCAGATACTCGCTGTCGCACCCCGGGTCAAAGGCGAACTGCAGCACTTTCATGCCCGGCAGGCCGGTATCCGCCAGCAGCTTGCGCACGCTGTCGAACAGAAGGCCCAGATCCTCCGCCACGATGGGCACCCGGCCCAGAGCGGCGTTCAGCGCGTCGAACAGTTCGGTGCCGGGGCCCTGCTCCCACACGCCGTTTCGGGCGGTGGTGTGGCTTGCGGGGATGGCGTAATAGGTGTCGAAGGCGCGGAAATGGTCGATGCGCACCTCGTCGAACAGCTCCAGCGCGTGGCGCAGCCGCCGCACCCACCAGGCGTAGCCGGTGCGCTTGTGCCAGGCCCAGTCGTAGAGCGGGTTGCCCCACAGCTGGCCGTCGGCGGAGAAGTAGTCCGGCGGGCAGCCCGCCACCCGGGTGAAGTTGCCCTCGGCGTCGGTCTCGAACATCTCGCCCCCCGCCCAGGCGTCGGCGGAGTCCGCCGAAACATAGATGGGCATGTCGCCCAGAATGCGCACGCCTTTTTCATTGGCGTAGGCCTTCAGGGCCGTCCACTGGCGGTGGCACTGGTACTGCAAAAATTTCCAGAAGGAAATTTCCTCCGCCTGTTCCTTGCGCAGGGCCTCCAGCGCCTCTGCCTCCCGGCGGCGCAGGGCCTCGGGCCACTCCTGCCAGCCTTTCATCTCATATTCGCCCTTGGCGGCCATGTAGAGGGCGTAGTCCTCCAGCCAGTCCTCATTGCGAAAACAGAAGGCGTAGTAGTCGTCCTCGGGGAAGGCGAAGAACCGCGCGGCGGCTTTGCGCAGCACCCCAAAGCGCAGCTGATACAGCGCGCCGTAGTCGATGTGCGCCCCGCCGCCCCAGGGCAGGTGTTCATACTCCCCTTTTTCCAGCAGGCCCCGTTCGGCCAGCTCGTCCAGGTCGATGAAATAGGGGTTGGAGGCAAAGGCGGAACAGCTCTGGTAAGGGCTGTCGCCGTAGCCGGTGGGGGCCAGGGGCAAAATCTGCCACACCTGCTGGCCCGCCTCGGCCAGAAAATCCACGAACTTGTAAGCCTCTTTGCCGAAGCAGCCGATGCCGTAAGGTCCCGGCAGGCTGAACACCGGCATCAAAACGCCGCATTCCCGCATCTGTGATTCTTCCTCTCTTTAAGGTAAAGCCGCCAGCACCGCGCCGGTGAAAGCCCGGCGTCCGGCGGTGGTGAACTGCGTCAGAGCGGCAAGCTCGTCGCCCGCCGCGTCGATGGCCTCCAGCGTCTCGGCGCTCAAAGCCGCCGACAGGTCCGGCAGGCCCTCGGGCGTCTCGCTGCCGCCCATCAGCTGCCGCCCCGTCTCGCTGGCGTAGAGCCACAGCAAAAAGGCGCAGGCCTCGGTGCGCTGGCTCTCCTCCGCCCCGGCGGGGATGCACACCCAGCCGCCGCTGCTCACCACCAGCCGGGACAGCTCCTCCAGCGAAAATCCGCCGTGGAGGTCGGTGTCGTCAAAGGTGAATTTCAGCGGCACCACCACCGTGTCCTCGGCGGCAAGGCCCGTCAGCGCCGCTTCCGAGGCGCTCGCACGGTAGAAAAGGGCTTTCCCGCCGGCAAAGGCTTCCCGGGCCCCGGCCCGGTCGGGGGCCGCGCCGTTTTCGCCCGCCCCCGCGAGGCTGGCCGCCTCGTCGGTGAGCAGCGTCCACAGGCTGTTCAGCGCCCCGGTCAGCTCCGCGTCGGTGCGTCCGCCCGCGGCGGCCTCCTCGGCGGTCTTGTAGCAGGTGCCCAGCACCGGCGCCAGCACCGGCCCGGTGAACCGGTCCTCCGCCGCCACCGTGAACACCGCCTCCGTCGCCGCCAGTTCCGCGGGCTTTTCGGCGGGCAGGGTATACTCTTTGCCGTTGAGGGTCACGGCGGTCTCGGCGGGCTTTGCCAGCCAGCCGTCCAGCGCGCCGGTGAAGTCCTGCCACTCGGATGCGGAGGCTTTCTGCAGGTCGGCGGGGTCAAACTCCGCCCCCAGCAGCGCCGTCAGCCGGGCGCGGTCGGCCAGATACCCGTAGGTGCTGCCCGCCAGCGGCAGGCCGAAACAGCCCTCCTGCCCGCCGGTGAGCGCGCCGGCTATGCCCTGCACCAGCTCGCCCTGCTGGGAAAGGTCCAGGGCACTGTCCGCCGCGGGCTGGACGGCGCTCACCGCCAGAGCCGCCGAGGCGGCGTCGGCGGCCTGTTCCACCTGCACGCCCTGTTCCCCGGCATAAAGGGCCAGCGCCTGGCTCAGCGCCCCGCCCTCGTCCCACACCGCCAGCACCCGCGCCGGGGCCTCGGTGGCCTCGGGGGCGGCGGAGGGGGCGGGAGAGGGCCCGCCCGGCAGCAGCCGCAGGTCGGCGCAGCCCGCCAGCAGCGCCGCCGAAAGAAGGATACTCAGCAGGCGTTTCACGCGCCGCACCTCCCATTCAAAACATATCGCTTTATTATACACTATCCGCCGGGCTTTTTCCAGCGGCAGCTTTGTGTTATAATAGGCCTGATACCGCCGGAAGGGGGCCGTTTCATGGAACACACCGAAAAACTTTACTACGCCCAGCCGCCGGTGCTGGAATTCACCGCCCGGGTGCTGGCCTGCGAAGAGGATAAAAAGGGCTGGCAGGTGGTGCTGGACCGCACCGCCTTCTACCCCGAGGGGGGCGGCCAGCCCGCCGACCACGGGCTCTTGGGCGGCGTGCGGGTGCTGGACGTGCACGACGCCGGGGGCGTCATCCGCCACCTCACCGACCGGCCCCTGGAACCGGGCAGCGAGGTGGAGGGCAAGGTGGACGCGGCCCGTCGGCTGGACCTGACCCAGCAGCACTCGGGAGAGCACATCCTCTCAGGGCTGTTGCACAGCATGTTCGGGGCGGAAAACGTGGGCTTTCACATCGGCGAGGACTACCTGCTTATGGACCTGAGCGTGGCGGTGGACGCCGAGGGCCTTGCCAAAGCGGAAGAGGCGGCCAACCGCATCGTCTGGCAGGACGTGCCCACCGAGGCCGTCTGGTACGAGAAAGAGCAGCTGGCCCGGCTCACCTACCGCAGCAAGAAGGAGCTGGAAGGCCCGGTGCGCCTGGTCACCATGCCCGGGGCGGACTGCTGCGCCTGCTGCGGCACCCATGTGCAGCGCACGGGGCAGGTGGGCCAGATCAAGATCATCGACCACATCAACTATAAATCCGGCACCCGGCTGCAGGTGGTGTGCGGCGCTCGGGCGCTTGCGCGCCACCGCCTTGTGGACGGCCAGTGCCGCCGGGCGGGAGCGGCCCTCTCCGCCCCGGTGGAGGGCCTGGCCGCCGCGGTGGAGCGCCAGAAGGCGGAGCTGGAAGCGGCAAAATTCCGGCTCACGGGTCTTGAAAACCAGCTGTTCGCCCTCTGGGCCGCCGGTGAAACAGACGCAAATCCTCTGGTCTGCAAGCCGGGCCTTGGCCCGGACGGGCTGCGGCGGCTGGCGGCGGCCCTCTCCGAGAGCCGCACCGGCGTTTGCTGCGCGGTGAGCGAAAAAGAGGGCGGGGGCCTGGCCTACGCCATCGCCTGCACCGGCGAAGGGGCGGACCTGCGGCCCCTCTGCAAAGAGCTGAACCAGGCCCTGGACGGCCGGGGCGGCGGCAAACCCGGCTTCGTGCAGGGCAGCTGTGCGGCGGACATCACGGCGCTGCGCTCCTTCTGGGCAGCACATACATTTTAAACAATAAGAAAAGCCCCGGCTGTACAGCCGGGGCTTTTCCCTTTGAGAGGAAGAGAACGGGCGGAAAACCGCCGTCAGACGCGATTATTTCTTCTTCATGATGGTGCGCTTCATGATCTCGTTGACCACGGCGCTGAGCACCACGGTGGCCACGGTGGCGGGCACATACACTTCCCAGAAGGAGTAGATGGTGTCCGGGGTGTTGTGGCCCAGCACCCGCAGGGTGCCGATGACCGCGGGGTAGTGCAGCATGTAGATGTACAGGGAGATGTTGCCCAGATAGGCCAGCAGGCCGCTGGTGTAGCGGTTGTTCAAAAGGGAGGTGAGGCCGTCCTTGTTCAGCAGGGACAGGCCGATGACCACCAGGCACAGGAAGGCCACGGTCCAGCGCTCCAGCTCGAACCAGGTGGGCTGATAGAGGATGTACCACACCAGCAGTACGCTGCACACCACGTTCAGAACGGTGAGGGCGGCCTTCTGGCCGGCGGTGAACTCATGGGCGGACAGGCGGCGGATGAGATAGAACAGCAGCACGCCGATGAGCATGCCCAGCACAACGAACACAACGCCGTTGTTGAAGCCGATGACGGCGGTGGTGTCGGTGGCGTCGCCGCCCATGCCGTTGGTGGAGGTGGTCTGCGCGCCGAAGGTGGACCAGGCAGTCTGGCTGGCGCGGGTGCCGCTGAAGCACCACCAGCCGGTGAGGAAGATGGCCACGAAGGGAGCAAAGAAGCCGCTGAAGCCGTCCTCGCTCTTGCAGATGGCCCAGTACATGAAGTAGCCGGCGATGATGATGCCGGAGATGAACCACATGGGCCCGTTCAGATTGAAGAACTCATTGCCCATGCTCCGCAGGCCGGCGGCATGGAAGCCCAGAAACTCCCAGATGCTGTTCACGGTCATCACGATGATGTCGTGCATGGTGTAGTCGGGGTAGTAGAAGCTGGTGCACACCAGGATGGCCAGCACATAGCCGATGATGAGCACCGGCACCAGGGTCTTGATGCGGGCCCAGGTGTACTCCCAGGCGCGCTCAGAGGCGCTGCGGGCCATATAGGCGGCATCGCTCTTGCGCTTGACGAAGTGGGCGGCCATGAAGTAGCCGGCGGTGACGGTGAACACCAGCAGCACCTCGCTGGAACCGAAGAACCAGTTGCTGGTCTCCATGAAGTAGCCGGTGGCCTCGTTGCAGGACCGGGCGATGATGAACCCGGCGTGGAATCCGATGGCCGCCAGCGCCACGATGAGCCGCCACAGCTCAATGGCTACGTTCCGCTGTTTTTTTTACGGGCTTTGTTTCCATGATCTTCTCCTCTTTCCTTTTTATATACTCACTGCGCGCGCTTGCTCTGGATGGACTGCAACGCCGCAGCCAGGATCGAAAGGTACTTGTTTTCCACCGTGTCGGTGCGGCTGCTCATCACCACCGGCGTTTTCAGGCCGTTCAGGGTGCCGGCGCTGCGCAGGTGGGCGAAGAACACCAGGCCTTTGGTGAAGATGTTGCCGCTCCACAGGTCGGGCACGATGAGGATGTCCGCGTCACCCGCCACCGGCCCGCCGATGCCCTTGTGAATGGCGGCTGCCTTGTCGATGGCGTTGTCCAGCGCCAGGGGGCCGTCGATGAGGTACTTGCCCTCCAGCCGCTCACGAATGGCGCGGGCGTCCACGGTGTTCTGGATCTTGGGGTTCACCACCTCCACCGCCGACAGCACCGCGATCTTGGGCTGCTCGATGCCCAAGGTATGGGCCAGGGTGACGGTGTTCTCGGTGATCTTGATCTTCTGCTCCAGGTCCGGCTGGATGTTCACCGCACAGTCGGAAATGATGAGCAGGCGGCCCTTTTCGGGAATTTCAAAGATGGAGGCCTGGCTGAGCAGGGCGTCCGGCTCACGCAGGCCGGTCTCCTTGTCCAGAATGGCCTTCATGAAGGTGGAGGTGTGCATCAGGCCTTTCATGGGCATGTCCGCCTTGCCCTCGTGCACCAGCTCCACCGCCTTGTTGGCCATGGCCCGGTCGTCGCTCTCGTCGATGATGGTGAAGGCCTCCGGGTCCCGGCCCATGCCGGTCAGCAGGGCGCAGATCTCGTCCTTCTTGCCGATGAGCACCGCCTCGGCCACGCCCTTGTCCACCGCCATCAGCAGCGAGCCCAGGGCGTCCGCGTCGTGGGCCGCCGCCAGCGCCACCTTCCGGGGCGCGGGCTGGGCCAGCACGAACTGTTCCATCTCGTCAAAGTTTTTCAGCATCATACTTCAAACACCTCCGCTTTTCCGATGAGCGCGTAGTAGGACTGGGTGCCCAGCGCCTCCATCTCCCGCTCGCCCGGATAGACGTACACCGGCGCGATGAAGGAGACATAGTCTTTGATCTGGCCGGTGATGTACTCGCTGTGGGCGATGCCGCCGGTCAGCAGGATGGCGTTCACATCGCCCTTCAGCACAACGGCCTTCTTGCCGATCTCCTGGGCGGTCTGGTAGATCATGGCGTCCAGGGCGTTCTTGTACTTCTCGTCCCCCGCCAGGGCCTTTTCCTCAATGGTCTTGACGTCGGTGTCCTGCACATAGGACATCATGCCGCCCTGGCCCTTGATCTTGCGGCGCATCTCGGCGTGGGTGTACTTGCCGGAGTAGCACAGGTCGATCAGCGCGCCCACCGGCAGCTCGCCGGTGCGGTCGGTGGAGAAGGGGCCGTCGCCGTCCAGGCCGTTGTTGCCGTCCACCAAAAGGCCCTTGCGGTGGGCCGCCACCGAGGTGCCGCCGCCCATGTGCACCACCACCAGGTTCACGTCGGCGTATTCCACGCCGTGGTCGGCGCAGTAGCGGCGGGCGCAGGCCTTCTGGTTCAGCACATGGAACCGGCTCACACGGGGCAGCTCCGCCAGGCCGGAGTAGCGGGCCAGGGGCTGGTATTCGTCGGTGCAGGGGCTGTCCACGATGAAGGCGGTCTGCTTGTTGGGCGCCAGATCGTAGGCCAGCCGTACACCCAGGTCGGAGACGTGGTTGCCGTACTTCATGCTGCGGGACTGCTCCAGCATCTTTTCGGTGATGCGGTAGACCCCGCTGTGGATGGGCTGGGTGTGGCCGCCCCGGCTGACAAAGGCGTCCAGCTCCTTCAGGCGGATGTCGTGCTGCGCCAGAAAGTCCAGAATGGCCGCCTTGCGGTAGTCGTACTGGTCCCAGTTGCTGGCGAAAGCCTGGATCTCTGCCGCCGGATGGGGCAGCGACGCGGAATGAACGCACCGATCGTCCTCGAAGCAGGCGATCTTGGTGGAGGTGGAGCCGAGATTGATGACAACGAGCTTCTTCATGAGATCCCTCCCAAAATGTTCTGAAAGCGAACATAATGTTCTCAAAACGAACTTGCCATTTGAGTATACATCAGAAAAAACTAAAAAGCAAGGGCAAATTTGCGATTTTTCCCGCTGCGTGCTATGATGAGGGAGTCTTTGAGAAAAAAGGGGCGGGTGACGCGGATGAAAGAGAGCAACAAGGACCAGTATCTGCTCAAATCGCTGGACAGCGCGCTGACCGTGCTGCAGCTGTTCGAGGGCGGCCAGGCGCTGAGCCTGGGCCAGGTGGTGCAGCGCAGCGGGATGAACCGCACGGTGGTGTTCCGCATCCTGTACACCCTGGAGCAGCGGGGCTTCCTCTTTCTGGAGGAGGACGGCCGTTATGCGCCGGGGGTGCGGCTGGCGGCGCTGGGCGCGGGGGTCGTGCCGGACGACGCGGCCCGCCGCACGGCGGGGCCGCTGCTGCGGGAGCTTTCGGCCAGCGTGAACGAGACGGTCCATTTCAGCAAACGGCTGGACAGCCGGCGGGTGATCCTGCTGGATGAGATTTTGCCCCGGCAGACGCTGGTGGTGCTTACGCCGAAGTACGAGTCCCGCCCGATGCACCTGTGCAGCACCGGCCTGGCGGTGCTGGCGGCGGGCGACGACGCCGCGGTGCGGGAATATGCCCAGGGGGCGGAGCTTGAGAAAAAGACCGAGACTTCCATCGCCTCCGCGGACCGGCTGCTGGAAACGGTGGAGCAGGTGCGCCGGGACGGCTACGCGGTGAACGAC
This sequence comes from Candidatus Allofournierella merdipullorum, assembly GCA_019116345.1. GTDB lineage: Bacteria > Bacillota > Clostridia > Oscillospirales > Ruminococcaceae > Allofournierella_A > Allofournierella_A merdipullorum. The sequence goes on along the minus strand of DXBV01000079.1, from coordinate 5,658 downwards.
CAGTTCTTTGAGACCGGCGTGTGCTCCATCGCGGTGCCGGTGCCGGCCCGGCAGGGCGGCGCGCTGTATGCGGTGAGCGTGTCCGGCCCGTCCCAGCGCATCCGTGACAAACAGGAAACCATCGTGGCCGAATTGCGGTCGGTCTGCCGGCGGCTGGCGGAAAAACTGACCTGAACCCCGCCGCTTTTACAAATCACGAAGGAGAACCATCCATGAGAATGCGATTCAAACCCTACGCGCGGCCGGAGCTTCTGGCCACCCCCTGGCACGCCCACGAGCCGCTGGAAAATAAGGGCCATTGGCGCAGCCTGTTCGCCCGGCCCCAGCAGCCCTTCCATCTGGAGCTGGGCTGCGGCAAGGGCGGCTATCTCTCCAAGCTGGCCTCGGCCCACCCGGAGGTGAACTACCTGGGCGTGGACATCACCGACAAGGTGCTCATTCTGGCCAAGCGCAAGATCGAGAAGGAGTACGCCGAAAAGGGCCTGCCGGTGGACAACGTGCTCATCGCCAGCTTTGACATCGAGCGCATCGCCGGCGTGATGGACGAGCGGGACCAGGTGCAGCGCATCTACATCAACTTCTGCAACCCCTGGAACCGCAAGCTGGCCCACAAAAAGCACCGCCTGACCCACACGCGGCAGCTGGCGCTCTACCGGGCGATGCTGGCGGACGGGGGCGAGGTGTACTTCAAGACCGACGACGAGGGCCTGTTCAACGACAGCCTGGCCTACTTCCCCGAGGCGGGCTTTGAGATCACCTGGCAGACCCGGGACCTCCACGCCGACGAGCCGGCCTGGAACATCCGCACCGAGCACGAGGCCATGTTCACCGAACAGGGCATCAAGACCAAGGCCCTCATCGCCCGCAAGCTGCCCCTGGAAAACGAGCAGCAGGCGCTGGCCGAGGCCATCGCGAAGCGCACCGCCATCGAAAAGGCGGAAAGCGCCGCCTGGCGCGCCGAACACGGCGAGGGCTAAAAGCGGCGAAGGCCCGATGCGGCGGGCCTGATTTGAACGATACAGGATAAGGGGTAGCAAGGAATTATGGTAGAACTGATCCGGGCCGTCAACGGGGCGGTCAACAACTTTATCTGGGGCGTGCCGGCAATGGTCTGCATCCTGGGCGTGGGGCTGCTGCTCAGCGTCCGCACCGGCTTTTTGCAGATCCGCAAGTTCCCCTACGCCATCCGCACCACCCTGGGGCGGATGTTCCGCAAGCGGGACGCGGCCGACGGGGCCATGACCCCCTTCCAGGCCGTCTGCACGGCGCTGGCCGCCACCGTGGGCACCGGCAACATCGCCGGCGTGGCGGGCGCCATCGCCATCGGCGGGCCGGGTGCGGTGTTCTGGATGTGGTGCTCGGCGCTGCTGGGCATGTGCACCAAGTTCTCCGAGGTCACCCTGGCCCTCCACTTCCGGGAGCGCAGCGCCGGGGGCAACTGGACCGGCGGCCCCATGTATTACATTAAAAACGGCCTGGGCAAGCGCTGGCAGTGGCTGGCGGTGCTCTATTCCCTGTTCGGCGTGCTCACGGTGTTCGGCACCGGCAACGCCACCCAGGTGAACACCATCGTCACCTCCATCGACACCGCCCTGCTGCAGCACGGGCTGGCGGGCGAGGCCATCCTGCCCATGCTGAACCTGGTGGTGGGCATCTTTGTGGCCATGCTGGTGGCCATGGTGCTGCTGGGCGGCATCAAGCGCATCGGCAGCGTGGCCGAAAAGCTGGTGCCCTTCATGGCGCTGCTGTATGTGGTGCTGGCGCTGGGCGTGGTGGCGCTGAACTTCCGCCAGCTGCCCGGCGTGCTGGCCTCCATCGTGGGCGGCGCCTTCCAGCCCCGGGCCTTCACCGGCGGCGTGGTGGGCAGCGTGTTCCTGAGCCTGAAAAAAGGCGTCTCCCGGGGCATCTTCTCCAACGAGGCGGGCCTTGGCACCGGCAGCATCGCCCACGCCTGCGCCGACACCAAAAAGCCGGTGAAGCAGGGCATGTTCGGCATTTTTGAAGTCTTTGCCGACACCATCGTCATCTGCACCCTCACCGCCCTGGTCATCCTGTGCAGCGGCACGCCGGTGCCCTACGGCAGCGAGGCCGGCGCCGAGCTGACCATCTCCGGCTTCACCACCACCTACGGCAGCGGGGTTTCGCTGTTCACCATGGTGGCGCTGTGCTGCTTTGCCTTCTCCACCATCATCGGCTGGGGCCTCTACGGTTCCACCTGCATCTCCTACCTCTGCCGCACCGAAAAGGTCATCCGGCCTTTCCTGGTGGTCTACTCCTTCGTGGCCATTCTGGGCGCCACCGTGGACCTGGGCCTTTTGTGGAGCATCGCCGACACCTTCAACGGCCTGATGGCCATCCCGAACCTCATCGCGCTGCTGCTGCTCAGCGGCACAGTGGTGCGCCTTGTGCGGGAGTTCTTCGCCGGCAAAGGCGCGGAAAAAGCAAAATAACGGACAAAGCAAAGCCCCCGGCGCAAGGCGCCGGGGGCTTTTTGTTGTGTTTACAGGGTGTCCAGCAGGGGAACGACGGCGAACAGGTCGGGCACGATGGCCGCCGCCAGGGCCCGCAGCTCGTCGGTGGGCTCCATCAGGTCGGGCACCATCACCGCCTTGCAGCCCGCCGCCGCGCCGGCGCGGATGCCGTTGGGGCTGTCCTCCAGCACCAGGCAGCGCTCCGGCGCTTTGCCCGTCAGCACCGCGCCCTTCAGGAACACCTCCGGGTGGGGCTTACCGTTCTGCACGTCGTCGCCGCAGACAAGGCCCTTGAAACAGCCGTCGATGCCCGCCCGTTTGAGATAGCCCTCGGTGATGACCCGGCGGGTGCTGGTGCACACCACCGCCGGGATGCCCCGGGCCCGCAGTTCCTCCAGCAGCTCCACAAGGCCGGACTTTTTGGGCAGGTCGTGCTCGTCCACCAGCCGATCCATCACGATGCGGGCCTTGGCCTGGTAGTCGTCAAAGTCAAAGTCCGGGCCCAGGCGTTCCAGACACACCCGCTTGCAGCCTGCCCGGTTGCAGCCCCGCATGGCCACCACCACGTCCAGATTCACCGGCAGGCCCTCGGCCTCAGCGGTGGCCATCCAGGCTTCGGTCCACAGCCGCTCGGTGTCGAACATCAGGCCGTCCATGTCAAACAATACCGCTTCGATCATAGTCTCTTCCTTTCCCGCCCCTCACAGGGGCCCCTTTGCCCGCTCGTCGTCCTCGTCCCCGCCTTTTTCCTCCATGGAAAGGCGGCCCAGCCCCAGGTCTTTGCGCAAAATGCTGCCCGCGCCGATGGCCCCCTTGCCGTACTTGCCACGGATGGCGTCCAGGCTCTGTTCCAGCTTCTCCCGCCTCGGGTCGGGCCGGGGCGCGTCCTCATAAAAGCTCTGCTGCACCGCCGCCGGCTCCTCGGTGATGCCTTGGGCCGTCACCGTGAGCATCCGCACCGGCTCGCCTTCCCGCCAGTTGGCCTGCATCAGCCTCCAGGCGGCGTCCGCCAGGTCCCGGGCCAGATGGGTGCTCATGGGCAGCCGCGCCTGCCGGGTGATGGTCTTGAGGGAGGCGTCCCGCACCGTCAGCTGCACCGCCCCCGCCCACACGCCGTGGCGGCGCAGCCGGGCCGCCACCTCGTCCGACAGGGCCCACAGCGCCGAGTGTACCTCGGCGGCGGTGACAAGGTCGTGGGGAAAGGTGCGCCCGCTGCCCACGCTCTTCACCGGCTCCTTTTCGCCCCAAAGGCGCACCGGCGCGTCGTCCAGTCCCCGGGCGTAGCGGCTCAGGGTGTGCCCCAGCTTGCCCAAGGCCGCCGCCAGCGCCTTTTCGTCCGCCGCCGCCAGGTCCCCGATGGTGGAGATGCCCATGCCCGCCAGCTTTTCGGCGGCGCTGCGGCCCACAAAAAGCATGTCCCGGGCCGGCAGCGGCCAGAGGATGTCTTTGAAATTTTCCCGGGTGATAAGGGTGGTGGCGTCCGGCTTTTTGTAGTCGCTGCCAAGCTTCGCGAACACCTTGTTGAAGCTGACGCCCACCGAAACGGTCAGGCCGGTGGCCCCGTGCACCTCGGCCCGCAGCCGGTCCGCCAGCGCTTTGGGGCTTTGGGCGAACAGCTGCCAGGAGCCGCTCACGTCCAGCCAGCTCTCGTCGATGCTGAAAGGCTCCACCCGGTCGGTGAAGCGGCAGTAAATTTCGTTGATGATCTTGTAATAATGGACGTATCGTTCCCGGTGCGGAGGCAGCAGCACCAGGTCCGGGCATTTGCGCTTTGCCTGCCAGATGGCCTCGGCGGTCTTGACGCCCATGGCCTTGGCCGGCTCGTTTTTCGCAAGGATGATGCCGTGGCGGCTCTCCGGGTCGCCGCACACCGCCACCGGCTTCTGGCGCAGTTCGGGCCGGGAGAGCAGCTCCACGCTGGCGTAAAAGCTGTTGCAGTCACAGTGCAGGATCCACCGCTCCATCCCCTTCGCCTCCTTTGCCCTATCCAGTATACCACAACCGCTTTCCGTGTGCTATAATGGCATCCATGGAAAGGAGCGTGCGTTTCATGCCGTTTACACCCTATCAGCTTTTGTGGTATTTTTTCATCTACGCTTTTCTGGGCTGGTGTCTTGAGGTGGTGTTCTGCACCGTCAACTCCGGCCAATGGGTCAACCGGGGCTTTCTGAACGGGCCGGTCTGCCCCATCTACGGTGTGGGCATGTGCATCGTGCTGCTGGTGCTGGAGCCGCTGGTGAACAACACCCTGCTGCTCTTTTTGGGCTCGATGGTGCTCACCAGCGCGCTGGAACTGGTCACCGGCTTTGTACTGAAAAAGGCCTTTCACACCAGTTGGTGGGATTACTCCGACCAGCCTTTCAACATCGGCGGCTACATTTGTTTAAAATTCAGCCTGGCCTGGGGCCTCGGGGGCATGGCGGCGGTGCGGCTGCTCCACCCGCCCGTCGCCCGGCTGGTGGACCGCCTGCCCCACACGGCGGGCTGGGTGCTGCTGGGCCTGTTCGGGGCGGTGCTGGCGGCGGACCTGGCGGCCACGCTGGTCACGCTGGCGGGCCTGGAGCGGGACCTGCGGGAGCTGGAAAAGCTGGGCGCGGCCCTGCGCCGGGGCAGCGACGCGGTGAGCAAAGAGCTGGGCGACGCGGCCCTGGCCGCCGACGAAAAGCTGGCCGAGGGCCGGCAGGCGCTGCCCGGCCGCATCGCCGATTTGGAAGCGCGGCGGGACCTTTTGCGGGCGGCCATCACCGACCGGCGGCTCTTCGGCGCGCGGCGTTTGCTGCGGGCCTTCCCCGGCATGCACAACCTGCGCCACCGGGAGGTGCTGGAAGCCCACAAGGCGGAGCTGGAAGAAAAGCTGCGCCGCTGAAAAACGCTGTTTCTCTTCCGGACGGCGTAGAGTTTGCAGCGGGGCGTGATGACTGCCGCCTTCCGCGGCGCCGGCCCGATCAAAGAGCTGTGAAAGCCCGAAAATCCGGCAAAATGCGGCCGTCCCCGCGCCCGGAGCACGGCCACAAAAAACGAAAACGCCCACAACGCCCTGCGTTTCAGCAGGGCGTTTTTTGTATATCGAAAACCACTCGCTAGGCGAGTGGTTCAAAAGAAGACTAATGTCGATAATGGGAAAAGAAAAACACCCTTTGCTATACTGGGAGTGCGGTCTGCCAACTGCACAAGCAAGCAAAGGGAG
>DXBV01000078.1 GCA_019116345.1 Candidatus Allofournierella merdipullorum | reverse complement strand
GCTATGGCCGATGCCAAGGTGGGCCCCATCCTCAAGCAAATCGGTGATAAGGCCGCCGCCTCCCGGGGGGATGTAGCGGCCGCCGTCAAGGACAACCCGGCTCTGGTGGCTATGATGCAGCGGGCCATGCAGCGGATGACCATTGAGGGCATGCTCAGGCAGGCCGGCACCGACATTGAGGATATTAAGCAGCTCAACCGTGTGCTGCAGGGCATTTCTAAGGAGTGAACACCATGAAGCAGACCTACTGTAATCCCCTGGATCTGGGTTACCGCTACCAGCATATGAAGGAAGGTTCCCGCGTTGAGGGCTTCCGGGAGGGCGCTGATCCTACGTTGGTGTTTTTCAAGGAGAAATACTACCTGTTTGTCTCTATGTCGGCGGGGTTCTGGTACTCCGACGACCTGCTGCACTGGGAATTCCACCCCGACCCGGGGCTGTTGATCTACGACTATGCCCCCGATGTACGGCAGGTGGGGGAGTACCTGTATTTCTGCGCCAGCCGCAAGGGGAAGAACTGCCCGATTCTGCGTTCCAAGGACCCTTTGCACGAACCCTTTGAGCAGGTCAGCGCGCCTTTCGCCTTCTGGGATCCCGACCTGTTCCTGGATGATGATGGCCGGGTGTATCTCTACTGGGGTTGCTCCAATACCACCCCCATCTGGGGCGTGGAGATGGACCCCAAAACCATGACCCCCATCGGGGAAAAGAAGGAACTGATCTTCGGGCAGGAAGAGTCCCTTGGCTACGAGCGCCCCGGCGACAATGGGGTGGTGGACCGGGAGGCCAGTGTGGTGTACCAGGCGCTGAAACAGCACTACAATCCCGCCACCGGCAAACTGGAATTTCCTCCGGAGATGCAGCACATCCCCGGCATGAGCACCGACGACCTGGCTGCCATGTTCTTCGCGGTGGGCAAGCCCTACATCGAGGGTGCCTACATGACCAAGCACAACGGCACCTACTACCTGCAGTATGCCTGCCCCGGCACCCAGTACAACACCTACGCCGACGGCGTCTATACGTCGGATTCTCCGCTGGGACCCTTCACCCTGCAGACCTCCAACCCCTTCTCGGCGGTGCCGGGCGGTTTCATGACCGGTGCGGGCCACGGCAGCACCATCGCAGACCGGTACGGCAACTACTGGCACGCCGCCACCATGCGCATCTCGGTCAACCATGACTTCGAGCGCCGGGTGGGGCTGTTCCCGGCGGGGTTTGACCGGGACGGCGTGATGTTCTGCAACCAGAATTTTGCCGATTATCCTCATCGCATCCCGGCGGGCCCCTTTGATGCCGCAAAATGGCAGCCGGAGTGGATGCTGCTGAGCTACCGCAAGCCGGTCACGGCCTCTTCCACGGCAGCGGGCAGCAACCCGGCCCTGGCGGTGAACGAGACCTGCCGGGACTGGTGGAGTGCGGGCAGCGCTGCCCCCGGGCAGTGGCTCTGCGTGGACCTGGAAAAAGAACAGGACATCCGGGCCATTCAGGTGAATCTGGCCGATGAAGGTGTGGTGGTGGACTTTCCCGCCGACAGTTACGGGGATGCCCGCAAAACCCGGCACATTGAACTGCAGCCGCAGATTTCTCGTTATACGGTGGAAACCAGCCTGGATGGGGCCACCTGGACCGCCCGGGAAACGGTGGCCCGGGAATGTTCCAACGGATATTATGAATACCCTGAAGGCATCCGTGCCCGGTATGTGCGGGTGACGGGCGGCGAGCTGCCCTACGGTCAAACCCTGCGCATCAGCGGGCTGCGGGTGTTCGGCAACGGGGACGGGGACAAACCCGCCCGGGCCCGAGCCTCTGCTGTGCGAGTCAGTCCGCTGGATGGAAAGGTGCACTGGCAGCATCTGGAAGATGCGCAGGGCTGCAATGTGCGCTACGGGATTGCTCCTGACAAACTCTACCATAGCTGGCTGGTCTACGACGCCGACGAGGTGAAACTGTCTACCCTCATGGCAGGGCAGACCTATTATGCCTGCGTGGACAGCTTCAACGAAAATGGCATCACCACCGGCGAAATCATCAAAATGGAGGGCTGAGCTATGCCCAAGAAAGCAGTCCAGCAATTCATGCTGGGAACGGTATTGAACAGCGAACCCCAGGCCCGGCAAACCTTGGCCGCCCTCAAGGCTGCCGGGTACGACGGCATCGAGCTGTGTGGGTTCATGATCCATCCCATCGGGTTCATGGTCAAGATGCTGACCAAGGCCGCCGGCATGCCGGTGGGCAAGGGCGGCAACCTGGACTGGCACAAGCTGGTGCAGGAGGTAGGGCTAGAAGTGGTCAGCCTGCACACCGACCTGGGCAGCCTGGAACGGGACCCGAAAGAGGTTGCCCGGGAGGCCCAGAGCTTCGGGACCAAGTATGTGGTCATCACCGGTATGTATCGGTTTGACTACGGGGACGAAGCCACCGTGCGCAACCTGGCCGCCCGGCTGAACAAAGCCGGGGAGGCCCTCCTGCAAGAGGGTGTGGAGCTGCTCTACCACAACCATAACTGCGAGCTGCGCCGGGTGAATGACGAACAGCGGGCCTATGATATTTTGCTGGAGGAGACCGATCCCCGGTTTGTGAATTTTGAGTTCGACAGCTACTGGTTTACCGAGGGCGGCGCCAACGCCCTGGCCTGGATGCAGCGGCTGGGCCATCGCATGAAGCTGTGGCACATCAACGACCGGGGCAGTCGGGTGCAGGGCCCTGCCGTGACCCCCATCCTTAAAACCGACAGTATGGAACTGGGCACTGGCAACATGGACCTGGACAGCCTGCTGGAACGGGCCCTGCAGGTCAACGTGGACGCGGTGATCCTGGAGAGCCACCGCAACTGGATCGACAAAAGCCCGGTAAAAAGCGCGCAGGTCAGCGCGCGATATCTCAAGCGGATCCCGGAATAAATGGGAAGAAAAGGCAGAGTGAAAACAAAGATGTTTCCGCAAAAATCATCCTCGAATGAGTGCGGGGACTCGCATTACCGTGAGATCAAGACACATTGTGAAAGCCGTGATGCGTTTGAAGTGAAAAAGGAGAGGGAAAGATTGGAGAACAGGATCGCACATCCCGATTTTCTGCTGGACACGGAAACAGCCAAAACGCTGTATTATGGATGGGCCGAGAAGACGCCCATCATCGATTATCACTGCCACATCGATCCGAAGGAGGTCTTTGAGGACCGGCGCTTCGACAACATTGCCCAGGTGTGGCTGGGAGGCGACCACTATAAATGGCGTCTCATGCGCTCCAACGGTGTGGAGGAAAAGTACATCACCGGCGACGAGTCTGACCGGGAAAAGTTCCAGAAATTTGCCGAAACACTGCCCCGTGCCATCGGCAACCCCATGTATCACTGGTGCCACCTGGAACTGAAGAACTACTTCGGCTACACCGGCGTGCTGAACGGGGAGACCGCCGAGGAGGTCTGGCAGTTGTGCAACGAAAAGCTGCAAAAGGACCCGGCCATGAGCGCCCGGGGGCTGATCCTGGCCAGCAACGTGACCATGATCGGCACCACCGACGACCCCTGCAGTGACCTGCGTTGGCACGAAAAGCTGGCGGCGGACGCCTCCTTCCCGGTGCAGGTGTGCCCCAGCTTCCGGCCGGACCCGGCGATGAACCTGCACAAGGCGGGCTTTGCGGCCTATGTGAAGCGGCTGGAGAAGGCAACGGGCTATCCCATCGCCACTGTGCATGATATGCGGGACGCCTTATCGGCCCGGATAGCCTTCTTCGACGCTCACGGATGCCGCTCGGCGGACCACGGGCTGGACTACGTGATGTTCCGCCCGGTGAGCGACGAGACGGCCACGGTGGCGTTGAAAAAGGCGCTGGCGGGCGAGCCGCTCACGGTGGAGGAGGCGGAGGGCTACCAGACCGCCGTGCTGCTCCACTGCGCCCGGGAGTACGCCCGGTTGGGCTGGGTGATGCAACTGCATTTCAGCTGCGCGCGCAACCCCAACAGCCGGATGCTGGCCACCCTGGGGCCGGATACCGGCTTTGACAGCATGGCGGTGACCGACAGCTGCGCCGCCACCTACCGGCTGATGGACGCGCTGGAGGCGGAGGGCAACCTGCCCAAGACGGTGCTCTACAGCCTGAACCCGGCGGATAACGCCTGGCTGGACACCCTGCTGGGGGCCTTCCAGGGCCCGGAGGCGGCGGGCAAGATCCAGCACGGGGCGGCCTGGTGGTTCAACGACCACAAGGCGGGCATGACCGAACACCTCACCAGCCTGGCGAACCTGAGCGTGCTGGGCAACTTCATCGGTATGCTCACCGACAGCCGCAGCCTTTTGAGCTACGCCCGCCACGAATACTTCCGCCGCATCCTGTGCAGCCTCATCGGCCGCTGGGTGGAAAACGGAGAGTACCCGGCGGATATGGACGCCCTGGGCGCGCTGGTGGAGGACATCTGCTTCAACAACGCCAAGCGTTATTTTGACCTGTGAGAAAGGGAGGAACACCAAGATGAAACTTTCATTCCGCTGGTACGGGCGAAGCGACACGATCCCGCTGGAATACATCCGGCAGATCCCCGGTATGCGAAGCGTGGTCACGGCGGTGTACGACGTGAAGCCGGGGGAGGTGTGGCCGGAGGAGAGCCTGGCGGCGCTGAAAGGGGACTGCGAGGCCAACGGGCTGGTGTTCGACGTGGTGGAGTCCATCCCGGTGCACGAGGACATCAAGCTGGGGCGTGGCAACGTGGACGAGCTGCTGGAGGTGTACTGCGAGAACATCCGGCGCTGCGCGGAGTACGGCGTGAAGTGCGTGACCTACAACTTCATGCCGGTGTTCGACTGGACGCGGACGCAGCTGGACAAAAAGGCGGCGGACGGCTCCACCAGTCTGGTGATGTACTGGGAGCAGATGAAAGGGCTGGACCCGCTGAAAGACGACATCCACCTGCCCGGCTGGGACTCCAGCTACACCCAGGAAGAGGTGCGTGAGCTGATCGGGGCCTACGGGGCGCTGGGGGAGGAGGGCCTGTGGGCCAACCTGGAGCGCTTCCTCAAGAAAGTCATTCCCGTGGCGGAGGAGTGCGGTGTGAAGATGGCGATCCACCCGGACGACCCGCCGTATCCCATCTTCGGGCTGCCGCGGATCATCACCTGCGAGGAGCATCTGGACCGGTTCCTGAAGCTGGTGGACAGCCCGGCGAACTGCCTGTGCCTGTGCACGGGGAGCCTGGGGTGCGCGGCGAGCAACGACGTGGTGGCGATGGTGCGCAAGTATTCGGCGATGGGCCGCATCGCGTTCATGCACATCCGGAACGTGAAGATCATGGAGGACGGCTCCTTCGAGGAGCGGGCACACCTGTCTTCCTGCGGCAGCCTGGACATCAGCGAGATCGTGCGAGCGCTGGTTGAAAACGGCTTTGACGGCTACGTCCGGCCCGACCATGGCCGCATGATCTGGGGCGAGGAAGGCAAGCCCGGCTACGGCCTGTACGACCGCGCTCTGGGCGCCGCCTACATCAACGGACTGTTCGAGGCCTGGGAAAAGGCCCTGAAGGCATAAACGGAGGATACAACAATGGAAAAGAACGTTCTGAATACCGATCTGACCGGCAAGGTCGCTGTTGTCACCGGCGCGGGCGGCGTGCTCTGCTCCGCTTTCGCCAAGGTGCTGGCCCGTGCGGGCGCCAAGGTGGCCCTGCTGGACCTGAACGAGGAGGCCGCCGGCAAGTTCGCCGCTGAGATCACTGCCGAGGGCGGTGTGGCCAAGGCCTATAAGTGCAACGTGCTGGACAAGGACAACTGCTACGCCGTGGCCGACGCGGTGGCCGCTGACCTGGGCCCCTGCGACATCCTCATCAACGGTGCCGGCGGCAACAACCCCCGCGCCACCACCGACAAGGAGTACTTTGAGGTGGGCGACATCGACGGCGACACCAAGAGCTTCTTCGATCTGGAGACCAGCGGCGTGGAGTTCGTGTTCAACCTGAACTTCATCGGCACCCTGCTGCCCACCCAGGCCTTTGCCCGCCAGATGGTGGGCCGTGAGGGCTGCAACATCCTGAACATCTCCTCCATGAACGCCTACACCCCGCTGACCAAGATCCCCGCCTACTCCGGCGCCAAGGCCGCTGTGAGCAACTTTACCCAGTGGCTGGCGGTGCACTTCAGCAAGGTGGGCATCCGGGTGAACGCCATTGCCCCCGGCTTCTTCTCCACGCAGCAGAACCAGAAGCTGCTGTTCAACGAGGACGGCACCCCCACCGCCCGCACCGGCAAGATCCTGGCCGCTACCCCCATGGGCCGCTTCGGCGACACCGACAAGGAACTGGCGGGCGCGGTGCTGTTCCTGCTGAACAACGAGGCGGCCAGCTTCATCACCGGCGTGTGCATCCCCATCGACGGCGGCTTCTCCGCCTATTCCGGGGTGTAAAAGGGAGGAACGAGAGCCATGAACGACATTGAAAAGCGTATATCGGACATCGGCGTGGTGCCGGTGATCAAGCTGAACGACCCCCAGCGGGACGCCGCGCCCCTGGCGGCGGCCCTGTGCGAGGGCGGGCTGCCGGTGGCGGAAGTGACCTTCCGCGCCGCGGGCGCTGCCACCGCCATCCGTCTGATGCGCGAGGCCCAGCCCGAGATGCTGGTGGGCGCCGGCACCGTTCTCTCCACCGCCCAGGTGGACGAGGCGCTGGAAGCGGGCGCTCAGTTCATCGTCTGCCCCGGGCTGGACGTGGAGCTGGTGAAGTACTGCCAGGCCAAGGGCGTGCCGGTGTTCCCCGGGTGCACCACCCCCACCGACTACCACGCGGCCTACAAGCTGGGGCTGGAGGTGCTCAAGTTCTTCCCGGCGGAGCAGTCCGGCGGGCTGGCGAAGATCAAGGCGATGGCGGCGCCCTTTGCCATGTTCAAGATCATGCCCACCGGCGGCGTGTCGCTGAAGAACCTGAAAGAGTACCTGTCCTGCCCGGTGATCTGCGCCTGCGGCGGGTCCTACATGGTCACCGCCGACCTGATCGACGGCCAGAAGTGGGACGAGATCATCGACCTGTGCAAAAAGAGCGTCCAGATCGTCAAGGAGGTGCGGGGCAATGGCTAAGGTGGTAACGTTTGGCGAACTGATGATCCGGCTGCAGCCCTACAACTACGAGCGGTTCGTGCAGGCGGACCACCTGGAGTTCACCTTTGGCGGCGGCGAGGCGAACGTGGCAGTGTCGCTGGCGAACTACGGCGACGAGGCGGTGTTCGTGACCAAGCTGCCGGCCCACGCCATCGGGCAGGCGGCGGTGAACAGCCTGCGGCGCTACGGGGTGGACACTTCCAAGATCGTGCGCGGGGGCGACCGCGTGGGCATCTATTTCAACGAGAAAGGCGCGTCCCAGCGGCCCAGCGTCTGCATCTATGACCGCGCCCACTCGGCCATCCAGGAGTCGGAGCCCGGCGACTTTGACTGGGACGCCATCTTCGAGGGCGCGGACTGGTTCCACTTCACCGGCATCACGCCGGCGCTGGGGGCCAACCTGGTCACTGCCTATGAGGAGGCCTGCAAGGCGGCGAAAGCCCGGGGCGTGAAGATCAGCTGCGACCTGAACTACCGTGGCAAGCTGTGGAGCCGTGCCGAGGCCCGGGCGGCGATGACGAAGCTGTGCCAGTATGTGGACGTGTGCATCTCCAACGAGGAGGACGCGAAAGACGTGTTCGGCATCGAGGCGCAGGCGACGGACATCACTGCGGGCGAGCTGAACAAGGAGGGCTACAAGTCTGTGGCCCGGCAGCTGGCGGAACAGTTCGGCTTCGAAAAGGTGGCCATCACCCTGCGGGAGAGCAAGTCCGCCTTCGACAACGACTGGAGCGCTATGCTCTACGACGTGGCCGCGAACGAGTACTGCTTCTCCAAGGTGTATCACCTGCACATCATCGACCGCATCGGCGGCGGCGACAGCTTCGGCGGCGGCCTGATCCACGCGCTGCTGGAAGGCCGCACCACCCAGCAGGCGGTGGAGTTCGCGGTGGCGGCGTCCGCGCTGAAGCACTCCATCGAGGGCGACTACAACTTCGCCACCGTGGCGGAAGTGGAAAAACTGGCCGGCGGCGACGGCTCCGGTCGGGTGCAGCGGTAAGCGGCGCGCGTACATAAAAAAACCGGCGGCAGGCTCTTCCTTTTAAAGGGTCTGCCGCCGGTCTGCCTTGCAGGCAAAAGGCTCATCCGTCCGGCGGCCAGGGCATCGAGTACTTGTCAGATTTGAACTCAATTCCGACTGCACATAGTTTAACGATCCACCGAGTAAAAGAAAGCGAGGAGTAGTAGAATAGCATCATGATCATTCAACTGCAATAGCATGAACTGGTGAAATGAGAGAGCAAAATGCAATGTGCGCACATGGAAAAGAAGGATGAGATAGCGAATCAGAGACATCAGAGACTTTTGCGGACAGCTTGCAACGGTGTACAAAGGGAACATAATAAAAAACTTAATAATGGACTGCCAATCTTACACAAAGTACCGCCCAAACGAGACTACGGGCGGTATTTTTGTATCTTGGCGGAGAAAGGAGGAACTTCCCACG
>DXBV01000077.1 GCA_019116345.1 Candidatus Allofournierella merdipullorum | reverse complement strand
AGGACAGCCCGGAGGTGATGCTGGTGGCGCCCACGGTGATCTTTTTGCCCGCCAGCTGCTGGCTGGCATTGGCGGTGAGGCGCAGGATTGCGGTGCCGGTGGTCTCGTCGTAGTCCACCGTCTCGCCGCTGGTGAACATGGTGCTGGTGACCTGCGGGGTGTAAAGGTCCGCGTCCGGGCCGATGCGGCCCTGGCCGGTGGTGTCCTGCAGGCCGATGTAGACCGCGGCCACCTGGCCGTCGCTCATGGCGGCCAGCACCTCCATGCGGATCCCCTCGTCCTCGCTGACCTGGTTGATGGGCTGGAGCATTTGCAGCGTTTCCTCGCCCAGCACGGCCAGTTTCTGCTGCAGCTCGGGGGCCGCGGCCAGCACGCCGCCGCCCAGGCACAAAACGAGGGCGAAGGCCGCCGCCAGAGCCAGCGCCCGGCGCATTGGCCCCAGACGCCTCGCCGGAGGCGCCACGGCCACGGTGGGCCGGCATTGGGCCAGGATAGCCTGCTTTTGAGCAGCGTCCATCCGGACGCTGCTCAAGCCGCTGTCGACAGCGGCCCGGACGGTCTCGTCACAGATCTTCATATTGCCCTCCTTCCAATCGTTTTTTCAGCGCCTCACGGGCACGCCGCAGGCGGATGCTCACCGTGGACTGGGGCGCGCCCAGCACCGCGGCGATCTCGTTGACCTTCAGCTGCTGGTAATAGTGCAGCAGAATGACCTCTTTGTATTTGGGCTTCAGGGCCATGATCTCCTGGAACAGGCGGCCCTGGCCGTCCTTGGGGTTTTCCATGCCCGGCATCTCGGGGTACTGCTCCACCAGGCTGACCTTACGCTTCCAGGCGCTGCGCAGATAGTCCTTGCAGACGTTCACCGTGATGCGCATGACCCAGGCCTTTTCGGCGGCGGGGTTTTCGATGGGCCGCCAGGCGCGGTAGATCTTGATGAAGGCGTCCTGCACGGCGTCCTGAGCAAGGTGGACGTCGCCCAGATACATGCAGCACATGCGCAGCATGCCGGTGCCGTACTCGTCCACCAGCCGTTCCATCTCGGTGCTCTCGCACACCGGCAATTCCGCCATTTCCTCACGCTCCTCCGCGACGGCCCGCCGCGAGGGGCTTACACCCCTCTAACGGACCGGCACCCGAAAATATTTCAACTTTACGCCGTCATTGTCAGTTTTTCGTAAACTTTTCGGTTACAATTCAGAGACAACTCCGTTACATCAGTTCCAGCCGGCCTTCCGGCGCGTCCAGCTTGACGGCGCCGGTGAGCGTGCCCGCAACGAACCGCTCGGCCAGGGGGTCCTCCACCTTCTTGCGGATGGTGCGCCGCAGATCGCGCGCGCCGAACTTGGCGCCCGCCTCGGCCACCAGCGCCTTGCAGGCGGCGGGGGTGTAGGTGAAGGCCACGCCCTTGTCCGCAAGGGGCTGGACGTACTCGTCCAGCACCAGGGCGGCGATGCGCTCCAGGCTCTCCTCCGACAGAGGCTTGAAGGCGATGACTTCGTCCACACGGCCCAGAAACTCCGGGCGCAAAAAGTCGCTCAGCGCCTTCATGGCCTTGTTGGCGCTCATCTGCTCGGCAGTCTTGGCAAAGCCGGTCTCGCCGGTCTTTTCGGTGCTGCCGGCGTTGCTGGTCATGCAGATGACGGTGTTCTCAAAGTTCACCGTGCGGCCCTGGCTGTCGGTGATGCGGCCCTCGTCCAGGATCTGGAGCAGGATGTTCATCACGTCCGGGTGGGCCTTTTCAATTTCGTCGAACAGCACCACGCTGTAGGGCCGGCGGCGCACCTGCTCGGTGAGCTGGCCCGCCTCGTCATGGCCCACGTAGCCCGGAGGGGCGCCGATGAGCCGGCTGACGGCGTGCTTTTCCATATACTCGCTCATGTCGATGCGGATGAGCGGGTCGGGGGTGTCGAACAGCTGATTTGCCAGCTGGCGCACCAGCTCGGTCTTGCCCACGCCGGTGGGGCCCACAAAGATGAAGCTGGCGGGCCGCCGCTTGCCGGAAAGGTCGGCCCGGGCGCGCTTCATGGCGCGGGCCACCGCCTCCACGGCCTCGTCCTGGCCGATGATGCGCTTTTTCAGCTCGCTTTCCAGGTTCAGCAGCTTTGCGAACTCGCTCTGCTCCACCTTCATGGCGGGGATGCCGGTCCATAGCTCCACCACCTTGGCCACGTCCTGCATCTCCACCTTGATGCCGCCCGCCTTCATCTGAAGTTCGGGCAGCTTTTCCCGCAGCTGGGCCATCTCGGTCTTGATCTGGGCCAGGCGCTCGTAGTCCGGGCCGTTCTCCGCCTGCTCCTGGGCCAGCTCCTCCGCTTCCAGCGCGGCCAGAGTCTTCTGGGTGTCGGCCAGCTCGCTGATCTCGGGGTGGCGCAGGTTGCAGCAGGCACAGGCCTCGTCCAACAGGTCGATGGCCTTGTCCGGCAAGAAGCGGTCGGAGATGTACCGCTCGGAGAGGTTCACCGCCGCGGAAACGATCTGGGCGGGCACCTCCACGCCGTGGTGGGCCTCGTAATACTTCTTGATGCCGTTCAGCACATTGATGGCGTCGGCGATGCTGGGCTCGCCCACCTTCACGGGCTGGAAGCGGCGCTCCAGCGCCTGGTCCTTCTCGATGAACTTGCGGTACTCGGTGAAGGTGGTGGCGCCGATGACCTGGATCTCACCGCGGGACAGAGCGGGCTTTAAGATATTGCCCGCGTTCATGGCGCCCTCGCTGTCGCCCGCGCCGGTGATGCTGTGGATCTCGTCGATGAACAGGATCACGTTGCCCAACCGCTTGACCTCGTCGATGAGGCCCTTGACCCGCTGCTCGAACTGGCCGCGGAACTGGGTTCCGGCCACCAGGGCGGTGAGGTCCAGCCGGTAGAGCTTTTTGCCCTTGAGGCAGGCGGGCACCTGGCCCCGGGCGATGCGCTGGGCGATGCCCTCGGCAATGGCGGTCTTGCCCACGCCGGCCTCGCCGATGAGGCAGGGGTTGTTCTTCTGGCGGCGGGCCAAAATCTGAATGGTACGGTAAATTTCCTGGTCGCGGCCCACGATCTCGTCCAGCTTGCCGGCGGCGGCGCGGGCGGTGAGGTTCTCGCAGTACTTATCCAGGAATTTCAGCTTGCCGGGGCCTTTTTCCTTGTCTTTTTCCTTCTTCTTGTCGCCCTTGGAACCAAAGCCGAAGGGGAAGGTGGCGGAGCCGCCGGGAGTGAACTCCTCATCGGAGCCGCCCTCCTTGCCGTCGTCGCCCTCCTCTTCGCCCATGGGGGCAAAGGGGAACATGCCGGACAGGCCGTTCTCCCCCGCTTCTTCCATGAAGCTGTTCATGCGCTCCTCCATGGCCTCCAGGTCCTCGTCGCGCATGCCGAACTGTTTCATCAGGTCGTCCACCGGCTTGATGCCCAGCGCCCGGGCGCAGGTGAGGCAGTAGCCCTCCTGCTTGGGCTGGCCGTCCTCCATGCGCTGGATGAACACCACGGCGGTGCGTTTTTTGCATTTAACACAAAGCATAGGTCTCTCTCCCTCTCTGCCGTCTGGCAAAAGCTCAGGGTCACGGGGCCCGCGGCCCCTTTAATAAAACGGATTGAATTTGCCGAACACGCTGTAGGCGATGCTGCCCGCCAGCGCCTGGTCGTTCAAAAATTCGATGGAGCCGCCGGTGATGACGATGACCGCCCACACGGCGCACAGCACCAGATACAGGTCCACCGTGCCCGCCAGCAGGCCCATGAGAAAGCCGAAGAACCGGTTCACCGAGCCCATCAGCGGGATGCGGTTGACGTTGGTGAGCACCGCCACCAGCAGGCTCACCAGCAGCTTGCACAGGGCAAAGGCCACGAAGAACAGCACGATGGCGATGATGGGGGTGAGCAGCGGGGCGATGACCTCGTCCACCAGTTTCACCGCCAGGTCCGGCGCGCCGCTGTCCAAAAGGCCGGCGGCGGAGGCGGTGAGGCTCTCCTTGATGCTCTCGGGCAGAAAGCCGGCGTACTTTTCGATGGTGGACTGGATGTTCACCGTCCCCTCGGCGGAGATGGTGTTCTGGATGCTGGTCACAAAGCCGCTCTGGAAGAACTGTTCAAACAGCAGCGGCGAGGCTTCCTGGCTGAGCACCAGCGCCCCGATGAGGCTGGCCAGATTGCCCACGAACTGCACAAGGCCCGCGGCAAAGCCGCGGCGGGCGTAGGCGAAGGCCACCACAAGCAGCAGGGCCAGCATTACAAGATCGAACACGATGGCCGCGTTCATCCGATCACTCCTTTTTCGTTGGTTTTGGCAGGGTCAGGCGCTCTGGCCCTCCCCGGTGAGCAGGTCCGCCTGGCCGCCGGTGACCACCACCAGCTGTTTCGCGTCCAGCACGGCCAGGGGCTTGGTGCCGGTGGGGGCTTCCCACAGGGCCTCGCCGGCCAGGCTGTAAGCGGCCACGCTCTCCTGCCTTAAAACATATGCCGCGGTGCGGGTGCAAACCACCCCGGCGGCGGGGGCGGGCACGCTGGCCTCGCCCAGCATCTGCATCTGCGGGTCCAGCACCACCAGCCGGGCGGGGGAATCGCTGGTGTCGGGGCTGAACAGCAGCGCGCAGTTCTGACCGGACACCGACGCCGCGCCCAGGGTCTCGCCCTCGTAGCTGAACACCGCCGTCTGCTCGCCGGTGGCCGCGTTGTAAACGGCGGCCATGCGGTCATAGAGCACCAGCAGCCGGTCATTGGTCAGCCAGTGGAGCTGCAGCGGCTGGCCGCCGGCGCTGGCCGAGGCGGTGATCTCATCGCTGCGGATGTCCAGGAAATAGAGGTTGGTCTGCAAACTGCCCCCCTGAGCCACCAGGCAGGCCACCGCCAGGCGCTTGTTGTCCCGGGCGAAGGCCACCCGCACCGGGGTGCCCTCGGTGTCGGTGGGGTTCCAGCCGTAGCGGAACTCCATGGAGGCGTCCCACACGGTGAGCTCGGCGGCGAACCGGTCGGACTGGGTCACCACCGCCACGCTGCCGCCGGTGCTCATCTCGGCCAGCAGGATGGGCTGTTCAAAAGTGCGCTTATAAAGAGTGTCGGTGCGGCCCTCCACCCGCAGCTCGTAGCCGGAGCGGCCGTAGAGGCAAAAGCGGGTGTTGCCCACGCTGACGGCCGGGCGGGCGTAGCCGTGCTGGATGGTGCGCAGCTGGGTGCCGCCCGCCGACCAGACGCCCACGTCCTGCTTGCCCAGCAGCACAAAGCCGCCGGAAAGAGGCTCGGCCTGCAGCACTTCGGGAATGCCGGTCTTCACCGGCCAGCCCGCCCCGGGCGACAGGGCGATGCGCACCGAGTCAAAGGTCTCCCGGGCGGCCAGGGCCGCCTGGCTGAACGCGCCGGTGAAATAGAGGGCCACCGCGCCCGCGGCGGCCAGCACCAGCAGCAGCCTGCGCAGCCGCCGCAGCGCGCGCCGGCGGCGCAGTTCCTGCAAACGGGTCACATTGGACCTTTCTTCGCTCACGGCGGCGCCTCCTTTCAAAAACGGATTCAGAGGCCCAGCGCCTCTGCAGGGTAGTCCACCTGTTTCAAAAACAGTCCCTTCGCCGGCAGGGTGGGCCCGGCGAGAGAGCGGTCGCGCCCGGCCAGAATGGCGGGCACAGCGTCGGGTTCAAGGGCGCCCCGGCCGGCTTCGGCAAGGGTGCCGGCCAGAATGCGCACCATGTTGTAGAGATAGCCGTCGGCGGTGACGGTGATGGTGACGAGCGGCCCCTGCCGCTCCACCTTGCAGGCGGTGATGGTGCGCACGGTGTCGCCCTTTGCCGCCACCGAACTGCCCGCCGAGCAAAGGCTCAAAAAGTCATGGGTGCCCACGAACTTCGCCGCCGCTTTGTCCATAGCCTCCGCGTCCAGCGGGGCGCTGATGCGGTGGTGGTAGGCCGCCTCAAAGGGGCTTTCCACCGGGCTGTTCCAGATGCGGTAAACGTAGGTCTTGGTGTGGGCGGAATAGCGGGCATGGAATTCCTCCGGCACCCGGTGCGCGGCGTTCACCCGCACCGCGTCGGGCAGGTGACGGTTGAGGGCCAGGGGCAGTTTTTCCACCGGGATGGAGGTGTCCGCCCAAAAGTTCAGCGCGTAGTGCAAGGCATGCACCCCCGCGTCGGTGCGACCGCAGCCCTTCACGTCCGGCCGGGCGCCGAAGAGGGCTTCCAGGGCGTTCTGAAGGGTCTCGCAGACGGAAACGCCGTTCTTCTGCACCTGAAAGCCGCAGAAGTTCGTGCCGTCGTAGCTGATATCCAGCAGGATGTTCATGTTACAAAACCCCCGGCATCAGGAAGCGGGTGGCCCACAGAGCCGCGAAGGCCAGCGTGCATACCACCAGCGCCACCCAGTCCAGCGCGCCGAAGCGGAGGACTTTCAGCCGGGTGCGGCCCTCGCCGCCCCGGTAGCAGCGGCACTCCATGGCCATGGCCAGCTCGTCCGCCCGGCGGAAGGCCGAGATGAACAGCGGGATGAGGATGGGCACCATGGCCTTGACCCGGTCGGAGAGGGAGCCGCTGTCCAGCATGGCGCCCCGGGCCTTCTGGGCGTTCATGATTTTATCCGTCTCCTCGATGAGGGTGGGGATAAAACGCAGGGCGATGGTCATCATCATGGCCAGCTCATGCACCGGCAGATGGAGTTTCGCAAAGGGGCGCAGCAGCCGCTCGATGGCGTCGGTGAGGACGATGGGGCTGGTGGTGTAGGTGAGCAGGCTGGTGCCCGCGATGAGGGCCACGATACGCACCGCCATGAAGATGGCGTAGGCCACGCCCTCTTTATAAATGCGGAAGACCCAGAACGCCACCAGCGGGTCGCCCTCGCCCCCCATGAAGAAGAGGTTGAGCACCGCTGTGAACACCACGATGGGCATGATGGGCTTGAGGCTCTTCAGAATGAGTTTGAGGGGGATGCGGGCCATGAGATACAGCCCCGCCAGCAGCAGGATGCTCAGCGCCAGGCCCAGGAAATTGGTGACGGTGAACAGGATGACGATGTAGGCGATGACCAGCAGAATTTTCAGCCGGGGGTCGCAGCGGTGCACCGCGGAGTTTCCGGGGAAGTGCTGGCCGATGGTGATATCTTTCAGCACGTCGCCTCACCTCCCCCGTTCTTTTTCGCCAGGGCGGCCTGGATGGTCCTGACCGCGTAGGGCACGGTGTACACGTCCTGGGGCAGGTCCAGCCCCATGGCCCGCAGCCGCAGGAACACCTTGGTCACCTGGGGCACCGAGAGGCCCAGCTCCAGCAGTTCGTCCGCACGGGCAAAGACCTTCTCCACCGTGTCGTACATGGCGATGCGGCGCTGGTCCATCACCAGCACCTTGTCGGCGTATTTGGCGATGTCCTCCATGGAGTGGCTCACCAGAATGACGGTGGTGCCGGTCTCCTTGTGGAAACGCTTGACCTGGGAGAGGATCATCTCCCGTCCCTCCGGGTCCAGGCCCGCGGCGGGCTCGTCCAGCACCAGGATTTTCGGCTCCATGGCCATCACGCCGGCGATGGCCACCCGGCGCTTCTGGCCGCCGGAAAGCTCAAAGGGACTGCGCTCGAGATATTCGTCTTTGAGGCCCACGAACCGGGCGGCGCTCTTCACCCGCCGGTCTATTTCGGCCTCGTCCAGGCCCATGTTTTTGGGGCCGAAGGCGATGTCTTTATACACCGTCTCCTCAAACAGCTGGTATTCGGGGTACTGGAACACCAGCCCCACCATGAAGCGGAACTTGCGGATGTCCGCCGGTTTTGCCCAGATGTCCTGGCCGTCCACCAGCACCTGGCCCTCGGTGGGCTTCAAAATGCCGTTGAAGTGGGTGATGAGGGTGCTTTTGCCCGACCCCGTGGAGCCGATGATGCCCACGAAGTCGCCCTCTTCCACGGCAAAGTCCACCTTGTCCAGCGCCACGGTGGCGTCGGGCATGCCGGGGTTATAGATATGGGTCAGACCCTTTGTTTCGATGATGGCTGCCATAGGCCGCCTTTCCCTCCCTCTTGCGGGGCCTTTGCCCCGAAACCGCCGCGTTTACTTCAAAAGCTCGTAGAGAGCGGCGGCGCATTCTTCCTCGTTGATGATGTCGGTGGCGATGTCCACCCCGGCCTCGGCCAACTGGCAGCACAGCTCGGTGACCTGAGGCACGTCCAGTCGCAGCCGGTGCAGCTCCTCCACCCGGCTGAACACCTGGCGGGGGGTGCCCTCCATGACCACCTTGCCCTCGCTCATCACCACCACACGGTCGGCCTGGGCGGCCTCGTCCATGTAGTGGGTGATGGACACCACGGTGATGCCGTAGTCCCGGTTGAGGTGGCGGATGGTCTCCATCACCTTTTCCCGGCCTCGGGGGTCCAGCATGGCGGTGGATTCATCCAGCACCAGGCAGTCCGGCCGCATGGCGATGACGCCGGCGATGGCCACGCGCTGTTTCTGCCCGCCCGAGAGTTTGTAGGGCGCGGCGTGGCGTTTTTCGTAGATGCCGGCCAATTTCATGGCCTCGTCGATGCGGGTGCGGATCTCGGCCGGCGGCACGCCCAGGTTTTCCGGCGCAAAGGCGACGTCCTCCTCCACGATGGTGGCCACGATCTGGTTATCGGGGTTCTGGAACACCATGCCCACCTTCTGGCGGATGTCATAGAGGTGTTCCTCGTTGCGGGTGTCCATATCCTCCACCAGCACAGTACCGGTTTCGGGCAGCAGAATGGCGTTCAGGTGCTTGGCCAGCGTGCTTTTGCCGCAGCCGTTGGCCCCCAGCACCGCCACAAATTCCCCGCGGTGCAGGTCCATGGTGACCCCATCCACCGCAAAGCGCGGCTGGTCGGGGTCATAGCGGAATTTTACCTCCTGTACGCGGAGCATCGGTGTTTCGGTAGGCATAGATTACTTCTCCCAAATGGCGGTGGCACCGCAGGGCACCACGCCGCCGGTGGCCGAGACCGGCAGGC
>DXBV01000076.1 GCA_019116345.1 Candidatus Allofournierella merdipullorum | reverse complement strand
GGCTGGCGTAGAACTCCTGCTCGCCGGCAGAGAACACGAACTCCTTACCGCAGTCTTTGCATACCAGGGTCTTGTCTTCGTACATGGTGAATTTCTCCTCTGATTTGATTTTTGCCCGCGGAAGGATTTTAACCGTCACCTTTGGTTGTACCAATGCTCTAAGTGTTAAGCTACAGGGGCATATATGCCAAGCCCGAAGGCTCAGTGCGTGGGGTGGCTGCCGCGAAGCTTGCGGCGCAGGCGGACGAGGGCGTTTTCCACCGCTTTGGGGGTGCAGCCCAGCTGCCGGGCGATCTGGCGGTAGCTGCCGCCGGCCAGGTGGGCCGCCAGCACCTCCCGCTCGAAGGGGGAAAGCCGGGTCTGGATGTCCGCCACAGTGGAACGCAGTTGCTCGCGGCGGATGGCCAGCTCCTCCGGCCCGGGGGCGGGAGCGGCGTCCTCCAGCGGCAGGCTCTGGTTGAGGGGCGCGTTCTTTTTGCGGCCGGCGGCGCGGCGGGCCGCCGTCACCGCGTTGCGAATGCACACGGCGGCGTAGGTCTCAAAGGACGCGCCGCCCGCGGCGTGATAGGTCTTGATGGCGCCGAACAGGCCGATGATCCCTTCCTGCAGCGCGTCGTCGAACTCGAGGCCGGGGCAAACCGCACGGGCCGCGGCACGGCGCAGCAGAGGCATCATGTGGGTGAGCACCGCGGCCACCGCGGCCTCCTGCCCTGCCCGCGCGCGGGCCAGCGTCTGTGGCGTGAGATGGATCATAAGACAAAACCTCCGCGAAAGGCGACTTTCGCAGAGGCCAGTCGGGGTCAATTTTTATCTCCTTTAGTTTATCCCACGGCACCGGGTTTGTCAATAGCGATTTGCCCAGTATCTCACAAAAAAGTCTCATTTTCTTTGTTGGATTCACACACTTCGAGCCAATCCATTCCCCCGCGGCGACCGGCGCTTGATTTTTCTTCCGACCCATAGTATAATACTTGCGTTGCCCCGCAAAATGCCGGCGTGTCGGAATGGCAGACGATGCGGACTCAAAATCCGTTGGTGGCAACACCGTGTGGGTTCAAGTCCCACCGCCGGCACCACGTCGGAATGGACTACGCTCCATTCAAAAAGCCCAGCCAGTTGGCTGGGCTTTTCTCATACCGCTCCGTCATTTCCCCACAAAACTTTGCCGTGCAAACTTTCGTGGGGGCCCCGCCGCCCTGCGGGCGGCAATGGACTGCGCTTCATTCAAAAAACCCGGCTGCCCGGCCGGGCTTTTTTATTTTCTTTTTCTCCTGTAAAATAATCGCATGAACAGTTAACATTTTCTGCCCGAATGCTACCAACCGTGTGTAAGGCCATTGCGCGGGGAGGTGACGATGTGGAGGACGAGCGTCTGCTCTATGCCAAGTATTATTCCGACGTATATAAATTTGTGTTGAAGCTCACCTGCTTTGATAAAAGCCTGGCGGAAGATCTGACACAGGAGACCTTTTTGCAGGCTTTTATATCTTTTAAACGCTTTGAGGGCCGGGCGAGCGTAAAGACGTGGCTGATCGCCATTGCGAAAAATGTGGCCTTCGCCTATTTCCGAAAGCACAAGGACCGGCCCCTGCTCACCGAAGAGGACATCGGCCGCCACAGCGACCCTCATGTGTTCGTCGCAACAGTCGAGCAGCGTGAACAGGTGCGCTGCGTTCTGTCCGTCATCAAAGCGCTTCCTCCAAAGACCGCCGACGTCATGATCCTGCGGCTGATCGCAGAATTGCCCTTTGAACAGATCGGCGATCAGCTTCAGATGAGCCCGGGGTCGGCCAGAGTGCTGTTTATGCGCGGCAAGAACGAATTGTTGAAGCAGATGAAGGAGCGTTACGGCTATGAAATATGATTGCAATGTTATTCGGGACCTGATGCCCCTGCTCAGCGACGATGTTTTGAGCGAAGAGAGCAAAAACGTCATCCGGGAACATCTGCGGGAATGCCCGGAGTGCAGAGAGTACCAAAAGAACGGCGTCAGAAAGCTTTCTCTCGGAGGCGACGCTCTTCTGGACGAGCCGGATCGGAGGGACGCACAGTATCTGGCCTCCTTCAAGAAAAAATTCCGCCGCCTTGTGATCCGGCTCGCGCTGGCAATCGCGGGGGGCATCCTGCTCTGCCTGCTTTTGTTCCTGGGGGTCATCGCAAAACTGACCCTGTTTGCCGACAGCTACAAAACCACCGACATCAGCGAATACCGCAACTTTACCGGCCACATTGAAGGCGAAGCACAGGAACTGTACGGCTCCAGAAGCCGGCTTCTGATCTTTCCTGAAGAGATATCCCCTTCCTGCACCGTGAATCAGTTTTATTACAGGTGCGCCTCCTCCGGGTTCGACAACTCCTATCAGCTCATCCTGGACTATGCCATGCCCCGGGATGAGTTTGAAAAAGAGGTGGAGCGTCTGTCTCAGCTGAAGATGGAGTATGCGGGACAAACCAAACAGATCGTCTGCGATACCCGGAGTTTCCGTTATCCGGCATTCGTTTCGCTTTTCTCCAAATTCGGCGATTACGAATACGCCCTGATCGACGAGGAGAACTGCCGCATCGTGTGCGTGCTGTGCTGCCTGTACGACATCGACCGGCTGCCCATCAACGATGACTTTCTGCCGGTAACGGACGAACTCTATGCCGGCGCCGAGGGCTGGTACGGTTATTCCATGTACCATTTTCAATACTCGGACGACGGCGCCCTGGTCATTCCTTCCCCGCCCAAGGCAAAGTGAACCCGGAGGCGGAACTGTTCCGGGACGGGCGCGCTCTAACAGACATCTTCGGTGTGGGTCAGCTCCGGCGTTTGGCTAAGGCTTACGCACAGCAGCGGGCAGGGGATGCGCGCGTCGGCCGCAAAAAGCCCGGCCAAACGGCCGGGCTTTTCCCATGGGAGATTCCGCTCACCCGGCACGCACGCCGGTGCGGGTCTGCTCGATGATGCTGTCCATGATGTCGCGGGTGAGACTGCCGGTGATGTAGCCGAACACATTGCCCTCCGCGTCGATTATGAAGGTGGTGGGGAAGGCACTGACGCCGTACTGGGCAAAGATCTCGCCCGTCTCGTCCATCACCGTGGGATAGGTGTAGCCCTTCTCCTCCAGCCAGTCGCCGATCTCTTCGGCGGTGAGACTGTCGGCGTTGCCGGGGTGGTCGGGGTCGCGGGGATTCGCCACACCCAGCACCACCACCTCATCGGTGTTCTCGCCCCAGTCCTCGTAGAGCTGCTGGATCTCCGGCATCTCCCGCTGGCAGGGGCCGCACCAGGTGGCCCAGAAGTTCAGGAACACCACCTTGCCCTCATAGTCGGAGAGGGTGTGCTCCTCGCCGTTCTGATCCACAAGGGTGAAATCCGGCGCGGGAGGCAGCTCACTGGCAGAGGCGGAGCCGCTCTCCGGCGCGGAAGAAGACGCGCTGCTTTCGCTCTGGCTTTCATCCGCGGGGACGGAGGAAGGCGCGCTGCTTTCCGGCCCGGAAGCGCTTTGGCTCACCGAGGTGCTCTGGCCGCCGGTGCCGGAAACGCCGCTGAGGTAGGCGGTGAAGCCGTTCATCCAGCCGGTGAA
Organism: Candidatus Allofournierella merdipullorum; assembly: GCA_019116345.1. Classification (GTDB taxonomy): domain Bacteria; phylum Bacillota; class Clostridia; order Oscillospirales; family Ruminococcaceae; genus Allofournierella_A; species Allofournierella_A merdipullorum. The sequence continues at coordinate 2,402 of DXBV01000076.1, read as the reverse complement.
CATCATCACGCCCATCAAAATCAGCAGCACGCCGCCCGCCCGGGCGGTCCACTTGAGCCAGCCGGTATGGCGCTTGAAGAAGGCCAGCACCTGGCTGGTGAACAGGCCTACCGCCAAAAAGGGCAGCACAAAGCCCAAGGTGTAGACGCCGATGAGCACAAAGCCCATGCCCCGGGTGCCGGCGCTGGCGGCCATCAGCAGCACGCTGGTGAGGGCCGGGCCGACGCAGGGCGTCCAGGCAAAGCTGAAGGTGAAGCCCAGAACCAGCGCGGCCAGCGGGCTGGCGCCCCATTTTTTCGGGTCAAAGGGCAGCCGCCACTCCCGCTGCATGAAGCGGCTTTCCAGAAAGCCCAGCTGCATCAGGCCCAGCAGCACCACCAAAATGCCGCCGATGCGGGCGGCCAGCGCCCGGTTGCCGGTGAAGAAGCGGCCCAACTGGGTGAAGCCCAGCCCCAGCACGAAGAAGGCGAAGCTGATGCCCAGAATGAAAAACAGGGTGTTGCGCAGCGTCAGGCGGCGGCGCTGGCGGTCGGTGAGTTCCTCAGCGGAGGCGCCGCCCGCCAGATAGCCCAGATACAGCGGGATGAGCGGCAGCACACAGGGCGAGAAAAAGCTCAAAAGGCCCTGGGCGAACACGGCCAGCGCCGAAACACTTGTCTCCACGGTAAATCCCATTCAAAACACTTCCTTTCCCTTTTACACGGGGATTGCAGTCATGATACCAGAAAAACGCCGCGGCCACCGTAGCAAAGTCACAATCAGGGCCGGAAAAGCCCCCGGCAGCTGATCTGCCGGGGGCTTTTTTCGGCGTTACGGTTTATTTGCCGGCCTTTTTGACAGTGGGCTTGGCAGCCTCGGTCTTCTTGGCGGGCTCAGCCTTGACGGGCTCGGCCTTGACAGGCTCCGCCTTCTTGGCGGGGGCAGCCTTGGGAGCGGCAGCCTTCTTGGCCGCGGGCTTCTTCGCGGCCTTGGGGGCCTCTTCCTTCACGGTCTCGGCCTTGGCGGGCTCGGCTTTCTTGGCGGGAGCAGCCTTCTTCGCCGCGGGCTTTTTGGAGGCGGGTTTCTTCGCGGCGGGCTTCTTGGCAGCCTTGGGAGCCTCTTCCTTCACAGGCTCGGCCTTGACGGCGGCCTTCTTGACGGCCTTGGCTTCCGCCACGGTCCAGGTCTGGTTCTCGCCGCCCACGTCCTGCCAGATCTGCAGGCGGGCGCCGTTGTCCTGGTTCATGCCCACCACGTCCAGGCACTTGCCGGACAGGTTGGACTTGATCTTCACGCGGCCGTCGCCGGTGGATTCCAGCACCCACAGCTGGCTGGAGCCGTTGGCGCCCTCCCACTGGTGGACCCAGGTGCCGTCCACCACGCCGCCGGCGATCAGGTCCAGCATTTTGCCGGTGAAGCGGTTGCGGATGCGGTAGACGCCGTCGCCCGCGCGCACGAAGCTCCACTGCTGCCAGTCCTCGCCGGCGTAGTCCCACAGCTGGATGGCGGCGCCGTTCTCGGTGTTGTAATCGGCGACCTCCACGACCTTGCCATTGGCGGCGGTGATGGTATAATATTTATCAGCACTGATCACGGTTTGAGCAGCCTTTTTCATATGAATGTCCTCCATTCCTTTTCACATGTTTCCCCCATTTGGAAACCTTGCATTTTATTATAGCACCACAGCGAAATCCGTCAAGCAAAACGGCCTAAAATGCCGTTTTGCGACGCAAACTGCACCATGAAAGGGTCTTTTTATGACATACGAGCGCATTCAAACGGCACAGTTCCTTGTGCGAGAGAACCGCTTCACCGCCCAGGTGCTGCTGGGCGGCGCGCCGGTGCGGGTGCATGTGAAGAACACCGGCCGCTGCGCCGAGCTTCTGGTGAAGGGGGCCACGGTGTATCTGGCGCAGGCGGGCAGCCCCGCCCGCAAGACCGCCTGGGACCTGGTGGCGGTGGAAAAGGGGCCGCTGCTCATCAATATGGACTCCGCCGCTCCCAACAAGGCCGCCGGCGAGTGGCTGGCCGCCGGAGGGCTGGGGCGGCTGGAGGGCCTGCGGGCGGAGTATGCCGTGGGGGATTCCCGCTTCGACTTTCACGCCCTGCGCGGCGGCGCGCCGCTGCTGGTGGAGGTGAAAGGCTGCACCCTGGAGCGCGCGGGCGTGGCCGCTTTCCCCGACGCGCCCACCCTGCGGGGCTTAAAGCACGTGCGGGAGCTGACGGCGCTGGCCGCCGGGGGGTGGCAGTGCTGCGTGCTGGTGGTCATCCAGATGAAGGGGGTGCGCCTGTTCCGCCCCAACTGGGCCGCCCAGCCCGCCTTTGGCGCGGCGCTGGCCGAGGCAAAGGCCGCCGGGGTGCAGCTGCTGGCCATGGACTGCCGGGTCACGCCGGGCAGCATGGTGCTGGACGCGCCGGTGCCC
>DXBV01000075.1 GCA_019116345.1 Candidatus Allofournierella merdipullorum | reverse complement strand
GGCCGTTCGGCCGCGCCCCTGTTCTTATTTTATTGCTATCAGCCCTGCACGGTGAAGCTGCCGGCGATCTCGTAGGCAGTCTCGGCAGTGATGACCGCCTCGCCGGCGGCCACAACGGTCACAACACCGTTCTCGTCCACGGTGGCAACGGTCTCGTCGCTGGAGGACCAGGCCAGGGCGGCGGCGTCCACAGCGGCGCCGGTCTCGTCGGCGGCGGTCAGGGTGACGGTGCCGCCCACGGCCACCTCGCCGTCAGCGGTGAGGGTCAGCTCCTTCGGGCCGCTCCACACGGTGATCATGGCCTTGCCGCGGGTGCCGTCCGGAGCCAGGACCAGCAGGCTGGTGTGGCCTTCCTTCACGGGGGTCACAACGCCGTTCTCGTCCACGGTGGCGATGGCAGCGTCGCCGGTCTTCCAGGTCAGCTGGCCGGCCAGCTCGGCGGGCTCAACGGTCACGTTGGCCTGCACGGCGCCGTCGGCCATATGCAGGCTCAGCTCCTCCACCGTCAGGGTCTCGGTGGCCACAGAGGCGGAAGAGGCAGCGGAAGACGCGGAAGTGCTCGCGCTGGCAGAGCCAGACTGGGCAGCCGCGCCGCAGGCGCTCAGAGCCAGAGACAGAACGGCGGCAGAAACAACGATCAGTGCTTTCTTTTTCATTTGTTTTGTCCTCCTTGACGTTTGCGCTCGCCGCGGCGGCCGCCCTCCCGGTACAGAAAAACCCCGGCACGCATTCGCGTGCCGGGGCCTTCTTGGTGGAGAATTAGGGACTCGAACCCCAGACTTCCTGCGTGTGATGCAGGCACTCTAACCAGCTGAGCTAATCCTCCGCGACGACGTTTATTATAGCACGCCGCAGGCAAAAATGCAAGAGGAAATTTTCAAAGTTTTTTGCCCGGCGCAGAAGGTCGTTTTTCCTTGCATTGGGCCGGGGCGCGTGGTATTCTTTATAGGTATTGAAACCATTCTGGAAATGCGCGGGGGAATTTGTATGCGGATCGGATTCGACAACAAGCTCTACATTCAAAAGCAGACCGAAAACATCCTTGCCCGGATCGACAAGTTCAAGGGCAAACTGTATCTGGAGTTCGGCGGCAAGCTGTTCGACGACTACCACGCCGCCCGGGTGCTGCCCGGCTTTGACGTGAACGGCAAAATTCGTCTTTTGCACGAGCTGCGGGACAAGGCCGAGATCATCTTCTGCGTCTCCGCCGGCGACATTGAAAAGACCAAGATGCGCGCGGATCTGGGCATCAGCTACGACATGGAAGTGCTGCGCCTCATCGACGACATCACCTCCATGGACATCGCGGTGAACAGCGTGGTCATCACCCAGTACACCGGCCAGCCCGCCGCCGACGCCTTTGCCAAAAAGCTCACCAGCCGGGGCGTGAAGAACTACATCCACCGGCCCATCGCCGGCTACCCCATGGCGGTGGACCACATCTGCTCCGACGAGGGCTACGGCTCCAACCCCTACATCGAGACCACAAAGCCTCTGGTGGTGCTCACCGCCCCCGGCCCCGGCAGCGGCAAGCTGGCCACCGCCCTGTCCCAGGTGTACCATGAGTACAAGCGGGGCGTGATGGCGGGCTACGCCAAATTTGAGACCTTCCCCATCTGGAACCTGCCTCTGAAGCACCCGGTGAACCTGGCCTACGAGGCGGCCACCGCCGATCTGGACGATGTGAACATGATCGACCCCTTCCATCTGGAAGCTTACGGCGAGACCACCGTGAACTACAACCGGGATGTGGAGGCCTTCCCCATCGTGCAGAACATTCTGGCCCGCATCACCGGCGACAAGGACTTCTACCGCAGCCCCACCGACATGGGCGTGAACATGGCGGGCTACGCCATCTTCGACGACGAGGCGGTGCGCGAGGCGGCCACCCAGGAAATTCTGCGCCGCTACTACAAGGCTGCCTGCGACGCAAAGCAGGGCAAGGCCAGCGAGGCCGCCCTGCACAAAATTGAAAACATCCTGCAGCAGCTGAACGTGCACACCGACAGCCGGGCCGTGGTGGCTCCGGCGCTGGAAAAGCAGAAGGCGGCGGGCATGCCCGCGGCGGCGCTGCAGCTGCCGGACGGCCGCATCATCACCGGCAAGGCCAGCGACCTGATGAGCGCCGCCAGCGCCACCGTGCTGAACAGCATCAAGGCGCTGGCGGGCATCCCCGACGAGGTGCTGCTCATCAGCCAGCAGGTGCTGGTACCCCTGCTGCGGCTGAAGATCGACTACCTCCACAGCCGGGCCAGCGTTCTGAAGGTGGACGACGTGCTGGCCGGCCTTGCGGTGAGCGCTGCCACCGACGAGACCGCCGCCAAGGCTCTGGCCGCCCTCAAGGACCTGCGGGACTGCGACATGCACTCCACCCAGATGCTGCACAGCGGCGACGAGGGCACCCTGCGCAAGCTGGGCGTGCGCCTGACCATGGAGCCGGTCTACCCCGGCAAGGACCTGTTCTTCTGAGACGCAAAAAATCCCCCGCGCTCACCGCGCGGGGGATTTTTCTGTTTTTTACAGCTCGATGTCCTGCAAACGCAGCAGGGCGAAGATGTAAATTTTCAGCGCCTGCATCAGCTGGTCGATGTTCGCGCCCTCGTTGGCGCCGTGCATGGGGCCGGCGAAGTCGGGCAGCACGGTGTCCAGCCGCTCGGGGCCGAAGCTCACCGCACGGGGGAAGTGCCGGGCGTAGGTGCCGCCGCCCATGGTGAAGGGCTTGGCGTTTTCGCCGGTGACCTCGTTGTAGGTGTCCACCAGGGCCTGGATGGCCGCATCGTCGGCGCTGATGTAGAAGGGTTTGTTCCAGCGGGCGTCCTCCACCGTGCCGGTGCCGCCCAGCGCCTCGGAGAGCTGCCGGGCAATTTCCTCGCCGGTGATGCTGGTGGGGTAGCGGCTGTCCACATCCTGGCGCAGCCGTCCGTCCCGGATGGTGATCATGCCGCCGATGATGGTCAGCGGGTCGAAGGCCTCGTCCTTGGCGGCAATGCCCACGCCGCTGCCGTCGGTGGCGTGGTGCAGCTTCTGCAGCACCTTCAAAAAGGCGTTCTCCTCCTCGGTGCAAAGGCCGTTATCCAGCAGGTAGTCCACGATGAGGCCGATGGCGTTCACCGTGCCCGCGGGCATGGCGGCGTGGCCGCCCTTGCCCCAGCCGCGGATGCGCACCGCGCCGTTCTCTTCTTCCAGGGTGATGCCCTGGCGCTCGGAGAGCTTGGAAATATCGCCCTTCACCAGGCAGCTGGCCCGGTCGGGGATGACGTTGTGGGCAACGCCGCCCTCAAACTCCAGCAGGTTGCCGGCGAGAGGATTGCTCACCAGCTCGCCGTTGAAGCCGCCCTTTTCGCCGTTGCACACCGGGAACTCGGCGTCCGGCGAGAAGCAGAAGGCGGGGGCTGCGTAGTGCTCCAGGTAATAGTCCACGTCCACCATGCCCGTCTCCTCGTTGGCGCCCAGCAGCGCCCGCACGGAGTATTTCAGGGGGACGTTGTTCTCCTTCAAAAACTTCAGCGCGTACAGGCACAGCACGCTGGGGCCCTTGTCGTCGGCCACGCCCCGGCCGATGAGCCAGCCGTCCTTCACCTGCATGTCGAAGGGGTCGGCGGTCCAGCCGTTGCCCTGGGGCACCACGTCCAGATGGGTGATGGTGGCGATCTGGGTGTCGGTGGCGCCCTTCAGTTCGGCCCAGCCGATGTAGTTTTCGCAGTTGTGGGTGTCGAGGCCCATCTCCCCGGCAATGGCCAGGCCTTCCGCCAGAGCGGCGGCGGGGCCGGGGCCGAAGGGCTTGCCCTCTTCGGGCTTGCCCTCCACACTGGGCACATCCACCAGGCGCTTGATGTCGCGGATCACGTTCTCCCGGTTGGCAGCCACGAAGGCGTCCACCGAGGCGCGGTAAGTTTCAAACAGCATAGCGATTATCTCCTTTTCCGTCGGTCGATACTGCTATTATACCACCGCGGGCCGCCCTTGAAAACCATTTGCCCGTCGGGTATTTTCTGTTATAATGAAGGGGAATCCAACGAAACGCGAGGACCCATTGATGAAGGACAAAAAGGCCCTGAAAACCAATCTCATCTTCGCCGGTGTGCTGCTGGCGGTGGCGCTGGTGCTGTTCGCGGTGCTGCAGCTGCGCCCTGCGGGCGGCACAGCCCTGCTCACCTGGGGCGAAGACGGGCAGACCATGGAAATTCCCCTGAACAAAAACGCCCGCTACGACGTGGACACCGGCATCTACACCATCCATCTGGAGGTGAAGGACGGCGCCATCGCCTTTGTGGACTCCCCCTGCCCCGACCATCTGTGCGAGGGGTACGGCTGGCTGAGCCGCCAGGACGACTGGGCCGCCTGCCTGCCCGCCAAGGCCAACGTGGTGGTGATGAGCGAGGGCGGCTGACCGCCCGGAAAGGAGCGCTTTTATGCGCAGGCTGGCTCTTCTTTGTATCTTTGCGGCGGTGGTGTGCATCGCGCTGGCGGCGGGGGTGTTCCTCCGCCCGGCCCCGGCGGCGGACCCGGCTTCCGGGTCTGTGTCCGCTCCGATGAGCAGCGCGCCGGACCCCACGGCCGCCCCCTCCCCTTCGCCCACTCCCGCGCCCACGCCCAGCCCCGCCCCGGCGGGGGTGAACTGGCCGGCGCTGGCCACGCCCTTTGACCTGGCGGGTCTTGAGACCGAGCGGCTGGGCTGGGGCCAGGGCAAGCAGGTGAACGAGCGCAACCAACCCATCGGCGCGGTGACCTACCAGGAGAAATACGGCCAGTGGGGCGGCGTGTTCCTTGCTCCCGAGGCCGAAACGCCCACCATTTACCTGACCTTCGACTTCGGCTATGAGACGGGCTACTCTGCCGCCATTCTGGACACGCTGAAAGAGAAAAACGCCCCCGCCACCTTCTTTGTGGTGGGCAGCTACGCGAAAAACAACGCCGAAACGGTGGAGCGGATGCTGGCGGAGGGCCACACGGTGGGCAGCCACTCGGCCACCCACAAGGACATGACCGCCCTTTCCGACGAGGAGGCCCGGGCGGAGATCACCGACTTCAACGCCCAGTTTGCCCAGCAGTTCGGCGTGACCCCCACCCTGTTCCGTTTCCCGGAAGGGGTGTTCAGCCAGCGGCTGCTGGCCCTGGCCGCAAACGAGGGCATGCGCAGCGTATTCTGGAGCTACGCCTACGCCGACTGGGACGCGAACGCCCAGCCGGAGGTGGCCGAGAGCCTGGAAAAAGCGCTGGCCGCCGCCCACCCGAACGCCGTCTATCTCTTGCACCCCATGGCCACCAACAGCGCTATGCTGGGGGATCTCATCGACGGGCTGCGGGCCGCGGGCTACACCCTGGCCGCCCTGTGACTTTTTTCGTGGCTTTTGCCCCGCCGAAAACGAAACTTCTGCCGCCTCTTTTGGGGCGGCTTTTTTGTGGCCCGCAGGTGTTTTACATTGGGCGCGCCGCCCGTTCCCGCCGGGGAAATTTTGCCTTTTCTTAACGTCGGCGGGGCAAAACGCCGAAAAAGCGGGGCTGTTTTTCGTTTTTCGGCCCGGTTTGGGTAAAATGTATGTAAAATGTGTCCTCCAGCTGTGGAAGCCATGTTAAATCCCATGCTATAATCGAATCGCGCGGCCGGACCGGGCCGCCTTCGAATGTAATTTGCGGGGAATCGATTTTTGAGGTGTAGTATATGACCATATTCGACGTGTTCAATGTGGCCGGTGGCCTTGCCCTGTTTTTGTACGGCATGTCCATCATGGGCAGCGGCCTGGAGAAACTGGCCGGCGGCAAGCTGGAGGCCATCCTCCAGCGGCTGACCAACAGCGTGTGGAAGGGCGTGCTGCTGGGAACGGTGATCACCGCGCTCATCCAGTCCTCCTCCGGCACCACGGTCATCGTGGTGGGCCTTGTGAACAGCGGCATCCTGACGCTGCCCCAGGCCATCGGCATCATCATGGGCGCCAACATCGGCACCACCGTCACCGGCCAGCTGCTGAGTCTGAGCGACATCACAGGCTCCGGCTGGGTCTTCACCCTGCTGAAGCCCAGCACCTTCAGCCCCATCGTGGCCTTCATCGGCGCGGTGCTCTTCGTCTTTTTCAAAAGCTCCAAAAAGCGCAACGTCGGCCAGATCTGCATGGGCTTCGGCATTCTGTTCACCGGCATGTTCACCATTGAGGCGGGCGTGAGCGGCCTCAAAGACAGCCCCCTCTTCGTGCAGCTGTTCTCACAGCTGCAAAACCCCATCCTGGGCGTGCTGGCGGGCACCCTGGTCACCATCGCCATCCAGTCCAGCAGCGCAAGCGTGGGCATTTTGCAGGCGCTTTCCAGCACCGGCGTGGTCACCTGGGGCAGCGCCATCCCCATCATCCTGGGCCAGAACATCGGCACCACCTCTACTTCGCTGCTGGCCTCCATCGGCACCTCCACCGCCGCCCGCCGCAGCGCCATGGTGCATGTTTACTTCAACATCATCGGCACCGCCATCTTCCTGGTAGCCATCTACGGCCTGAAGGCCGCCGGCTTCTTCCCCTTCTGGAACGATGTGATCGACCGCGGCGGCATCGCCAATTTCCACACCCTGTTCAACGTGGTGGTCACTCTGCTGTTCCTGCCCTTCACCAAGGTGCTGGCCTGGCTGGCGGTGCACACCGTGCCCGAAAAGGCCCAGGACTCCGCCGATCTGGACATGCCCGTTCTGGACCAGCGGCTCATCTCCAGCCCCGCCGTTGCGCTGCAGCAGGCCCAGGGCGCCGTTGAAAAGATGGCCCGCCGCGCCCAGCGCAACTTCCAGCTTTCCTTTGACCAGCTGCGCCGCTACGACCCGGAGGTCACCACCACCATCACCCACCGGGAAGAGCTGCTGGACAAGATGGAGGTCACCATCACCAACTATCTGCTGCAGATCAGCGACCAGGAGCTGAACGAGGGCGAGAGCCGCCAGGTGAGCGAACTGCTGAAGTTCATTTCGGAGTACGAGCGCATCGGCGACTATTCCATCAACATCCTCCAGTGCGCCCAGCGCATCCACGAGGAGGAGATCACCCTCTCCAAGAGTGCCTGGGCCGAGCTGGACCAGCTGGAAAAATGCGCCGACAAGGCCCTGACCATTGCGGGCGACGCCTTCGCCTCCGAGGACGCGGCCCTGGCCGCTCAAGTGGAGCCGCTGGAAGAGACGGTGGACGAGATGTGCGACGCGCTGCGCGAGCGCCACATCGGCCGCCTCAAGCAGGGCGACTGCAGCATCGAGGGCGGCGTGGTGTTCCTGGATGTGCTCACCAACACCGAGCGCATCTCCGACCACTGCTCCAACATTGCCGCCCGCATCGTTGGCATGAGCGCCGACGATCTGGACGCCCACGCCCGCAAGCACACCCTGCTGGCCGGCCATGACGACGAGTTCAACCGTCAGCTGGAGGCCGCCCGCGAGACCTATCTCGCGCCGCTGGGCATTCAGCCTGAGGCTTGAGTTCCTTCCGTTTTTTCTATCCCCCCCGCGGCAAAGCCGCGGGGGGATTTTTTTTGAACGATGCGCCTCAATTTGCGCTTTTTTGCGCTTTTCCCCCGTGAAAGAGGTCCTTTCGCGGGGGTTTTTCTTGCCCCGACCCGCTCTTTGATGGTATAATCTAACTGCTTACAAAGTTTTAACCTGGGTTTTACCGGAAATTAATAAAACGGCAGAAAGCCGTGTGAGGGACGGGACGTTATGACCATCTTCAATGTCATCAATCTGGCGGGGGGCATCGCGCTGTTTTTGTACGGCATGTCCATCATGGGCACCGGCCTGGAAAAACTGGCCGGCGGCAAGATGGAGGCCATCCTTCAGCGGCTGACCAGCAGCGTTTGGAAGGCCGTTCTGCTGGGCGCCATCCTCACCGGCCTCATCCAGTCCAGCGCCGGCACCACCGTCATCTGCATCGGCCTTGTGAACAGCGGCATCTTCACCCTGTCCCAGGCCATCGGCATCATCATGGGCGCCAACATCGGCACTACCGTCACCGGCCAGCTCATCCGTCTGAGCGACATCTCCGGCTCCGGCTGGGTGCTCACCATGCTCAAACCCAGCACCTTCAGCCCCATCGTGGCTTTCATCGGCGCGGTGCTGTTCGTGTTTGTGAAAAGCCCCAAAAAGCGCAACATCGGCCAGATCTGCATGGGCTTCGGCATTTTGTTCACCGGCCTGTTCACCATGGAAAACGCCGTGGCGCCCTTAAAGGACAGCCCCCTCTTCGTGCAGCTGTTCTCGCAGCTGCAGAACCCCTTCCTGGGCGTGCTGGCCGGTGCGCTGGTCACCGTGGCCATCCAGTCTTCCTCCGCCAGCGTGGGCATCCTGCAGGCGCTGTCCAGCACCGGCGTGGTCACCTGGGGCAGCGCCATCCCCATCATCCTGGGCCAGAACATCGGCACCTGCTCCACTCCCCTCATCGCCTCCATGGGCGCGTCCACCGCGGCCAAGCGCAGCGCCATCGTGCACCTTTACTTCAATGTCATCGGCACCGCCGTGTTCCTGGCGGGCGTTTACGGCCTCAAGGCCGCGGGCCTGTTCCCCTTCTGGAACGAGGTGATGACCAAGGGTGACATCGCCAACTTCCACACCCTGTTCAACGTGCTGGTCACCCTGATGTTCATGCCCTTCACCAAGGCCCTGGCCTGGCTGGCAGAGCACACCATCCCTGAAAAAGAGGGCGAAGCGGCGGATCTGTCCATGCCGGTTCTGGACCAGCGCCTGCTGCAAAGCCCGGCGGTGGCCCTTCAGCAGGCCAAGAACGCGGTGGAAAAGATGGCCAGCCGCACCCGCACCAACTTCGACAAGACGGTGGGCCTGTTCACCAAATTCGACGCGGAGGTGGCCACCAGCGTGGCTCACCGGGAGGAACTGCTGGACAAGATGGAGGTTTCCATCACCGACTACCTCATCCGCATCAGCGACCAGGAGCTCACCGAGAGCGAGAGCCACGCGGTGAGCGAGCTTTTGAAATTCGTGGGCGAATACGAACGCATCGGCGACTACACCGTGAACCTGATGGACTGCGCCCGGCAGCTGTCGGAACAGGAGTGGAGCTTCTCCGCCACCGCCAGAAAGCAGGCGGCGCTGCTGTTCGGCGCGGTGGGCGAGGTGCAGCGCATCACCGGCGACGCCTTCTCCCAGATGGACGCTTCCCTGGCGACCCAGGTGGAGCCGCTGGAAGAGACGGTGGACCGGATGTGCGATGTGATGCGCGAGGAGCACATCGCCCGCCTGAAGGCCGGCGAGTGCGGCATCGAGCCGGGGCTTTTGTTCCTGGATGTGCTCACCAACACCGAGCGCATCTCCGACCACTGCTCCAACATCGCCGCCCGGCTCATCGGCGACGAGACCGACGATTTGGACATGCACGCCCGCAAGCACACCCTGCTGGCCGGCCAGGACGCGGCCTTCAACGCCCGCCTTGCCACCTACGAGCAGAAGTACCTTGCGCCGCTGGGCGAAAAGTAAAAACAAAAAGCGCCTTCCCACGGGGGGAAGGCGCTTGTTTTATTTCAGGAAGCCCTGGATGATTTTCTCCTCGGCCTGCTCGGGGGTGAGGCCCAGGGTGCAGAGCTTGAGCAGCTGCTCGCCGGCAATTTTACCGATGGCCGCCTCGTGGATGAGGGCGGCGTCCACATGGTTCGCCTCCAGGCCGGGCATGGCCAGCACGGTGCCGTTTTCCGCCAGGATGGCGTCGCACTCGGAGTGGCCGGTGCAGGGGGCGTTGCCCCGGATGGTGGAGGCGAACTCCTGGCGGGAGTTGCCCCGGGCCACGCTGCGGCTCACCAGGTCCGCCGCCGAGCCCTCGCCCTCCAGCCGCACCACGAAGTCGGTGCGGGCGAACTCGTCGCCACCCGTCATGATGCGCTCGCGCACCAGCAGGCGGGCGTTCTTTTGCAGCACGGCCCGCGTCTTGCGGGTGGTGCGGCTCACGCCGCCCAGCTGCACGGTGTCCATCTCAAGGCAGGCGTCCTCGGCCAGCTCGATGTCGGTGACCGGGTCGATGACCTTGTCGCCCTTGCCGTCGCCGGTGGCGATGTGCTTTTCCTTATAGAGCACATGGGCGCCCTTGGCCAGCAAAAAGCGGTGGATGCCGTTGTGGCGGGCTTCCTCTTCGCCCTCGCTGTGCACGCCGCAGCCCGCCTCGATGATGACGTCCGCGTCTTCGCCCACATAGAAATCGTTGTAAACAAGGTCGTCCACGCCGGCGTGGGTGACGCAGGCGGGGATGTACACCGTCTCGCCCTTGGTGCCCGGCTTGATGTGGATGACCAGGCCCGGCGCGTCCTGTTTGGACTCGATGAGGATGTTCTCGCTGGACTGGCGGGCGGCGCACTGGCCGTCCTCCCGGATGTTATAAGCCCCTTTCAGCTCGCCGCTCTTGATGCCGCTGATGAGGCGCAGCAGTTCGTCGGTGATCTGGTTCATACCCGTGCATCCTCCTTTTCCAGCGGGCAGCGCACCGCTTTTTCTCCCGCCAGCAGGGTGGGCAGCACCTCGGCCGCCGGGCCCGCCTGACGCACCCGGCCGTCCGCCACCACGACAATTTCGTCGGCGATGGAGAGGATGCGCTCCTGATGGCTGATGACCAGCAGGGTGCCGGTGCCCTTGCTGCGCAGTTCTTCAAAGGTCTCCACCAGGCGGGCGAAGCTCCACAGGTCGATGCCCGCTTCCGGCTCGTCAAAGATGGAAAGTTTCGCGCCCCGGGCCAGCACGCTGGCGATCTCGATGCGCTTTATTTCGCCGCCGGAGAGGCTGGCGTCCAGCTCCCGGTCGATGTATTCCTGGGCGCACAGGCCCACCTTGCCCAGCAGGTCACACAGCTCCAGCTCGCTGAGAGCGCGGCCGGTGGCCAGCTCCAACAGGTCCCGCACCGCCAGGCCCTTGAAGCGCACCGGCTGCTGGAAGGCATAGGCGATGCCCGCCTTGGCGCGGGCGGTCACGTCCAGCTGGGTGATGTCCTGGCCGTCGAACAGGATGCGCCCGGCGCTGGGCACCTGGATGCCGGCGATGAGCTTGGCCAGGGTGGTCTTGCCGCCGCCGTTGGGGCCGGTGACCACCACCAGACGGCCGGTGTCCAGCCGGAGGGTGATGTCCTTGATAATTTCGTTGCCGCCCGGGATGGCCCAGGCGAGGTGTTCCAGTTGTAACATAATGGGTATGGCTCCCTCACTTTCTTTGCAGGGCCCGCACAAAGCGCACGGACAGCCCCTATTATTATGGGGCCCGGCGCGGGGATTGTCAAGGCGGGACGGGGCCTGCCGAGGGCAGTATGGCGCAAATTTTACACTTTTATCCCTTTGTGGTATGATAAGATAGTACAAATGCTTTTCGGGCGGCGGAAACACCCCGCCGCACCGTTCAGAAAGGGGGCAGTTCCATGCCCGCAGACCGCCGCTTCGCGGTGCTCATCGACGCGGACAACGTGTCGGACAAATACATCAAAATCATTCTGGACGAGGTGTCCACCCAGGGGGTGGCCAACTACAAGCGCATCTACGGCAACTGGACCAGCCCCAACATGGCCAGCTGGAAGAACGTGCTGCTGGACTACTCCGTCACCCCCATCCAGCAATACAGCTACACCAGCGGCAAAAACGCCACCGACTCGGCCATGATCATCGACGCCATGGACATCCTCTATTCCGGCAAGGTGGAGGGGTTCTGCCTGGTCTCGTCGGACAGTGACTTCACCCGCCTGGCCAGCCGCCTGCGGGAGGGGGGCATGACGGTCATCGGCATGGGCGAGAAAAAGACGCCAAAGCCCTTCATCGCCGCCTGCAATATGTTCCGCTATCTGGACGTGCTGGCCGCCCAGCCGGAACCTCAGCCGGAACCGGAGGCCGAACCCGCCCCCGCCGCCGAAGAAAAGGCCGCCCCGGAAAAGGGCAAGGAAAAGGAGAAGGCAAAGCCCGCCAAGGCGAGATCCGCCCGCAAGAAAGCGGCCCAGCCCGAGCCGCCGGCCCCCCAGGAGGACCCGGAGCTCACCGCCATGCGCGGGGCCATCAAGGCCATCGTGGCCGAGCAGTCGGACGAGGACGGCTGGCTGGCAGTGAGCATGATCGGCAACCTGCTGGTGAAGCGCTACCCGGACTTTGACGTGCGCAACTTCGGCTTTTCCAAGCTGACCCCCTTCGTGCTGAGTCTCGGCATCTTCGAGGTGCGCACCGAGCGGGGCAAGGACAACGCCCGCCAGGCCTATGTGCGGCTGAAATAAAAGCAGAACGGCCCCGGAGGCAATGCCTCCGGGGCCGTTTTTTCATATTTTGCCGCCGGGGCAGCTGCGCTCGTCCGGCAGGCCCGAGAGGTAGCTGGCGCTGCCCAGAAGGGCGGAGAGCTTGTCCATGGAGAGGCGGCCGTCCCAATAGCCCTTGGCGGCCAGCAGATAGGCCGCCGAGCGCTTTTCCGCCTTTTCCAGCAGGGCGTTCAGGTCATCGGTCTGTTCCTCGCCGGTGAAGGGGTGAGTCCAGGGGCAGGGCAGGCTGCCCTTGGGGTGCTTTCCGGTGCCCACCAGCCGGGCGGGGGTGATGTGGCCGGTGACGGCGCCCCGCCCGCCGAAGGCAGGCTCCACCAGCCAGAACAGGGCGTATTTGATATGAAAACGGCTGATGAACAGCCGGCGCAGGGCCCGGGTGTGCCAGAAGGTATCCGCCAGAGCCTCCCGGCTGATGGTGACGCCGAAGGCCGCCTGCAGGCTCTTTTGCAGCTGCGCGCCCACCTCGGCCAGCGCCGCTCCCGCCAGGCGGGGGGTGGTGTCGTCCACCGGGACGCACGCCTTGCCGGTGTCCTGCTCGTGGAGGAAGCTGTCCACCGCGATCTCAAAATAGCCGTGGCCGCCGGGCCGGGCGTAGGGGCCGTCGTTTTCGGTGACGCACACCACATAAGGGTGCACCGTGCAGTCGGCGGCGTAGTGGCTCAAAAAGCCCAGGGCGTAGCTGCGCTGGGCCGGGGTGGCGGCGTTTTCCACCAGCGCCCGCAGAAAGGCGCCGGTGTTCTCGTCGTGCATGCGCGAACCCAGTTCGGGCAGGTTCTCGCCCCGGCTTTCGCCGCTTTTCCAGGCGCGGTAGCAGAAAAAGATGTCCGGCCCGTTGGCTCCGCAGTCATAGGCGGCGGGGTGCTCGATCTCCAGCTGCGCCAGCGCGGCGGCGCGGCGGGCGGTGCGGACGTGGGTATAGCCTTCCGGCATAAAGGGTCCCTCCCTTGCGGTCAATCTCAATAAAAAAGGGGCCGCCGCCCGGCAAGCGCGCCGGGGGGCCGCCCCTTTATTCTACAACGAATGAGGAAAAGTTACAACGCTCACTTGTTTTTCTTCAGATACTTGGGCAGCACGAAGAAGTACAGCCCGCCGCCCACGAAGAAGATGAGCAGCACGCTCAGAATGCCCCAGGGAGCGGCGGCGGTGTCCACCGCGGCCAGCTGCTCGGCGGTGGCGGTGACCCGGTCGAGGCCCTGCTCGGCCAGCATCACGTCGGCGGCCAGCGCGCTGGAAAGGCCCACCAGCGCCGGGCCCATGATGGCGGAGAATTTGCCGAAGATGTCGTAGAAGCCGAAGAACTCGCCGGAGCGGTTTTTATCCGGGATGAGCTTGCCGAACATGCTGCGGCTCAGCGCCTGGATGCCGCCCTGGCTGGTGGCCACCATGATGGCCATGACCCAGAACTGCCAGACCTCCCGCAAAAAGAAGCCGAACACGGTGACGCACATGTAAATGCAGATGCCCACGCCCACCATGAACCGGGCGCCGAACTTTTCGCTGGCCTTGATGTAGAGCAAAGCGAAGGGCAGGCCCAGCACCTGCACCAGCAGCAGCGCCAGCAGCATGCTGGTGGAGTCAAGGCCCAGGGTGTCGCCGTAACTGGTGGACATATGGATGATGGTGTTCACGCCGTCGATGTAGAAGAAGTAGGCGATGAGGAAAACGAACATCTGCTTGTAGCGGAAAATCTCCTTCACCGTGCCGCCGATGCCCTTGAGGGCCTCGGCCACCGCGCCCTTTCTGCGGGGCACATAGCTCACCTGCTCCACGTTTTTCAGCAGCGGGAAGCTGAACACGAACCACCACACGGCGGTGAGGCCGAAGGCGAAGGAAAGGCAGAACAGCATGGCGTCGCTGCCCAGGATGAGGTTCATCAGAAGGAAGATGAGCAGCGGGATGGTGGAGCCGCCGATGTACCCGAGGCCGTAGCCCATGGTGGAGACCTTGTCCATCCGCTCCTCGGTGGTGACGTCGTTCAAGAAGCTGTCGTAGTAGAGGTTGGCGCCGGCGAAGCCGATGGTGGACAGGATGTACAGCACCAGGATGATGAGGCCCACCGTTTCGGCGGTGCCGGGAGTGACGAAGTCCAGTTGGGGAGTGATGGCCAGCCCCGCGCAGCTGAGCACGCCCACCAGCATAAAGACGGTGAACAGCTTTTTGCGGAAGCCCTCAAAGTCGCCGAACACGCCCAGCACCGGCGCGGCCAGCGCCACGATGGCCATGGCGGCGCTGGTGGCGTAGCCCCAGACGGTCATGCCGGAGGCGGCGTCCTGCATATAGCCGGCCACCGTGTTGAAGAAGATGGGCAGAATGGTGACCACGACCACCGAATGGGCGCTGTTGGCCCAGTCGTACATCATCCAGCTGACCTCTTTTTTCGTGAATCCCCGCAAAAATTTCATGGTCTCACCTCACAGTATTCTTACTTTTCAGTGTAACACCTGGGGCGGTAAAACACAATAAAAGCCCCCGTAAAAAATTACGGGGGCTTTTTGCAGAGATTTAACAGGGAGGTCAGGCGGTCTCCTCGCCCACCACAGGCCCGTCAAAGTCCTGAGGGACGGAAGATGGGGCGGGTTCGCTGTCGCCCTCGGGGGCGGAAGAAGCGTCCGCGGCCTGGCGGGCCAGGTATTCCTCGGCCTCGCCCTCTTCCATCCACATGGTGTCGCCGAATTCGTCCACGATCTGCACCTGATGGCGGCCCCTCTGGGACAGGCGGGTGGCGTCGGCGTTCATGTCGAACACGCCGTCCAGGTCCAGATCCCAGGATTCATCGTCGTCGCTCCAGTAGAAGTAGGCACGGTCCACGCCCGCGTCCCGCAAAGCGGGCAGCAGCGCCGCCACCCGGGCGGCAAACTCGTCGCCGTTTTCCACCGTGCCGCCCAGGGTGATGTTCGCCCCGGCATGGTCCTCGGCGCGCAGGTCGGCCAGGGTCATTTCCCGGTCGAACTCATAGCCGCCCAGGTTCACCCAGCCGGTGCAGTCCAGCACGTCCTGGCCCTGGAAGGCGGTGTGCAGCTGCTCTTCCAGCTCGTCGGAAAGGCGCTCCTCGGTGGAGGAGCGGTCCGGCCCGTACCAGCGCCACACCGCGGGCAGGGTGGCGGCGCAGAGGCTGGCGCAGATGAGCACAAAGCTCACAAAAGCGGCCAAAAAGTCCAGGCGCAGCCGCTCTTCGCCCTTGCGGCGGGCACAGGCCCACAGCACTTCCGCACCCAGGAACACCAGCACCAGCGGGGCCAGCTTGGCGATGAAGATGATGTCAAAGCCGGGCACAAAGAAGTAGGCGGTGATGGCAAGGCCGGTGACGATGAGGGAAAGGCCCAGGGTGACGGTGCCCACCCGGCGCACCGGCGGGCGGCGGGGCGGAGCAGGCGGCGCGGGCACCGGGGCGGGGGCGGCCTGTTCGGCCGCGGGCGCCGGCTCAGAAACGGGGGTCGGCTGCTCGTTTGCGGGAAGGTCCATGCGTTCCTGTTCGGTCATGGCTCACACCTCCCCTTCGCCTTTGAACTCGGTGTAGTCCGGCTCGGCGGGCTGCTTTTTCTTGCCGCCCTTGATGAGCCAGATGCCCAGGCCGATGAACACAAAGCCCACCGCCAGGCCGGGGATGCCCCGGACGATGCTGTTCACCAGCTGGCCCAAGGCGGTATCCCAGCCGATGAGGTCCACCAGCCGGTCCAGCCAGGGGCGCATGAAGCTCTGGTAGAGCCCGGCCACGCCCAGCGCCACCAGGCACCAGCCGATGAGGTGATGGCGGCGGTCCACCAGGCGGGCAAGGTCCTCGCCGCCGTCCCAGCTGAAGAGGAAGGTATCCTCCGGCACGACGCCCTGCCGCAGCTGGGCATGGAGGTTCAGGCTGTCAAAAAAGCTGTACATATACACCACCGCGCTGAGCACCATCAGCACCGGCAGGAATACGCCGCCGATCATCAGCGGGATCACGAACAGAAGCACTTGGGTCAGGCCCCGCTTCATATAGCCCTGATACATCTGGCCTGCGCCGGGGATGAAGGAGAAGCAGAGGGTCAGAAATCCGTTTTTATTCATGTGTCAGTCCACTCCTTTGGTTTGAGTTGAGGCCGCATCGGCGGCGTCCGCCTGATCGGCAGCCGGGGCATCGGCGTTGTCGCTCCGGTCGGTCTTTGCTTTGGGCTGGGGGGCCTGGTAGGCGGGGCGCAGAGCGCTCTGCACCTTTTCCGACCAGTCGCTCACCGCCCGCAGGATGGCGCTGCCCGGTTCTTCCTCCCGGGCCGGCTCGGAGGCGGCGGGAGGCTGGGGGGTCATTTCCTGGCCCTGCACCGTGAACACGCCGGCAATGTCGGCGAAGATGCCGCTGTACCACAGCGTGCCGGTGATGAGCACCGCGGCGGCCGCGGCCGTGTACCGGCTCATCAGCGCCTGGGCCGCGCGCCGGCGCAGCCGGCGCATCACCGGCAGGGTCTGGTCGGTGGGCGGCTCCTGGAGCACGTCCCCTTCCAGCAGGGCGGTGTAGCGCACGAGGCAGGCGTCGCAGAAACTCAGATGTTCGGCGGCTTCCAGCCGGCCCAGTTCGTCCAGTTCGCCGCCGATGAGCGCCTCGAGTCCCTCATCGGTGAGGTGGCCGTCCGGCCTGAACAGTTCGGTCATTGCCTCTCGCTCCTTTCCCTGATTTGTTCCCGCAGCATCTTTTTTGCCCGGAACAGCTGTGTGTGCACCGTTTTGGGCGGCCGGCGCAGCGCCCTGGATATTTCCTCCACGCTGCGCTCCTCCAAAAAGTACATCACCGACACCTGTAAGTAGGGTTCCTTCAGCGAACGCACCATCTGCCGGATGGCCGCCGCCTCATCCTCGGTGACGGTGAGGTCCTCCGGGCCGGGCGGGGCGGCCGCGCCGGGGGGCGGCGACTGGGGCATGCCATCGTCGCCGGGGGCGCTCACCCGCCTTGCCCAGGCGCTTTTCAGATGGTCCCGGGCTTTGTTGGCGGCGATGCGGGCCAGCCATGGCTTATAGTGTTCGGGCGGGCAGGAATCCATATGAGTGAAGGCGGACACGAAGGTGTCCTGGGTCAGGTCCTCGGCCAGCTGGTGGTCCTGCACAAGCTGGTAGCACACGGTGTACACCAGCCGCTGGTATTGCTCTACCAGCCCCGCAAACTGTGCATTTGTCACGCCGGTGTCTCACCGCCCTTTCCCCTCACTGTGTCTATGTAACGATTCGCGCTTCCCGCTTTCTTCACCGCGGGCAAAAAAAATCCCGGACGCGCAGGTCCGGGCCCCGCCTCAGCGGGTAAGGTTCACGCTGAACACATATTTTTCGCCGCTGTAATCGCAGGTGACATAATACAGCGGGCGGCCGTCCTTCAGGTGCATGGTGCAGCGCATGGTCAGCACCGGCACGCCGGGGTGCAGCTCCAGCATCTTTTGCAGCTGGGGGCCGGGGGTCTCCGCCTCCAGCGTGATGCGGGCGTTGCCCAGCTGCAGATGGTACACGTCCTCATAAATATGGTAGAGCGACGAGCTCTCGGCCAGATGGGTGTGCATGCCGGGGCAGACCTCCCCCGAGACATAGGCCACCTCGTAGGCCATGGGGCGGCCGTCCGCCTTGCGCAGCCGGGTGATGACGTAGGCCCGCTCGCCCCGGGAAAAGCCCAGCTCCCGGCGCACCAGCGCGGGCAGCTCCGACGTGAGCTGGATGGACAACAGCTCCGAAGAGGGTTCCAGCCCACGGCGGCGCATCTGCTCGGAAAAGCTCTCCATGCGGGAAAGGCCGTAGTCCGCCTTTTCAATGCGCACGAAGGTGCCCGCCGCCACCTTGCGCTTGATGTAGCCCTCTTCCTCCAGCCGGGAAAAGGCGCGGCGCACGGTGTCACGGCTCACGCCGTACTGCTTCACCAGATCGCACTCCGGCGGGAGCCTTTCGCCCGGGCGAAGGACCCCGGAGTCGATCTTCTCCTTGAACTCGTTGTACATTTTCATATACAAAAAGTCTCTGCCCTTTTCCATGACGCTGCCCTTCCCTTTCCTCTGCTTTGAATACGGGGAAAGCCCGCCGCGCACAGCGCGGCGGGCAGACCCTCTGCGAAAAAACGGTTTACAGGAACTGACGCACGGCTTTCTGCGCCGCTTCCTCCACCATATTGTCGATGGCGGTGCCCACCACGAGGATGTTCACCTTGGTGTCCTTGAAGGCCTTGAAGTTCACGGTGTTGATGCCGCCCTCGGCCAGAGTGGGCACCTTGACGGCCTCCACCATGGCGATCACCCGCTCGCGCATCAGCGAGGGGATCTCGCCGGCGGCCACGCCCTCGTAGCTCATGCCGGTCATCATGCCGATCATGTCGGTGCCGATCTCCTCCATCTGCTTGGCCACCTTGTAGACTTCTTCGGGGGTCTCGGCGGGCAGGCCGAAGGTGTGCAGGTCGGTGGGACGGCCGATGTAGGCGTCCACCAGCAGGCCGTAGCGGTGGGCCATGGTGACCAGCTCCTCCAGGTCCTTCAGGGAGGACTTGTGGGTGTGCAGGCCGTCGGCGCCCGCCAGCGCCATCTTCATGAAGTCCTGCTCGGTGAGGGGGTGAGGCACCACCTCGGTGAAGCCGCCGGGGATGCCCACGGTGATGTACACGTCCGAGGGCACCACGCTGCGCACGCCGCGGGTGACTTCCGCCATCTGATCCACGGTGATCTCGTGGCGGATGGCCTCGGCGTCATGCATCACGGTCACGCCCTTGTGGCCGCGGGCCAGAGCCACGGCGGGGTGGTTGGGCTCCAGCATCTTCACGCCGGCCTGCACCACGGCACGGGCCATGCGGGCGTCGTCGCCGGTGATGCCGGTGCTGAGGATGGTGTGGCCGCCGCCCTCTTCCAGGGCCTTTTTGACCTTTGCCATGCCGATGCTCATACGTTTGGCCATATCGTTGGAGAACATTCTGAAAGACCTCTTTTCTTGATGATTGCTGCGGGGCAGCGGTTTATTCTTTCGTTTTCAGGGGCACGCGGTTCGCCACCACGGTGACGACGAAGGCCACCGCCATGGCCGCCAGCATGCACACCGCGAACTGAACGGCGTGGCCCTCGTTGGCAAGGAAGGGAGCCATGACCGAGGGAACATAGGCGGTGCCGCGGACGCCCAGCAGGCCCACCAGCGCGCCGGACACGGTGGAGGCCAGAATGGCGCCGCCGAACACCAGCTTGTTGGAGAACATGAAGGGATAGGACGCTTCCACGAAGGTGCCGAAGCCCAGGTTGATGAGGAAGCCGGGCAGAGCCACCGCGGCGTCGCTCTTCTGACGGGGGAACAGCACGTTGGCCAGGGTGATGCCGGCGGAGACCATGACCAGGCCGGTCATGTCGATGGCGCCCAGGAAGGAGAAGCCGGTGCTCTCCATCTCCAGCAGCACGATGGGCAGGATGGCCGCGTGGTACACGCCGCCGATGATGGCGGGCCAGATGAGCAGGCCGGCCACCGCGCCCGCCAGCAGCGGGCTGAAGGTCAGGCAGGCTTCGATGATGGTCTTGACCATGTTGCCGAACCACAGCGCCACCGGCGCGATGGCGTACATTCCGGCAAAGCCCGCGATCAGGCCGGCAAGGCCGCCCGCCGCGATGTTGGCGGTGGTGCCGGGCACCTTGTGCTTGAAGCAGAAGGTGATGATGTAGTAGGCCAGAACACCGGCCAGAATGCCCGAGATAAGGCCGCCGATGATGCCGCCGTCGGTGGACATGACGCCCGCGATGACGCCGGCCACGATGCCCACTTCGTCCAGGCCGGAGACCTGCTTGGCGGCGATGGCCGCCAAAATCACCGGCAGAACGCCGATGAGGGTGTTGAACACGTCCTCAAGGCCGCCCAGGCCGGGGATCTTGCTCAGCGCCAGGCACAGGGCCATGGCGATGAAGCCGGGCATGGAGGCCATCATGATGCCGCGGAAGTTGATGCGCTTGAGCACCGAGCCCTGGGCCTGGGCGCTGCCGGCGGCGGAGGAACCGATCACCGGCATGTACTTCAGGCCCCACTCCTTGGCCAGCGCCGAGACGAAGGCCACCGCGCGGGTGCGGTTGGTGGTGCCGGTGGTGCCGGAGGCGGAAATCACCCGCACGCCCGCCGCCTGGGTGTTGGCGATGGAGGTGCCGCCGGTGCCCACGGCGGGGATCTTTTTGCGGGCGGCTGCCGCCACCGCTTTGCTGTTGACCCCCTTGGGGTCGCTGCTCATCAGCACGAGGCCGTCGATGGCGCCGTCGTCGATCAGCTTGGCCAGCTGTTCGTCCAGCACCGCCGCCTGCTGGTTGATCTCTTTCAGGGCGGCGGCCTCACCCGCCACCACCTGCCCGCCTTCCAGCGTGAAGAGCCGGGCCTGGGTGTCCATCGAGATGTTGTCCATCGTCGCCTGGGCGCCGATGAACTGGATAAATGTTACCTCGATCCCGGCAGAGTCTGCCTGGGTGAAGATCTCTTTCATCATGGCCTTCGGATCGCTGCCACCCTGGTTGTACAGGTTGCCGCCGCTGCTTCCGATCACTGCAATGTGTTTCGACATGGATTCTCTCCTTTCTTCTCCTCTGGGATTTCCTCGAGGAAATATCCGGACAAGAACCATTATAGGCAACACGGGTGGGATTACAAGATGTAAAAGTGCCAATGTTTTTGTATAGTTTTTATATTTTTTAAACAAAAACGAGGTATTTTTTATACAAAATGCATACATTCAAACCATACAATCAGCAGTCCATTGGCCGCTATTGTATGGTCGGCCGACCCGGCGCGTTTCCCGGCGCGATACAAAAAAACCGCCCCGCAAGGGGGCGGCGCCATGGGTGAAACAGGGGTCATTCCGGGTCGGCCTTGCCCATCAGCAGGGTGACCCAGGCGCCGGCGGCGCCCAGCACCAGGCCCACGATGAGGCCGGGAACGGTGAAGCTGGCCAGCGCGCCGGAGGAGTAGAGCACTGCGAAGGGGCTGGACAAAATGAGCCCGATGATGCCCGCGAAAGTCTGGCTGGGGAAGTGGGCAAAGAGGTACTCGATGATCTTGGCGATGGCAAAGATGCCCAGCGCCACGCCCACGCCGAAGGGCAGCAGCAGGCTGACGTTGTGGAGGATGAGGGCGAAGTCGCCCGCCACGAGGCCGTCCACACAGCCGGTGACCAGGTCCAGGATGGTGTTGTAGTAGCCCAGCACCATCAGCACCATGCTGCCGGACACGCCGGGGATGACCATGGTGGCGCTGGCGATGAGGCCCAGGGCCGCCAGCAACAGAGCGGTGCCGGGGGTGAGGGTGAGGGTCTTGACCGCCTCGTCGCCGCCCTGCAGCAGGGCCATGCCCACGCCGAAGGCCAGCAGGGCGATGAAGCAGACGGCCTCGCCGGCAGGCACGCCCTTGCGGGCCTTTTTGGCGTAGCTGTCTTTAAAGCGCACCCACAGGATGGGCAGGCCGCCCAGGATGAGGCCCACGAAGGTGAGGCAGGTGGCCAGGGTGTGCTCGGCCAGCAGATAGCGCAGGGCGTAGCCGAAGGCCACGATGCCCACGCCCATGCCCACACCCAGGGGCAGCAGGGTGAGGATGCTCTGCTTGAAGTGCTTGAACAGGCCGCTCACCGCGCCGATGATCTTGTCGTACACGCCCATGGACACCGCCATGGTGCCGCCGGACACGCCGGGGATGACGTTGGCCACACCGATGGCCACGCCCCGCAATACATCCATGATTGCTTTCATGCGTTTTCTCCTTTTCAACTCGCGTTTCGCGCCCGCAGGGGGGCACGGTATCAACTATACAGTATAATGCCCCGACGCGCAAGGCTTTTCGGGCATTTACAGGTCCAGTTCCAGCTCCACGGGGCAGTGGTCGGAGCCGAAAATTTCGGGATGGATGGCCGCCACCTTCACCTTGTCCATCAACCGGCGGCTGACCACGAAGTAGTCGATGCGCCACCCCGCGTTGTTCTTGCGGGCGTTGAAGCGGTAGCTCCACCAGCTGTAGGCCCCGGTGAGGTCGGGGTACTTCTCCCGGAAGGTGTCGGCGAAGCCCGCCGCCAGCAGTTCGGTCATCTTGGCCCGCTCCTGGTCGGAGAAGCCCGCGTTGCCCCGGTTGGGGCCGGGGTTCTTCAAATCAATTTCGTTGTGGGCCACGTTCAGATCGCCGCAGAGCACCACCGGCTTTTTCGCGTCCAGCGCCAACAGGTACGCCCGCAGGTCGTCCTCCCAGCGCATTCGGTAATCGATGCGGGCCAGGCCCTCCTGGGCGTTGGGCACATAGACGTTCACAAGATAGAAATTCTCGAATTCCAGCGTGATGGCCCGGCCCTCGTGGCTGTGCTCCTCCACGCCGATGCCGTAGGTCACAGAGAGGGGCTGCACCCGGCTCCAGCAGGCGGTGCCGGAATAGCCCTTTTTCTCGGCGCTGTAAAAATACGAAGTGTAGCCCTCGGGCTCAAAATCCGCCTCGCCGGGCTGGCATTTGGTCTCCTGCACACAGAACACGTCGGCGTTCAGCGCCGCGAAGGAGGCGGCAAAATCCTTTTTCAAAACAGCCCGCAGGCCGTTCACGTTCCAGCTGATGAGTTTCATGGCTGTCTCCTTTTCACACCGCCCCGCGGGGCGGTTCATTCCCCCTCATTATAAGGAAGAAGGGCCGCCGGCGCAAGGGGCGGCCTCTCCCCCCGCCCCGTTGACCCGCGGCGCGGCGGCGCATTATAATGGAACCAATAAAGGAGGGATACCCATGAACGAAGTTCTGCGCCAGCTGGCGGCGCGCAAGAGCGTGCGGGTGTACACCGACGAGCCGGTGACCGCCGAAGAACGGAAGGCCATTCTGCAGGCCGCCTTCGACGCGCCCACCGCGGGCTGCCAGCAGCTTTACACCATCATCGATGTGACCGACCAGGCATTGAAGGAGCGGCTGGCCGATCTGTGCGACCACCAGCCCTTCATTGCCGCCGCGCCGCTGGTGCTGGTGTTTCTGGCGGACTGCCGCCGCTGGAACCAGTGCTACCGGGCGGCGGGGCTGGAGCCCCGGGACCCCGGCCCCGGCGACCTGCTGCTGGCCGTGGCCGACGCTTGTATCGCCGCCCAGAACGCCGTGACCGCCGCCGAGAGCCTTGGCATCGGCAGCTGCTACATCGGGGACGTGATCGAGCAGTGCGAGGCCATGCGCCAGGCGCTGGCCCTGCCCCCCGCCGTGGTGCCCGCCGCCATGGTGGTGTTCGGCCGCCCCACAGACCAGCAGAAGGCCCGGCGCAAGCCTGCCCGCCTGCCCGCGGAGTATGTGGTGTGCGAGAACACCTACACGGAGCACTCTCCCGAAGCCCACCGGGCCGCCCTCAACGCCCGGGCCGCAGCGGACGAAAAGCCCGCCTTCGACTTCGACGCCTGGGTGCGCGCCTTCGCCGCCCGCAAGTACGAGAGCGATTTTTCCCGGGAAATGAGCCGCAGCGCATCGGTGTACCTCAAGGATTTTGAGGACTGGGACCGCTGATTTCTCCCTTATTTTGGTATTATCTTTTTAAAAGATTCCGACTTGTATAAAAACATCCCCGGCACAGCGGTGCCGGGGATGTTTTTTGCTTGTTTGGGGGGTATCAGCCGTACAGGATGTCGTCCACATTGGACGGGCCGTACTTCTCCATGTGCTCGGCCATCTCGGTCAGCAGCTCCTGGTTGGTGATGTTGCCGGTGTGTCCCTTGCGGGGGAAGGTGACGCTGTAGCCGTCGTAGTAGGGGTCGGTGGTGGTCTCCAGCCAGTCGCCCAGGACGTACTGGGCCTGGTTGAGGTAGTAGGCGTCCATGTCGCCGCCGCGGATGTGGATCTTGCCCACCAGCTGCTCGCCGATCTCGGACCAGTTGGCCTGCAGGTACTTGGTCAGGTCATAGTGCTCGCCCCAGTACTCCACCACGTCCTTGTTGATGTCGCCGGTGAGGGGGTCATAGACACGCTCGGGGTAGCCGTCCTCGTCCATGGGGCCGTAGACCGCCTCCCAGATGGCCCACTGGCCCAGGCTCTGGCACTGCAGGCCGCCCACCGCGGCCTCGTAGAGGTTCTCGTCCTTCATGGCGTACTTGATGTTGCCGTCCAGCCCAACGCTGCCCGGGCGGGCCACCTTGTACCAGCCGTTGTCGGTGTAGTAGGCGTTGTCGTCCTCGTAGAGGTTGACCACCTGATAGTGCTCAAAGGTCACAGAGTCGGGGCACAGGCTCCAGGTGCCGCCGTAGAAGTCGGGGTTGAACACCTGCATGGCCAGGCTCTCCCAGCCGCCGGTGGAGCCGCCGGACAAAAGACGCGCCCAGGATTCGGGGATGAGGTTGAAGGTCTCCTCCAGATAGGGGATGAGCTCCTGCTGGATGGCGTCGCCCCAGGGGCCAAGGTTCTCGCTGTTCACAGAGTAGGAGGTGTCGTAGAACATATTGGCGTCACGGAAGGTGATGACCACCATCTGAGGCGCTTCGCCGCTGTCCCACCAGGCGGTGAACTCCTCGTTGGTGCCGTAGCTCAAAGGCGCGCTGCCGCCGGGGAAGTGCCCCTGATAGTAAAGGGTGGGATAGGCCTTTTCGGGGTCGTAGTTACGAGGCAGCAGCACATTCGCGCCGATGTAGACGTCGCTGCCCCAGAACTCGCTCATGATCTCGCTCTTGATCTTGACGTACTTCACCTGCTCGGTGTCCTCATAGTTGCCCTGCTGGGCCACCTGGCCCTCCTCCAGTTCGGGCAGGGGCAGCATCTCGCTGAGGGTCAGCTGGATGGTCTGGTCAGCGGTCACGTCCACCTGGGCGGTCTGCACGTCGCTGTAGTAGTTGCCGGGGTTGGAGAGGAAGTCTCCGCCGCCGCCCATGTCCTCCATGCCCCAGATGGTGGAGCCGTTGCTGCGCTCGTACTTGGTGTACTTGATGAAGAAGGCCTGCACCGAGAACTCCTGGGCGGGCAGCTCCTCCAGCTCAAAGGGGAAGCCGATGATCTCCTCGTCGTCCACGGTGAACTCGATGGTGTCGCCGGCTTCAAGGCCGTAGACCGTCTTGCCGAACACCGGCACGCCGTAGAGGTCGATCTGCTCGTAGGGCTGAGCCTCGCTGGTGTCGGTGGCGAAGGCCACCAGGCAGCGGCCGTTCAGCTCGCCCTCAAAATCGTCGGGCACCTTAACGCTGACGGAAAAGCCGGAGCCGGTGCTCATGTTGTCGGCGGAGGCGAAGGGCGCGGAGGAAGCGGGGGTGGAGGCGCAGCCCACGGCAGACAGCGCCATCAGGCCGGCGCAGAGCGCGCCGATCATCTTTTTGCAATGCATGTTTTACCTCGTTTCTTTCTTGGGGCCGGGGGACGGCCCGGGTGAAGCGTATTTATAAATATTCGTCCTTTCCGCCTCGTCGTCGCATGCAAAGCTCCCCTTTCGCGGCCTGTTCGCAATGTATATTCTCTCGCCGCTTTTTTGTTTGAATGTATAATAATGCATAAATATCGAAAAATCAAGAATATTTTTGAAAATATATACTTTTTATCTTTATTGCACAAACCTTTTTCCGCGGCCCCTGTTCCTTTTCGCCGCCCTGCCCAAAGAAAAAAGGCCCCGACACGAATGTGTCGGGGCCTTTCGTATGAATTTTATGCGCCGGTCTTTTCGCCCAGAGTGACCTGCAGGGTGATGAGCTCGCGGCCGCGGTCCACCTGGACCTCCACCACGTCGCCCACGTTGTAGGACTTAAGGGCGTTGGTCACGTCGTCGGTGGTCTCCACCAGCTGGCTGCCGATGCTCACGATGCGGTCGCCCGCCTTCATGCCGGCGGCCTCGGCGCCGGAGCCGGCGTCAACGCTGTTGACGTAAACGCCCAGGCTGCTCACGCCGTACTGCATGGCGGTCTGCACGTCGCTGACGGTGATAACGGTGATGCCAAAGGCGGGACGGCCGGTGACGTAGCCGTTCTCCAGCAGATCCTGCACGACGGTCTTCATGGTGTTCACCGGAATGGCGAAGCCCAGGCCCTCGGCGTCCTCATCGGAGTATTTGGCGTTCACGATGCCGATCAGTTCCCCGTTGGTGTTGAACAGGCCGCCGCCGGAGTTGCCCGGGCTGATGGCCGCGCTGGTCTGCATCAGGGTCATCTGGTTGCCTTCCACCGAGATGTCACGGTTCAAAGCGGAGACGATGCCGTCGGTGACGGTGCCGCCCAGGGTGCCCATGGGGTTGCCCACGGCGATGACCACTTCACCCACCTGCACGTTGTCGGAATCGCCCAGCACCGCCGGGGTCAGGCCGTCGGCCTCGATCTTCAGCAGGGCGATGTCGCTCTGCTGGTCGCTGCCCACCACGGTGGCGGTGTAGGTGGAATCGTCATGCAGGGTCACGGTGACCTGCTGGGCGCCCTCCACCACGTGGTAGTTGGTGACGATGTAGCCGTCGGTGGTGAGGATGACGCCGCTGCCGGCGCCACTGAGCACCTGCTGGCCGCCCCAGAAGTAGTTGTTGGTGACGATCTGCTCGGTGGTGACCACCACAACGCTGGGGCTCACCGCGCTGGCCACATCCGCCAGGCTGCCGGTGGAAGAGGAGGTGGAGGTGGCGCTGCCGCTGGGCGCGGCCTGATACATCACCGCCTGGCCGCCGTTCCTGCTGGCCACCAGGTAGCCGGCGAAGCCGCCGCCGAAGCTCACCGCGGCCACCAGCACCAGCGCCAGCACGCCGGCCAGCACCTTTTTGCCGGTGCCCCGCTTTTTGCGGGGAGGCTCGCCGCCGCCCACCGGGGCGCCGGGCATGCCGCCGTCACCGGGCATCTGGCCGGAGGGGGCGCCGGGCGTGGGGGGCGCGGGGTTGTATCCGTTCTGATAGAGACCGGAGTAATCGTATTCCCATTTGTTTTCCATAAACCTTCATCCTTTCGGGTAAACAGCGGGCCGGGGCGGATACGCCCTCGAAAAAGCCCTCTGTGATCGTTCTGACCATAGTATATCGACCAAAGGTGAAAAACCTTCAAAGCCGGAGTGAAAGAATTGTGAAATCGCCCGGTTTCGCGCTATAATAGGAATATCCCGCAAAACAGGGCGTTCCGTGGATATGCTACCACAAAACCGCGTTTCCCGCAACCGCCCGAGAGGAGGCGCACATGCGCATCGACGAACTTCGGGAGGGCGACTGCCTCTCCCTTGTATTATATAAGGAACAGGCGGCGGTGGGCGTTTGCCGTCTGCTTCTCTCCCCCGGCGGCACCCGGGTGGAAGAACTGTTCATCCACAAGGACTGGCGGGGCCGGGGCTACGGCAGCTATCTGCTCAAGCAGGCGCTGCACGCCACCGGCGGCTTCGGCACTTCCAGCCTGCACACCACCCCGCCTCCCGAAAGCGAGGCCGCGGCGGCTCTTTTGAAAAAATTCGGCTTTGCCCCCGCCGGGGACATCTGGCTGCGCCGCCGCGCGCCGGACCCCAGCGCCGTGGGCCTGACCCACGAATTTCTGGCTTCGCGCCTTGCCGCCGGGGGCTTTTTCATCGACGCCACCTGCGGCAACGGCAACGACACGGCCTTTCTGTGCCGGCTGGCGGGGCCGTCGGGGAAGGTGTTGGCGCTGGACGTGCAGCAGCAGGCGGTGGAGGCCACCCGCGCCCGGCTGGAAAAAGAGGGCTTTGGCGACATGGCCCGGGTGGTGCAGGCGGACCACGCCCGGCTGGCGGAGTTTACCGGGCCGGCCAGCGCCGACTGCGTGGTGTTCAACTTCGGCTATCTGCCGGGGGCGGACCACGCCCTCTTCACCACCCCGGCCAGCAGCCTGCCCGCCCTCGAAGCGGCGCTGGACATTTTGAAGCCCGGAGGCATTCTGGCGGCCTGCCTGTACAGCGGCGGGCCCAACGGCGACGGCGAAAGAAAAGCGGTGGAGGAATTTTTCGCCGCCCTGCCCCTGACGAAGTACACGGTGCTCGCCTGCCGTTTCGCCAACTGGGCGTCCACCGCGCCGCTGCCCTGTTTTGTGCTGAAAAAGTGAGTGAAAATGCCCCGTTCCCCTTGCCAAGCGGCCTTTGAACGGGTAGAATTAAAATGTTGTGACTTTTTACGAAACCACCGAGGCCCGCGGGCCCCGCATATAACCAGAGGAGGAAGGAAACTATGGCCGATCTGCGGCAGGAGATCGCGCGCAGGCGCACCTTTGCCATCATCAGCCACCCCGACGCCGGCAAGACCACCCTTACCGAGAAGCTGCTGCTCTACGGCGGGGCCATTCAGCAGGCGGGCAGCGTGAAGGGCAAACAGAGCGCCCGCCACGCGGTGAGCGACTGGATGGAAATTGAAAAGCAGCGCGGTATCTCCGTCACCAGCAGCGTGCTGCAGTTTGAATACGACGGCCGGTGCGTCAACATTCTGGACACCCCCGGCCACCAGGACTTTTCCGAGGACACCTACCGCACCCTGATGGCCGCCGACGCGGCGGTGATGGTGCTGGACGCGGCCAAGGGCGTTGAGGCCCAGACCATCAAGCTGTTCAAGGTGTGCACCCTGCGCCACATTCCCATCTTCACCTTTATCAACAAGATGGACCGGGAGGCCCGGGACCCCTTTGACCTGATGGAGGAGATCGAGAACATCCTGGGCATCCGCACCTATCCCATGAACTGGCCCATCGGCTGCGGCAAGGAGTTCAAGGGCGTGTTCGACCGGGACAGCCGCCACATCCTGGCCTTCCAGAGCGACGGCAAGGCCAACGGCGTGAAAATTCTCGACAAGATCGAGGCGGAGCTGGGCGACCCCCGTCTGGACGAGCTGCTCACCGCCCCGCTGCACGAGAAGCTCAGCGAGGACATCGAGCTGCTGGACGGCGCCAGCTACGACTTTGACATGGACGCGGTGAACACCGGCAATCTCAGCCCCGTGTTCTTCGGTTCGGCGCTGACCAACTTCGGCGTGGAGCCTTTCCTGAAAGAATTCCTGCGGCTGGCCCCCTCCCCCCTGCCCCGCACCAGCGGCGGCGTGCCGGTGGAACCGGCCCAGGAGACCTTCTCCGGCTTCATCTTCAAAATCCAGGCCAACATGAACAAGGCCCACCGGGACCGCATCGCCTTCATGCGCATCTGCTCCGGCCGCTTTGAGCGGGGCATGGAAGTGACCCATGTGCAGCAGGGCAAGAAGATCAAGCTGGCCCAGTCCACCCAGCTGATGGCTCAGGACCGGGCCACCGTGGACGAGGCTTACGCCGGCGACATCATCGGCCTGTTCGACCCGGGCATCTTCTCCATCGGCGACACCCTGTGCACCGGCAAGGAGACCATCCGCTACGCGGGCATCCCCACCTTTGCCCCCGAGCACTTCGCCCGGGTGACCCAGGTGGACACCATGAAGCGCAAACAGTTCGTGAAGGGCATGGAGCAGGTGGCCCAGGAGGGCGCCATCCAGATCTTCCGGGAGCTGGGCGGCGGCATGGAAGAGGTCATCGTGGGCGTTGTGGGCGTGCTGCAGTTCGAGGTTCTGGAGTACCGGCTGAACAACGAGTACAACGTGGACATCCGCATGCAGAACCTGCCCTATGAGCACATCCGCTGGATCGAGAACGAGGACCTGGACCCCAAGACCCTGGACCTGACCAGCGACACCCGCCGCATTGAGGACCTGAAGGGCAACAAACTGCTGCTGTTCACCTCCCCCTGGGCCATCACCTGGGCCGAGGAGCACAACCCCGACCTGCGGCTGAGCGAGTTCGGCAACCGGGAAGATTGATTTTTTTACAGGATAAGGGCAGCGCTCCGGCCAAAAGGCCG
>DXBV01000074.1 GCA_019116345.1 Candidatus Allofournierella merdipullorum | reverse complement strand
AAGCGCCCGTTTACGGGCGGCAAGTAACAGAACTTTCGCGGCTGGCAGACCGTACTTGCGCGACGTGACGCGCATGCTAGTATTCTAGGGCTATGCCCGCATGTGAAAAACCCCCGGCTTGGCCGGGGGTTTTTTATTTTGGCAAAATTTCGAGATATTGGGCGCGGCGGATTCTCTTTATCAAGAACTTGTGCTATAATGTTAAAAGCGATGCTGGGGCAGTGCCCCAAATCGGCAGAAAGCAAGATTGTTTTACGAGAGGATTTCTATGCCACAGGAACTTGACCGGGCCTTTGCGGCCCTTCGGGATACATTCATTGAAAGCAAATTCGGCCGCTTGAATCCGGTGCAGAAGGAAGCTGTGTTCTGCACCGAAGGCCCGCTGCTGATTTTGGCCGGCGCGGGAAGCGGAAAGACCACCGTGTTGGTAAACCGAATCGCCAACATCATCCGCTTTGGCCAGGCCCACGGTTCTGAATGGCTGCCCCGGCCGGCAACCGAGCAGGACGTTCAAAACCTGCAGGCGGCCATCGATGGCGCGGACCCCGCCCCCTCGTTGTGGCCGATGCTCCGGCGGGAGAACGCCCGCCCGTGGAACGTGCTGGCCATCACCTTCACCAACAAGGCGGCAGGGGAGCTGAAAGCCCGTCTGGCGGCCATGCTGGGCGAAACGGAAGGCGCGGACGTGAATGCTTCCACCTTCCACTCCGCTTGTGTGCGGATGCTCCGGCGGGACGCCGACCGGTTGGGCTTCCCCAAGAGCTTTACCATCTACGACACCAGCGACCAGGAGCGGGCCATGAAAGAGGTCTATAAGCAGCTGCTTGTGGACGACAAGTTCCTGCCTGTGAAGTCGGCGCTGGGCCAGATCGGCCGCATGAAGGACCAGCTCATTAGCCCGGAAGAAGCGCTGGAAGCACCGGCGAACAATACGAAAGCCACCCTGCTGGCCAAGGTGTATGCTGCCTACGCTAAGCGGCTGAAAAGCGCCGGCGCCATGGACTTTGACGACCTGATCTATCACACCGTGCGCCTTCTGCAGGAATGCCCGGATGTTCGGGAATACTACCAGCAGAAGTACCAGTATATTCTGGTCGATGAGTACCAAGACACCAGCGTGGCGCAGTTCCATCTGGTGCGGCTGCTCACCGGCCCGCGGCAGAACGTCTGCGTGGTGGGCGACGACGACCAGAGCATCTATCGCTTCCGGGGCGCTACCATTGAAAACATTTTGAACTTTGAGCAGCATTTCCCGGGCGCGAAGGTCATCCGTCTGGAGCAGAACTACCGTTCCACCTCCAACATTCTGAACGCGGCAAACTGCGTCATCAAAAACAACCAAGGCCGCAAGGGCAAGACCCTCTGGACCCAGAATGCCGAGGGTGACAAGGTCCATTGCTATACAGCGGAGAACGAGCAGGACGAGGCCAGCCATATTGCTTCGGTCATCGGCCGTCACCTCAAGGAGGGCGGCCACCTGCGGGACCACGCGGTGCTCTACCGCATGAACGCCCAGTCGAACCCCGTTGAGACCTACTTTGCCCGGGCCGGCATCCCCTATAAGATCGTGGGCGGCCAGAAGTTCTATGACCGCAAGGAAGTCAAGGACATTCTGTCCTATATGTCCATCGTGGCCAACCCCGCCGACGACCTGCGCCTGCGCCGTATCATCAATGAACCGGCCCGCAAGATCGGCGGCACCACGCTGGACAAAATGGGCGAGATCGCTTCGGGCCTCGGCGTCAGTCTGCTGGAAGTCTGCCGCCACGCGGCCGATTATCCGGCCATCAGCCGGGCAGCCGGCGCGCTGAACGGGTTCTGGGGAATCTACCAGAAGCTGGTGGAGGCGGCCGACAGCCTGCCGCTGGACGCGTTCGTCACCGAGCTGCTGCAGATCACCGGTTACAAAAAAATGCTGGAAAGCCAGGGTGATGAGGGCCAGTCCCGCCTGGAAAACCTTGGCCAGCTGATCTCCAGCGTCAAAACCTATGCCGATCAGAAAGGCCCCGAGGCCAGCCTCTCCGGCTTTTTGGAGGAAGTTGCCCTCATCTCCGACCTGGACAGCTACGACCAGGAGACCGACGTGGTGGTGCTGATGACCATGCACTCTGCCAAGGGCCTGGAGTTCGACTATGTGTTTATCGTCGGCATGGAGGAGGGGGTGTTCCCCAGCGAACTCAGCCGCTTCTCCGAAGAGGATATGGAGGAGGAACGCCGCCTTTGCTATGTGGGCATCACCCGCGCCCGCAAAGAGTTGTATCTTTCCTGCAGCCAGAGCCGCATGATCTTTGGCCAGACCCGGCGCAACCGGCCCTCCCGTTTTCTGGAGGAGATCGACGCCGCCCTGCTGGATGAGCAGGCAAGCCCCATGGCGGCCCGCCGCAGCTTTGGTTTCGGCAGCTTCGGCGGCGCTTCCGCCAGCGCGGCGCCCCGGGGCAGCGTTACCGGCTGGACGCCCGGCTCCGGCGGTTGGAACCGCACCGCTTCCGCGCCGGCAGCTTCCGGCGCGCCCGTCCGCGGCGCAGGCTTTGGCCCCACGGTGGGCGTTGCACCGCAGCCTCGCCCTGTGAACGGTAAAAAACCGGTGTTCAAGCCCGGCGACAAGGTGGAGCACAAGGTGTTTGGCCGGGGTGTTGTGCTCAAAGCCACCCCTGCGGCCGGTGACACCATTGTGGAGATCCAGTTCGAAAAAGCCGGCATCAAAAAAACCATGGCCAATTACGCACCCCTCACACTTCTGGAGGGCTGAGAAAGGAAGTTTCCAATGCTTCGAGTGTCCCTGATCGCCCATACTCCCGAACCCGAAAAAGTGGTCGCCGCCGCGGCAAAGCTGTGTTATTCCAGCGCCGGAGTGGACGACCTGCTGGCCGGCCTGACGCCGGAGAAGAGCCGGGAGTTTGTGGAAAAGCTTGCGAAACTGGGCCACGAGAGCCCCACGGAGCACGTCAGCTTTACCTTTGCCATCGAGGGCGTCAGCCGCAGCCTGCTGGCCCAGATCACCCGGCACCGCATTGCCAGCTACAGTGTCCAGAGCCAGCGCTATGTGCGGCTGGACGAGTTCGAGTATGTCACTCCGCCGGAGATCGCCGGTGATCCCGAGGCGCTGGAGGCCTTCCGTCAGGCGATGGACCAGCAGGGCGAGGAATACCGGCGGATCGCCGCGCTGCTTAAAGACGGCCACATCCGCCGCCTGATGCAGCAGGGAATGAGCGAAAAGGAAGCGACCCGTAAAGCGGAAAAGCTTGCCATTGAGGACGCCCGCTTCGTGCTGCCCAATGCCTGCGACACCAAGATGATCGTTACCATGAATGCCCGCAGCCTGCACAATTTCTTTAAGCACCGCTGCTGCGCCCGGGCCCAGTGGGAGATCCGTGCGCTGGCGGACGAGATGCTGCGGCTTGTCTATCCCGTTGCCCCGGCCCTGTTTGCCATGACGGGTCCTTCCTGCGTGCGGGGCGCCTGCAGCGAAGGCTCCATGACCTGCGGCGAGGCCGCGGCCATGCGGGAGAAATACGCGAAACTGAAAGAGGAGGCCCTGGAGCAGTGAACGGCAGACTGATCGTGATCGAGGGATTGGACGGCAGCGGAAAAGCCACCCAGGCAGCCCGCCTGGCCGATGCGCTGACCGGGCAGGGGAGAGATGTAAAGAAGATCTCCTTTCCGGACTACGCCAGCGATTCCTCGGCCCTCATCAAGATGTATCTGGGCGGCGAATTCGGCAGCCACCCGGACGATGTGAACGCCTACGCTGCGTCCACTTTCTATTCGGTGGACCGCTACGCCAGCTACAAGACCGGCTGGGGCGGGTTTTACAAGTCCGGCGGCATTGTTGTCTCCGACCGCTACACCACCAGCAACGCGGTGCATCAGTGCTCCAAACTGCCGAAGGAGCAGTGGCCGGCGTTTCTGGACTGGCTGTTTGACTTCGAATACAACAAAATCGGCATCCCGGCTCCCGACTGCGTTGTCTACCTGGAGGTGGACCCTGTGGTCAGCCAGGGGCTGATGACCGCCCGATACAAGGGCGACGAGAGCAAAAAAGACATTCACGAAAAAGACCTTGCCTATCTGGCCCGCAGCCACGAGGCCGCAGACTATTGCGCCCGCACGCTGGGCTGGGCAAAGGTCTCCTGCACCGAGCGGGGGGCGATGCGCTCCATTGAAGCCATCCACACCGACCTGCTCAACGCGATCAAGGAGGTTTTATGATCGAATTCCATCCCATCAGCATCGATGACTTCGCGTGGGCCGCGCCCATCATGCGCTCCAGCAACTATATGTGCTGCGGCTACTCTTTCGTGACCCAGTTCATGTGGAGCCACGCTTATAATACCCACATCGCAAAATACGACGACTGGGTGCTGATCCGCAGCGATGTGGGCGACGCCTGCTACTATCTCTGGCCCGCCGGAAAGGGCGGCGACGAGCGCAAAGCCATCGAAGCGATGGAGCGGGACGCCGAGCGCATCGGCCGCCCTATGTATCTTTACTCGGTGACCCTGGAGGCCAAGACCCAGCTGGAGGAGTGGTATCCCGGCAAGTTCACCATCACCTCTGACCGGGCGGACTACGACTATATCTATGAGCAGGCCAACCTGGCCGAATTGCCCGGACGGCGGTTCCAGAAGAAACGGAACCATGTGTCTCGTTTTATCAGAGAAAACCCCGACTGGCAGTTCCATCCTCTCACCAAAGAGGACCTGCCGGCCATCCGGGCTTTTAACGACGCCTGGAGCCAGCTGTATGAAAACAAGGACAACCCGGGGATTCAGACCGAGCACACCTCCATCGAGTTGCTGTTCGACAATTTCGATAAGCTGGACCTGCGGGGGGGCTATGTCACCGCAGGCGGCCGCATCGTGGCGTTCTCCTTCGGCAGCCCCATCAACGACCGGGTGTTTGATACCCATGTGGAAAAAGCGCTTTACGATGTGACCGGCGCCTACAACATCATCAACCGGGAAATGGCCCGCAATGTCTGCGCCGGATTCGACCTCATCAACCGGGAGGACGACGTGGGCGACGAGGGCCTGCGGGCGGCGAAGCTGTCCTATAACCCGGATATCATCGAGCCCAAGTATCTGGCGGCCCTGAACAAGTGACCGGGGCGCAAGCGGCTGAAAAGGGGAGTGAGAGAGACCATGGACTGTGTGGCGCGGCGGGAGGAGTTTCCCGCTTTGGCAGAATTGTTCGTTGATTCCTTTGGCGGAACGAAAGAGTTCGCCTTGTCGGTGCTGGAAAACTTTTCCGGTGAGGGGAACGTTTTTACCGCCCGGCAGGATGGCGTGTGCACCGCGCTGCTCTGCGCGGTGCCGGTGACGCTGCTCGGCCGCAGCGGCGCTTATTACTATGGCCTCACCACCCGGCCGGATCAGCGGGGCAACGGCGTGATGACTGCCCTGATGGACGCCGTCGGTCAGGAACTGGCAGGCAGGGGGGCGGCCTTTGCAGCCCTCATTCCGGCCAGCGAACGGCTTTTTGGCTTTTATGCCGCGCGTGGCTTTGAAAAGGCTTTTTCCAAGCGTGTGCTGCACAGGCAGATCCGAAATAATCTGTGGGCGCAGGCCGAATTTGACACCGTCACCGCAAAAGGTCTGCAAACGCTGCGCCGGACCTTCGCGCCGGAAGCGATGGAACTGAACGCGGCGGGCTACACAGCTGTACTCACTGATTTGTACAGCCTGGGCGTCACAAGCGTGTGTACCGACCACGGTTATGGCCTCTTTTTCCAAAAGGGGAACGAACTGCGTTTTGTGGAACTCTTTGCCGAAAGCGACCGTGCCGCTGTGGCGATGCTGGAGGCGGCCCGCCAAAAGACCGGCGCGGAGAATGCGGTGCTGGAGCTGGGGGAAGGGCAAACGCTTTTCCTCGGCGAAGGCTCGCCGCGGGATTATGGGATGATCCGCTTTTTCGGTCAGCCCTTCGATGTGCGGGATGCATATATGCGTCTGATGCTGGACGACGAATAAAAAACATACAAAGGTGGAAGTGAAACATGAACAACCAGCCCCGGGAAAACTATGAACAGCGCCCCCGCCGCAGGCGTGGGCCCAGCGGCTGCCTGATCGTGCTGCTGCTGTTTGTGGCGCTGCTGATCGGCGGCGGCATCTACGGTGCGTCGGTGATCGGCGAGATCGCCGGCAAAAACGCCACGACGGAAGAAGTCACGGTGACGGTGGAGCAGGGCGAAGGCCCCACCACCATCGCCAAGCGCCTTGCGGAGGCCGGCGTGATCAAACGCCCGACGGTGTTCCGTTATTATCTGCGCTACAAAGAAGCCGCCGGCAGCCTGCAGTACGGCGAATTCACCCTGTGCAAGGGCGCAAGCTACGACGACATCATCGAGACCATGAGCCAGTATGTCAAGCGGGACACCGTCACCATCACCTTCCCGGAAGGCATCACTGCCCAGCGGATGGCTCAGCTGATGGAGGAAAACGGCCTGTGCACTGCCGATGAGTTCCTGGCCTGTGCCAACGGCGAGGACGGCTCCGACTTCAGCCAGTACGAGTTCTGGAACGAGATCCCCGATGACCCCGACCTCTTCATGAAGTGCGAGGGCTATCTCTTCCCCAACACCTATGAGTTCTTCCTGGATGACACGGTGTATAACTATGTGAACACCTTCTACGCCGAGTTCGACCGTCAGGTCACTCCGGAACTGCGTCAGCAGGCGGCGGACCTGGGCTTTACTCTGGAGGAGATCATCACTCTGGCCAGCTTCGTGCAGGAGGAGGCGGGCAACGCCGAGGACGCCCGCGTCTCTGCCGTGTTCCACAACCGGCTGGCGGAAGGTTCGCCCTACCCCCGGCTGGAGAGCAACGTGAGCAGCTACGTCCAGAACCCGGACGACAACAACTATATCTATAACTGGATCGCTCCTTACTATGGCGGCTGGGACAACATCCCCGCCAACATCTACGCGGCCTACAACACCTACGAGAAGGAAGGCCTGCCTGCGGGCCCCGTGTCCAACCCCGGCATCGAGGCCATCAAGGCGGCGCTGAACCCCGATCAGGAGTATCTGGCGGAGAAGTACTATTTCTTCGTTACCGACAAGAACGGCAAGTACTATTACGCCAAGACCATGAGCGAACACCAGAGCAATGTGAACGTTGCGTTCTCGCAGTAAAAGCTAACAGTGGGGCGCTGAAAGGCTTCTTTCAGCGCCCTGCTTCGTAAAAAGGAGAGAAAAACATGCTTCCTGTGCCGGAATTGCTGGCCCCTGCGGGGGATCTGGAACGGCTGGAATACGCCCTGCGCTACGGGGCGGACGCGGTGTATGCCGGTTTAACGGAGTTCGGAATGCGCTCCGCGCCCCAGAACTTCACCCCCGAACAGCTGGCCGAAGGCGCGGCTCTCTGCCACGCCCGGGGCAAAAAGCTATATCTGACGCTGAACACCCTGCCCACCAACGAGGAACTGAAAAGCCTGCCCGA
This sequence comes from Candidatus Allofournierella merdipullorum, assembly GCA_019116345.1. Lineage (GTDB taxonomy): Bacteria > Bacillota > Clostridia > Oscillospirales > Ruminococcaceae > Allofournierella_A > Allofournierella_A merdipullorum. Next base: position 20,079 of record DXBV01000074.1, on the reverse strand, counting down.
TGCCATCCGGCAGGCATGGGCCGCCGGCGTGGACGCCTTCATCGTGGCGGACCTGGGCGTGCTGTCCATGGTCAAACAGTATGCTCCGGAGGCGGAGATACACCTCTCCACCCAGGCGGGCGTCACCAACTGGGCCGCCGCCCGGGCGGCTTATGAACTGGGCGCGAAGCGGGTGGTGCTGGCAAGAGAACTCACGCTGCAGCAGATCGCGGAGATACGCGCCAACACCCCTGAGGACCTGGAACTGGAGGCTTTCGTTCACGGAGCCATGTGCATGAGCGTGTCGGGACGGTGCCTGCTCAGCCAGTATCTTGCCGGGCGGGACGCCAACCGGGGCCAGTGCGCCCAGCCCTGCCGCTGGAAGTATTATCTGATGGAAGAGACCCGCCCCGGCCAGTACATGGAGATCGGGGAAACGCCGGAGGGCAGCTATATCCTGAACGCCAACGACCTGTGCACCGCGCCTTTCATCGACCTGATCTGCGCCGCCGGCGTAGACAGCCTGAAAATCGAGGGCCGAGCAAAGACCCTTTATTATGTCGCCAGCGTTACCAGCGCCTATCGGCAGGCGTTGGACGCGTTTTTGGCCACGCCCCCGGGAGAGGACTTCCTCTGCCCTGAGAGTGTGTTGGACGAGTTGGACCGCACCAGCCACCGCCGTTATTCGCCCGGGTTCTACTTCGGGCCTCAAAAGGCGCGGCAGGATACCGAAACCGGCGGCTATGTGCGCAAATGGGAGTTCGTGGGCGTGGTGGAAAGCTGGCACGAGGGGCTGGCCAAGTGCACCCAGCGGGGCAAGTTCACCCTGGGCGACGAGCTGGAAGCCCTGACCCCCACCGGCGAGGTGGTGCGTCTTGCGCCCGCTTGGCTGCGCAACGCGGAAGGCGAAGACATCACCAGTACGCCCCACCCCATGATGCTCTACACCATGCCCAGCGAGACGCCGCTGCCGCCCCACAGCCTGCTTCGCAAGCGTCTGACGGAAGAATAAAATCTGCTGTTACGGAGGACATACCCGATGAAACGAATGTTCGCCCTCTTGTTGTCCGCTCTGTTCGCGTTGACCCTGGCCGGCTGCGGCGGGGAAGAACCGACCGAGTCTGCGCCCGCGCCTACATCTGCTCCGCCCGCCAGTGAGCAGAGCGAGACTGCCTCGCAAAGCGAAGCCTCCCGGATCTGGACCGAGGGGGAAGTGCTGGAACTGTATGAGGCTGAACGAGAAGAAAACTGGGAAATGGCAGACTGCGTGACCTTCTATGACCAGTCCAGCGGCCTTGTGGGCGCCGTGCTCTTCCGGAACAGTGATACCCAGACCGCCGGCGTGGCCTTTTTGGGCGCGGACGGCGCCTGCCGTATGGGCGGCGCCGATGCGCAGCTGGCCGATGAGCCGGGATTTGAGTATCTGGGCGACGGCACGGTGACCTTCAAGGTGAAGGGTGAGGACGGCAAAGTTCGCAGCCACACCATGAGCATCACCATTGAAGGCGTCAACGTGACCTTTAAATCAGTGGATAAATAACAACAAACAGGGGCGAAGCTCTAAAAGAGCTTCGCCCCTGCTTTGCTATTCGTCACATCCCCAAAAGGCGGAAAGCTGTTCGGTCAGTTCTTCCGGCCCGTACAGATAGCGGCAATGCCGCCATTGCTCGGGGAAAAGCTGGCGGTAGCCAGCGGCGGCGAACCGGTCATCGATGAGCAGCACCACGCCCTTGTCCTCTGCGGTGCGAATGACCCGGCCGGCAGCCTGCAACACTTTGTTGAAGCCGGGAAAGCGATAGGCATAGTCAAAGCCGTCGCCCCGGGTCTGGTCAAAATAGCGGCGCAGCATCTCCTGCCGGGGGCCTACCTGCGGCAGCCCGACGCCCACAATGGCAGCGCCGATGAGCCGCCGGCCTACCAGATCCACCCCTTCGCCGAACACGCCGCCCAGCACACCGAATCCCAGCAAGGCGGCGTCGGGGGTGAACCGGGCAAGAAAATCTTCCCGGGCGGAGTCGTCCATGCCCGCCTCCTGCACCAGAGTCTCTACCTTCGGAAACAGGCGGCAAAAGACCTCGTGCACCTGGGCAAGATAGCTGTAGCTGGGAAAAAAGGCGATGTAGTTTCCCTTTTGCCCGGCCGCCATGGCGTGCAGGTAGCGGGCAATGGCCTCCAGGCTCTGCTCGCGGTCTTTGTAGCGGGTACTTACGTCGGCGGCGCAGAAAAGCCCCAGCCGCGCCGGGTCGAAGGGACTGGGCAGGGCCGCGGTCTTTGCCTCGGTGCAGCCCAGAATGTCCTTGAAATAGCCGGCGGGGGAGAGGGTGGCGCTGAACAGCACCGCTCCCCGCCCTTTTGAAAGGCTGGCATCCACGAAGGCGCTGGGGTCAAGGCACAGCTGCCACACCCGTACCTCGCTGCCGCCGGCGCTCACCTGGGTGACAAAGTGGTCGTCGTACCATTCCGCTGCCCGCAGATACTGGCGCAGTTCAAAGTAAAGGTCCAGCATCGTGTCGTGGGCTTCGCCCTCCCGGTGCTCTTCCAGCCACTCTTCCATCGGGCCGGTGACCCGGCTCACGCAGCGGTCGAACTCAGTGAGGGCGGGGGCGGAGAAGAAGGTATGCCCCGGTTCCTCCTCACACTGGTGGCGCAGGTCGATGAAGGCCCGGTTGAGCCGGTTCAGAGCCGTTTTGAGCTTGCCGCGGCCCTTGCCCAAAAGTTTGACGCAGCGGAACACCTCGCTCTTGCAAAGGCCCGCCGAGTGCATGTCCCGGGCGCGGTCGGGCAGGTTGTGAGCCTCATCCACCAGAAACAAATGGTCGCCGCCCGCCTCAAAAAAGCGTTTCAGGTTTACCACCGGGTCAAACAGGTAATTGTAGTCGCCCACGATGACGTCGCACCAGAGGGACACGTCCAGCCCGAACTCAAAGGGGCAAAGAGTAAAACGACGGGCCAGTTTCTCAAGTTTTGCGCGGGTAAAGTCGTCCTCGTCCAGCGCCTGCCACAGCGCGTCCCGCAGCCGGTCGTAGTAGCCCCGGGCGTAGGGGCAGGCCTCCGGCGTACAATCCCGCTTTTCCAGAAGACACACCTTGTCTTTGGCGGTGAGGGTGATGCTTTTCAGGCGCAGTTCCGGCTGGTTCTCGCGCAGCCGGGCCAGTGCGCCCTCGGCGGCGGCCCGGGTGGTGGAGCGGGCGGTGAGGTAGAAAATACGCCCGTCACACCCTTCGCCCATGGCTTTGAGGGCGGGGAACAGGGTGCTTATGGTCTTGCCGATGCCGGTGGGCGCCTGGCAGAGCAGACGCTGGCCGTCCCGCAAGGTGCGGTAGACCCCTGCCGCCAGGGCCCGCTGGCCGGCCCGATATTCAGAAAAGGGGAAACGGAGAGCCTGCAGGCTCCCGGTGCGCTGTTCCTGCCAGCTCCGGGCACGTTTTGCCCAAGGGGCGTACCGGGTCAGAAGATCCTCCACAAAGGAGTCCAATTCGTTTGCGGTGAAGCGCCGGGAAAAGCGCACGATTTTTTCTTCGTCCACCTGGAAATAAGTCAGCCGAACACGGATCTCTTCAAGATCCTGCTGCCGCGCGTAGATGGCGGCGTACACCTGCCCCTGGGCCCAGTGGACGGGCTGCATATCCTCGGTGATCTCCTCCAGCGGCACGGTCACGGTCTTGATCTCGTCCACGGTGACCAGCCCGTCCTCGGTAAAGATGCCGTCGGCCCGCCCGTCGATGAGATAGTCCACGCCCTCCACGGTGTATTCCTGTTTCAGATAGACCTCCGCGTCGTATCCTTTGCCCTCGGCCCGCTGGAGCCGGCGGTGGATGCGCGCGCCTTCGGCCGCCCGGTCAAAACCGGAAAAACGGCTGTCGATGCTGCCGGTCTGGAGAAGAAACTCCACCAGCTGCCGCACCGAAAGATGGACCTGTGTCACACGCGCACCTCCCTGTAATAAAAATGAGTCCCGGGGGCGGTTGTCCTCGGGACTCATTGTATCACAAACCGGCTGCGCCTGCACGGCAGGTCAAGAAAATCACATTCCTAACTCGGTCCGCAGTTCTTCGGCAGCGCGGTCCACCGCGGCAAAGTCGATGGCCGCGCCGTACAGCTGCTCCATGGCGTCGTGACTGAGTTTGGCTTCCCGCTGCATGGCGCTGGCCTGGCCCAGAAGCTCGGCGGCGGCGCGGCGGTTGAAGCGCAGGCGCTTTTTGCGGCAGTGCAGCTTGGATTTGTCTTCGAAACGGCGGCAGTGGATGTTTTTCTGCCCCTCGAAATCCATCGGATGCCAGCTGTTGGAGGTGAGGAATGCCAGCCGCAGCGCGGGAATGAACAGGTGCTCGATCTCACCGCAGCCCAGCGGGCAGGGGCAGCTGATGATGCTGCATCCGCGGCGAAGTGCCTGACGGCGCAGCTCCTCCAGTATGAGGCGGCTGCACAGACCGTACTCATCGTGGAAGACCACGATGGTATCCGCCAGGGCGGGAACGGTGCTGTAGAAGGTGAGAACGCCCTTGGGCGTCACGGCGCTGAGCAGCCGCACCTGCTCCTCTCCTTCGCTCTCGCCTCGGGGCAGATACCGCAGCGCAAGCCGGGCGGCAAAAGCCGCCGCCTTGGCGGTGTCGGTGGACCAGGCGGCGGTGGCGCGGCTGTCTGCCAGAAGTTTGGAAGCGCCGGCAATGTAACTGGCCGCCCGCTCCTGCAGCGCCTTGCAGCGCATCGAGAGCCGCAGGATCTGCCCCCGATTTTCGGTGAGACGGGCCACATCCATCGTGTGGTAAAGGCTCACCACCCGCTCCAGCGCGCCGGGACAGATGGGCTCCACCGCGTGCGGCGGCGTTGCGTCCACCACAGCGGCCCGCGGGTGTTCCAGAATGACGCCGTCCAGGCTGTCCGGGTCAGAAGAACAATGGATGCGCTGTACGGGCAGCGGCGAGGCCTCGGCAATTTTGCGCATCATGGTGCTCTTGCCGCAGCCGGGGCCGCTCTTGATGAGGTACATCTGCCGGTCCTGTTCCTGGCAAAGACGGTCGAAATATCCCTGAAACCCGTGGGGCCCGAGCGCGCCCAGATAAAAATCCACATTCGCGGTTTGATTGTTCACGAGAAACCACCCCTTTCGTTAGTCCATGGTATGCAAAAAGAAAAACAGCCGCCACACTGTGAGCGGTTTTTTTCAAAAAGCGGGGTAAAATCGGGGCAGGAACGGCGAAGGGGGAGAGGAGAATGATGGCCCGGTGTTTTGTGGTGCTGATTTTTGTTATCTTCTTTGTGATGCTGTGCTGCCTGCATGTGAGCGGTGGCGACTAAAAAAGCTCCCGGCTTTCAAGCCGGGAGCTTTTTCTTACTTGCGGGTCGGAACGATCTCCAGCCAGTACCCGTCCGGGTCCTGGATAAAGTAGATGCCCATCGCCGGGTTTTCGTAGCAGATGCAGCCCATCTCTTTATGCTTTTCATGGGCGGCGGCAAAGTCGTCCGTCCGGAATGCCAGATGGAATTCGCATTCGCCCAGATCGTATTTCTGGGGATGCTCCCGGAGCCAGGTGAGCTCTAACTCGAAGGGCTCGCCGGGCACGGCCATATAAACGATGATGAAAGAGCCGTCCGCGGCTTCCTTGCGGCGGACCTCTTCCAGCCCCAGGGCCTGACGGTAAAACTCCATGGAGCGGTCAAGGTCGCTCACGTTGTAGTTTTCGTGGATCATAGAAAATTTCATGTGTGTACTCCTTTACGGCGCGGCCGTCACAGCATGGTGGCGCGCAGTTCCTCGCCGCTCATGGGGCTGAGCAGGGCAGGTGGGACGTCCAGAATAGTCCGGCAACCCTGCTGGCCGGCCTCGTGCATGCGCCAGACTGCCCGGGCGCAGGCGACCAGAATGCTGGAGGTGAACTCGGGGTTGGAGTCCAGCGTCAGCTTGTATTCGATCACATGGGTGTTCGCGCCGTCCTTGCCGGTCTTGCCGCTGCGGATGACAATGCCGCCGTGGGGCAGGCCCGCATGGTCGCGCAGCAGCTCTTCCTGACTGATGAAGTGAACGGTGGTGTCATAGTCGGCGAAGTAGTTGGGCATCTCCTTGATCTCTTTTTCGATGCGGGCGGTGTCCGCGCCGGGCTTGGCCACCACAAAGCACTCGCGGGTGTGCTTCTGACGGGTGGTCAGAGCAGGCTGAGCGCCGCTGCGCACCGCTTCCAGCGCGCTTTCCACCGGAACGGTGTACTGTCGGGCATCCTGCACGCCCTCGATGCGGCGGATGGCGTCGGAATGGCCCTGGCTCACGCCCTTGCCCCAGAAGGTGTAGCTTTCGCCCTGGGGCAGCACCGCGCCGGCATACACCCGGTTCAGCGAGAACAGGCCCGGGTCCCAGCCGGCGGAGATCAGCGCCAGGGTGCCGGCCTCTTTGGCGGCGGCGTCCACGGCGGCGAAGTGCTCCGGGATGCAGGCGTGGGTGTCAAAGCTGTCCACCACGTTGAACCAGCGGGCCATCGCGGGGGTCTGCTTGGGCAGGTCGGTGGCGCTGCCACCGCACAGAATCATCACGTCGATCTGGTCCTTCATTTCGCAGGCTTTGTCGGCAGCCAGCACGGGCACGCCGGCGGTCACCGTCTGAATCGAGGCCGGGTCGCGCCGGGTGAAAACGGCGGCCAGCTGCATATCCGGGTTCTGAGCAACGGCGTATTCCACGCCCCGACCCAGATTTCCGTAACCCATAATTCCGATTCGGATCATATCTAATCCCTCCAATTTCAAAAAGTGTGAAGCGCAAAACGCCCGAAAACAGGCGCTTTCAACAAAAACAGGCGGCGGGAAACACCGCCGCCGCTGTGGTGAAACACCGTTTAAACAATACCACATTCACTGCCGATGCACAAGAGGAAAGCGCCTCGAAAGAGGTCGGCTCAAAAGGCGGGACGGATGCTGTTTGCCAGAAAGAGCCGGGCTTTTTCGCTCTTCGGAGCGCCGAATACGTCCTCCGGAGCGCCCTCTTCTTCGACCACACCGTCCGCCATAAAAATGACGCGGTCGGAGACGTTGCGGGCAAATTCCATCTCGTGCGTCACCACGATCATGGTGGTGTCCTTGCTTTTCAGCCCCTTGATGACCCGCAGCACCTCGCCGGTGAGCTCCGGGTCCAGAGCGCTGGTGGGTTCGTCAAAGCACAGGATGTCCGGTTTCAGCGCCAGCGCCCGGGCGATGGCAACCCGCTGCTGCTGCCCGCCGGAGAGCTGGAAGGGATAAAGCCCCATCTTGTCGGCAAGGCCAACCCGTGCCAGAAGCGCCTGGGCCTTTTCGCGGTTTTCCTCTTCAGCCTGCCTGGCTCCGGCTTTGCCCAGCTTTTCCCGGGCCAGCAGATCCATGGCCAGGGTCACATTCTGCAATGCGGTATATTGAGGAAAGAGATTGAAGTTCTGAAACACAAGGCCGAAGTGCAGCCGTTTTTGACGCACCGGCTGGGTGCATGCAGGCCCCCAAAGCTCTTCGCCCTTTACATACAGCTCACCCGCATCGGGCGTTTCCAGAAAATTCAGGCAGCGCAGGAGGGTGGTCTTGCCGCTGCCGGAGGAACCAATGATGGAGAGCACCTGACCCTGTTCCAGCGAGAGGTCCACTCCCTTCAGCACCTGCGTGCTGCCAAAGGCCTTTCGAAGACCCTTTACTTCCAAAATCGCCATATCCCGTTACCCCTTGTAATAATTCAGCTTTTTCTCGGCCCACCCGAACAGCAGCGTCAGACCGCCGTTGAAGACGAGATAGAACACACCGGTGTAGAACAGCGGCCACAGCAGCGCCCGCTGAGTGGTGATGTCCTGCGCTGCGCGGATGACCTCGCCGATGCCGATGACCCGGGCAAGACTGGTGTCTTTTACCAGAGTGATGATCTCGTTGCTCATGGGGGCAAGGATGCGCTTGATCACCTGCAGCAGCACCACCTTGCGGAAGATCTGCCCCCGGGTCATGCCCAGCACCTGGCCGGCCTCCCACTGCCCCTGGGGGATACCCTCGATGCCTCCTCGGTAAATCTCAGAGAAGTAGGCCGCGTAATTGATGATAAAGGCCGCCAGCACCGCGCCAAGCCGGTTTTCGATCGGTATGCCGAAGGCGAGACCGGGCACATAATACACCACGATGACCTGCAGCATGAGGGGCGTGCCGCGGATGATCCAGATGAAGGTGCGGGTGAGCCAGCGCAGCGGCGCAAAGCGGCACATGGAACCAAAGCACACCGCCAGACCCAGCGGCAGCGCTGCCGCAAGAGTACCGGCAAAAATGATGACGGTGGCCTGAAATCCTTTCAGCAGTTCCAGAGTAACTTCCCAAAACGACATGGACGTAAAACTCCTTTTGGCCCCGGCAGGGCCGCCCTTTAGTCAAACCTGCGCCGCCCGGGGCTTTGGTGCCTCGGACGGCGCGGCTTTTTGGTTCAAATGGTTCGTCAAAAGCAGGAGGCGGTCAGGCGGAGGGCTCCAGCGTGACCAGCACGGACGGATATTTCTCGGCCAGAGCGGCCACGGTGCCGTCGTCGGTCAGCTGCTGCAGCGCTTCATTGATCTTTTCGGTCATGTCGCTGCCCTTGCGCAGGCCGATGCCGTATTCTTCTTTGGAAAGCTCAATGCCGTCCACCACCATCAGGTCGGCGTAGCTGGTGCCCTCACCCACGGAGGCGTAAGCCATCACCGCATCGATGACCGCTACGTCAGCGGTGCCGGATTTCAGCTCCAGCAGGGTATCGCGCTGGGCCTGCAGGGTGGTTACTTCGGCGTTCTGCAAAGCATCTTCCGCCTCAACGCTGGACTGGCCCGCGCTGCCGGCTTCCACCACGATCTTTGCGTTCGCCATGCTGGCCAGATCGGTGTAAACATCGGCGTTGGCGCTGTTGATCACGCAGACCTGCATGTTGCCGCTGTAGGGCATCGAGAAGTCCATGTTTTCCTTCAGATCGTCCTTGATGGTCATGCCGTTCCAGATGCAGTCGATGTTTTTGCTCTGCAGCTCGAACACCTTCTGGTCCCAGTCGATCTCCACGAACTCCGGCGTCACGCCCAGCTTTTCGCAAACGGCCTCGGCCAGTTCGGTGTCAAAGCCGATCAGTTTGTCGGGATCCTCGGGATCGTAGTAGTTCATCGGCTCAAACAGGGTAATGCCGATCTTCATCGTGCCTTTGTCCTTCACGTACTCCCAGTCGGACTCACCGGTCTGGCCACAGCCGGCCAGCAGAGTGGCGGCCATCGCCGCCGCCGCGATCAACGATACAACCTTTTTCATTACGATTCCCTCCCATAAGCAATGTGCTTTATTGCTTTACTATGCTAAAATGATAGCATACAAAATCGCGAAATGCAAGGGTTACAACACAAAAAAGAAGAAATCGGTGCTTCTCACAAGGGGAGGGTGAATGAAAGACGGAGCATTGTGCAAAAACAACAAAAAAGGCCGTGCAGAACTCTGCACGGCCGAAAGATCATTCGGTTTCCAGCATGCGGGGGAAGAGCACCGCAAGCTCTTTTTGCCACCAGGGCCAGTCGTGGGTCACATCGTCGCCCCAGAGGTCGACGCTTACCGGAAGCTGCTTTGCATCCAGAGAGGCGGCAAAGGCTTTTGTCTCGTCCAGGAAGCGGTCCTCATAGGGGCCCTGCCCGCAGCAGAGCAGGAAAGGACCGGTGTACTCCTTCAGCTGGGCGGCGGAGATGAGACGCAGATAGTCGGCGGGACTGTTGCGGAGGGTCAGGTCGTCGGCGTATCCGCCGAACCAGCCGCGGGCGGTGTAGCTGCCGGAAAGGCAAAGCGCACCGCCGAACAGAGCGGGCCGCCGCAGGTAGAGGTTTGCCGCATGGCCGGCGCCCAGACTGATGCCGGCGACAAGAAGCTTTTCATCCTCGGGCACACCGCACAGTTCCCGCACACGGGGCGCCAGCTCCCGGGTGAGCCAGCAGAACCAGCGTTCCTGCGTTTCTGCCCGGACACGGCCCTCTCTGTCGGAAAGCCAGCTCTCGGCGTCGATGCTGTCGGCGCAGACAAGGCGCAGCCGCCCGGCATCGATCAGAAAGCCCAGCGCGCCCACAAGGCCCCGGTCCTCCCAGTCATAGAAGCGGCCGCCCTCGCAGCTGAACGCAAGACACACCGGGCCGCCATGGCCGTAGACCTTGAATTCCATCTCCCGCTTCAGATATTCGCTCGGCTCCTTATAATATTGTATATACACGGTCAGCGACACCTCTTCATTCAGCATTTTCATTCAGTATAGCAAAAGGAAATCCCGTCTTCAAGGGCTTTCGCGGCACTTGACAAAATCCTGCCAAAGGGTACAATATGCTACAGTTTTCACAGAGCGGGGAAGGGGAGAAAACCATGAAAACAAACGACAGGGACGATATGGGGCAAAAAAGCCTTCGCGGCCGGCTGGCCGGCGCACTTGCGGCGGTCAAAGCCTATGCCTCGGCCAAAAACGTGCAGATCAGCGCCAAGCGATACGGAGTGGACGCCATGGGCGCCATGGCCCAGGGCCTGTTCGCCTCGCTGCTCATCGGTACCATCCTGAACACGGCGGGCACCCAGTTGGGGCTGGACCTGCTCACCCAGATGGGCGGCTACGCCTCGGCGGTGGCGGGACCCGCTATGGCGGTGAGCATCGGGTTCGCGCTGAATGCCCCGGCGCTGGTGCTGTTCTCGCTCATCACCGTGGGCCAGGCGGCCAATAGTCTGGGCGGCGCGGGCGGCCCGCTGGCGGTGCTCATCATCGCCATCCTTGCCTGTGAGGCAGGCAAACTCGTCTCCAAAGAAACAAAGGTGGACATTCTTGTCACTCCCTTCGTGACCATCTTCGTGGGCACTGCGCTGGCCATGTGGTGGGCCCCGGCCATCGGTAAGGCGGCCTCCGGCGTGGGTGCGGTCATCATGTGGGCCACCGAACAGCAGCCTCTTGTCATGGGCATTGTTGTCAGCGTGGTCATCGGCATTGCCCTCACGCTGCCCATCTCTTCGGCGGCCATCTGCGCGGCCCTTTCTCTCACCGGTCTTGCCGGCGGTGCGGCAGTGGCCGGCTGCTGCGCCCAGATGGTAGGCTTCGCGGTGCTCTCCTTTAAAGAGAACCGCTGGGGCGGCCTTGTCAGCCAGGGCCTGGGCACCTCCATGCTGCAGATGGGCAACATTCTCAAAAATCCCCGTATCTGGCTGCCGGCCATTCTGGCAAGCGCTGTCACCGGCCCGCTGGCCACCTGCGTTTTCCGCCTTGAAATGAACGGGCCGGCGGTGTCGTCCGGCATGGGCACCTGCGGCCTGGTGGGGCCCATCGGCGTTTACAGCGGCTGGGTAGCGGACATCGCCGCGGGCACGAAAGAAGCCGTTACCGCCTTCGACTGGGCGGGCCTTGCGCTGATCTGCGTCGTGCTGCCGGCGGTGTTGTGCTGGCTGCTGGGGACGCTTTTCCGCCGCCGCGGCTGGATCCGGCCGGGAGATCTCACGCTGGAAAACTGAAAAAAGGCTGCAAAAAAGCGAAAAAACTGCTTGTAATCCGCTTTTCCTTGTGGTATACTATATCGGCACTACGCACGCATTGCTTTGCTTTTTTGTGCCTGAAAAGGTTGAAAAGCATGCAGGCAATGCGGAGGAAAAACAATTTTATTGGAGGATTTGACAATGGCAGTAGTATCTATGAAGCAGCTCCTGGAAGCCGGCGTGCATTTCGGTCATCAGACCCGCCGCTGGAACCCCAAGATGGCGAAGTACATCTTCACCGAGCGCAACGGCATCTACATCATCGACCTGCAGAAGACCGTGAAGAAGCTGGACGAGGCCTACAACTTCGTTCGTGAGATCTCCGCCAACGGCGGCGAGATCCTGTTCGTCGGCACCAAGAAGCAGGCTCAGGAGTCCATCCGCGACGAGGCTACCCGCTGCGGCATGCACTATGTGAACGCCCGCTGGCTGGGTGGTATGCTGACCAACTTCCGCACCATCCGCAAGCGCATCGACCGTCTGGATCAGCTGAAGAAGATGAGCGAAGACGGCACCTTCGATCTGCTGCCCAAGAAGGAAGTTGTCAAGCTGCAGCTGGAGATCGAGAAGCTGGAGAAGTTCCTGGGTGGTGTGAAGAACATGAACGGCCTGCCCAAGGCTATGTTCATTGTTGACCCCCACAAGGAGCGCATCGCTGTTTCCGAGGCCCGCAAGCTGAACATCCCCATCGTGGCTATCGTGGACACCAACTGCAACCCCGATGAGATCGACTACGTCATCCCCGGCAACGACGACGCGATCCGCGCTGTCAAGCTGATCGCCGGCGCTATGGCCGACGCTGTTCTGGAAGGCCGTCAGGGCGAGCAGAACAACGCCGGCACCGAGACCGTGGAAGAGGCTGCTGAGGCCTGATTCGGGTAAACGTAAAGGATTAGAAAGGGGTAAAGACAAATGGCTTTTACTGCACAAGACGTCAAGAACCTGCGCGAGCAGACCGGCTGCGGCATGATGGACTGCAAGAAGGCCCTGACCGAGGCTGACGGCAACTTCGAGAAGGCGATCGAGTACCTGCGTGAGAAAGGCCTGGCCGCCGCGCAGAAGAAAGCCAGCCGCATCGCCGCTGAAGGCATGGTGTACGCCAGCTACTGCAGCGAGTGCAAGGTGGGCGTGATCCTGGAGGTCAACGCTGAGACCGACTTCGTGGCCAAGAACGAGATGTTCCAGACTTTCGTCAAGGACGTGGCTGACGTGATCGCGAAGCAGGCTCCCGCCGATGTGGAAGCCCTGCTGGCCTGCAAGATGGGTGACGACACCGTTGAGGCCGCTCTGAAGGACAAGATCCTGGTTATCGGCGAGAACATCAAGATCCGTCGTTTTGCCCGCTATGAGGGTGTTTGCGCTGCTTACATCCATGCCGGCGGCACTCATGCTGTTCTGGTGAACTTTGAGACCAGCGATGAAGTGGCTGCCAAGGCTGAGTTTGCCGCTTACGGCAAGGACATCGCCATGCAGATCGCCGCCGCCAACCCCGGCTATGTGTGCGAGAGCGAAGTTCCCGCTTCCGTGATCGAGAAGGAGAAGGAAATCCTGCTGGCTCAGATCGCCAACGATCCGAAGAACGCCAACAAGCCCGACGCCATCAAGGAGAAGATGGTTCTGGGCCGCATCGGCAAGTTCTACAAGGAGAACTGCCTGGTGGATCAGGAGTTCGTCAAGGATCCCGACCTGTCTGTTTCCAAGTACACCGAGAAGGTTGGCAAGGAGCTGGGCGGCGAGATCAAGATCGTGAAGTTCGTGCGCTACGAGAAGGGCGAAGGCCTGGAGAAGCGCGAGGACAACTTCGCTGAGGAGATCGCCAACATGGTGAAGTAAGATCCTGGGATCTTACTATCTCTGCTGAATGAAGCAAAAAAGAGAGAATGTGCGTTGCAAAACGCCATTCTCTCTTTTTCTGTATGCGGAAAGGGTTCTTCCCTCTTCTGGTCAGGTAGCGCTTTCCAATTCCAGCCGCAAACGGCGGATAATTCGCTTTTCCAGCCGGGATATATAGCTTTGGGAAATACCGATGGCATCGGCCACCTCTTTCTGCGTATGCTCCTTGCCGTCCTCCAGGCCAAAGCGCATCTGCATGATGCAGCGCTCCCGCTCATCCAGCCGGTTGACCGCCGCGCGCAGCATATCCCGTTCCGCATCCTGTTCCAGCTGCACACTGATCTGGTCCTGGTCGGTGCCCAGCACATCGGACAGAAGCAGCTCATTGCCTTCCCCGTCGGTATTCAGCGGTTCGTCAATGCTGGTTTCCTGACGGCGGTTGGAGGCTTTTCGCAGGTACATCAGGATTTCGTTTTCAATGCATCGGCTGGCATAGGTGGCCAGCTTGATGTTTCTTGAAGGGGCAAAGGTATTGACGGCTTTGATCAGGCCGATGGTTCCGATCGAGATTACATCCTCCACCGGAAGATTGCTGCTTTCAAACTTTTTGGCTATGTAGACCACCAGCCGCAGATTGTGGGTAATCAGGATATCCCGGCAGCTGGCCCTGCCCTCCTCCAATCCGGCAAACACCATCTTTTCTTCTTCCGGTGTCAGCGGAGGCGGCAGTGTTTCCGGCCCGTTGATGTAGTAAACCGGGTCCGGCATGCGGAGCACCCTCCACAAGTGCCGGCATATTCCTTTGATTTTTGCTTTTACCCCACCGAAATCCATCTTCCATCCTCTCCTTTTCGTGTTGCCGGCCGGCTGGTCAGAAGATCTGTGCCAAACAGGCCGCAGAATCTTCCGCCCATGCTGTGTTCCGGGCTGAATACAATGGTCAGTTCCCCCGGCCGGATTGTCTGGTGCTGCCGGGAAAGCGCTGCGTCTTTTACGCACAGTGCGGGCAGGAGCCGGCGCCCGGAGGCAGTGCGGCACTCCAGAATCCGTATCGCCCGGCCGGGCGGCGGTTCCGGCCACTGTTCCTGATAAAAGCACCCTTCCAGACAGGCGCGCAGATCCGGCGGAAGCTGCCCGGCACAGGGGGCGTATTCCACCAGAACTGCCTGGGCCCCGCTGTAGGGATCTTTCAGAAAAAAGCCGGTGTCGTGCAGAAGCGGAAGACTGAGCGTGCGCCCCGGCTCCAAAGAAACTCGAAGCTGCCAGATTTCCGCCGGGCGGGGGGCGCCGAACAGAAACAGCAGTGTGCGCACAATGCCATAAACCGCCAGAATACAGCCTAACAGCAGCATGGGCGGCAGATTCAGATAAACGGTCAGGTTATTTACCTGAAGGCCCGGAATCCCGCAGCGAAGGGATAGCAACAGACAGCTGCCTGCCGCAATCAGATTCAGCAGCAAAAACCAGGCCGCCTGCCGGCCAAACATGCGCCAGCCCCGCCAGGAGAATGCAGTGCGCACCACAAAGGCCCCCACAAGCGCTTTGCTCATTAGCTGGAGCGGTACAGGGAGCGGCGGAAGCAGCATCAGCAGCGACGCGGCCGCGGCGGCCAGGCCGCCCGCCAAGAGGCGAAGCCCGGATGTTTCGCTGCCTGCCAGATGACCGGCTGCGCAAAGCAGCAGGTAACCTGTAAGAAAGTTGACCAGCAGCAGGATATCCAGATAGATGATGATTTTCATACCGGCGTGTCCCCTCCCCTGTTTTTGAGTGTACACCCACGGCAAGGAAAAGGCTGTCAAAACAGCGTAGGTGCCCAAAAGGTGTCTGTTCCCGGCTTGACAAACGGTCAAATCCGAATTACCATACAAAGAACGGATAAGGAGAGAACTATGAAAACAGGATTGGTTTTGGAGGGCGGCGCCATGCGGGGCATGTATACCGCCGGTGTTCTGGATGTGTTTTTGGAAGAAGGAATTCAGGCCGACTGCGTGGCAGGTGTTTCCGCCGGGGCATTGTTCGGGGTAAACTATCTTTCCGCGCAGAAAGGCCGCGTGATCCGGTACAATAAGCGATTCAACGGCGATCGGGCGTATATGGGAATCCTGCCTCTTCTGCGGGAGGGCAATATCGTGAGCACCCGATACGCCTATGAAGAAGTTCCCCGTCGGCTGGATCCCTTCGACGACGAGGCGTTTCGCCGTTCCGGGATTCCTTTTTATGCCGTGATTACCAACGTAGACAGCGGCGAGCCGGAATATGTGCAGATCCACAGCGTATTTGAACAGATGGATGTACTGCGGGCTTCCGGCTCCATGCCGATGGTATCCCGCCCGGTGGAAATCGGCGGGCAGCGGTATCTGGACGGCGGCATTTCGGACAGTATCCCCTTTGAGTGGCTTTCCCGACAGGGCTGTGACCGTCTGGTCGTAATTCTGACCCGGGATATGGAATACAGAAAGGCACCTATGTCTCCCTTTCTAATCCGGCTGTACAGCCGAAACTATCCGGCGGTTGCCGCACGGCTGCGGGAACGGCATATTTTATACAACCGCTCCATTGATGTGCTGAAGCAATGGGAATCGGACGGGAAGGCATTTGTGATCCGTCCTTCTCAGCCGGTTGCGGTAAAGCGGATCGAAAAGGATCCGCAAAAGCTGCAAACCGCCTATGACCTGGGCGTACACGATGCACGGGAAAATCTGGAACCGCTGCGGAATTACCTGCGATAAAAACAAACGGCGCCGATCAAGCAGAAACTTTTCTGTTTGATCGGCGCCGTTTATTTTTGATTAAGCCGCCAGTTTTTGGCCAGCAATCGCCATTTGCTCCTCATCCAGAAGCCAGTCGGGCTCCAGCTGAACAATCCTGTCCGGCCAGGTGAGAATATAGCAATCCATAGGTTCGCTGCCCATATACAACTGCCAGGCATTCTGCGCCCCCCACGCAGCCGCGTCAATGGGCCGGTACTGCATCCACTGCTCGGAGGGGGTTCCCGGCACATTCCAGTCCTCATGATCGCGGAGCAGCTCGTTCAGGCACAGCTCGTAGATGGCCGAAAAGCGGGTGGTATATCGGACATACCCCAGCCGCGGCAGGTCCTCTTCTACGTCGTAACGGGCCCGCTGCTCCCCTTTTTCCCGTTTCAGCAAAAGCGAGGCTTCGGTTTCCCAGTGACGGGAATATCCTTCCGCTGTGATGCCGGTCAGGTCTTCCACCGTAAGCGGGAGCGGGTCGGAATAGGCAACCACCGTTTGGCCGTTCCATTCATAGGTAGTGGAGGTGTGGACATCCCCGTCCAGCCGCACCCAACCGTTTCGGATCGCGGCAAACATACCGATAAACAGCGCGCTGAACAGCGCCAGCGAGAGCCCGATACTGACCGCAAGCGTAACCCCCCGGTTAACTCCGGCCGAGACGCGGCGGCGCTGGAGGGTACGCCGTACCCAGGCCGTCAGGGCCGACAATACCGCTATCAAAAGCAGATAAATCAGGATAAACCCCCGCAGGCCGGGCGTTGTTACCATCAGTGCCCAGTAAACAAAGCTAACTGCCGACAAAACCAGCAGCACATAATGCAGCTTGTAGAGGCCCCGGGTTGGCAGGAACTCGCCATGCTGGGCCGCCCGGATCGCCTTTCTTCGCCAGCGGTAATAAAAGACCAGGTCCGTGACCATATAGACAGCCAACAGGCCAAAACAGAACCCTGTCGCCGCCCAGTTGGGGCTGACCAGCAGATCAACCGGGTCCAGAATAAATTGCCAGATCCAGCCCCCTCCCAGCCAAATACCTGCCAGGATGGTCATAATATAGGCTGGCAGCGCCTTTTTGGCCGCCCGCTGGATGCTGGCCAGTTCCAGTTCCGGATCGGTTTCGATAGGGACAGGATCAGGACGTTCGTTGTAAAACACCTGAGCCCAGGGCGATGCGGCGGCCAGCTTCCACCCTGCGTGTTCGCAGAAATCCTGAAAGCTTTGGCGCTGTTCGGAGGGTTCCGGTTCGTAAAGAGACTCCTGATTGAAGTAGCTGACCGTGTAAGTAAGGGGCTGCGGCGGAATGCGCCGGTAGGTCCAGCCCAGGCCGGACATCTTTTCCAGCAGCCAGCCCTGCCGGGCCCGCTTTTCCAGATGGTGCTCCATACCAGTATGGTCATAAAAGGAGAACATCGGGATTTCCCATTTTTTGTTTTTCATCGGGGCACCTCCTCGCCCAGGATCCGGCGATAATCCTGCGCCTGCGCACACAGGCGCTGATACTCTTCGTCCAGTAAGCGGCGGCCTTTTGCGGTGAGAATGTAGCTGCGCCGACGTCCTTCGCAGCGGGTTTCCCGGATCATTTCTGCATCCAGAAACTGCTCCAGCAGATTATAGAGGGTGCCGGAACCAACTTTTACCCGCCCGCCGGTCATTTCCGGAACTTTGTCCATAATATCCATACCGCAGCATTCCTGCGCCAGACAGAGCAGAATATAGTACATCTGTTCCGTGAGGGTCTTGAACTTTTCCCGTGGCATGCAGCACCTCCCGGTCTCAAATGTCGAATATCGATATTTCTGCCATTATTATATTATCGAATATCGACAATGTCAAGTTTTGTTTTGTCGCGTACCGTCAGGAATGCCAGACTGTGATACCCTTTGCAGGAAAACATACAAAAAGCCCGTCCGCTTATTGTTAAGCGAACGGGCTTTTAATCGTTTACAGATACAGCTTAGGCTCCTTGCGGGCGCTGTTTTTCGCCACAAAGCCGGCTTCAGCCGCAACAAACATCAGCTTGTTCAGCTGCCGCGCCCCGGTGGGGCAGTTGCGCACACACTGCATGCAGGTGATGCATTTGGAGGTGTCGGTCTGGTCCGGCGCAGAAGCCGGGATTGCCTGCACCGGGCATCCGGCGGCGCAGCGCCCACAGCGAATGCAGGCAGAGCCTGCCTTGGGCTTCATTGGCACACCGTCAAACTTACGGTAGGGCCGGTTTCCCGGAAATTCTGGCGCAGGGATCTGCCCCACGTCGCCTGCCGCTTCAAGGCGCGCAGAAATGGCCGCTGCAAAATCCGCGATTGCGGCGGCATCCTTGTCATCCGGACGGCCCGCAGCCACCTTGCGGAAGATGGAGTGCTCGGCAATCAGCGCGGCACCGGCCACCGGCACAAAGCCGCTGTTCCGGGCCGTCTCTTCCAGTTCGAGAAGCGCATCCTCAAACTCCCGGTTTCCGTACACCGCCGCCAGAACAGCCGGCGTGCCGTTGCCGCGGCAGGCCCGGATGCGTTCCAGCGCCGGTTCCGGGACACGGCCGCCATATACCGGAACCGCCAGCACCGCCAGCGTACCGGGCTGAAAGTCATGCTCTGCCGCCATTGCCGTCACATCCAGGAATTCTACCGGCTGTGCCAGGCCCTCTGCCAGCAAGCGTGCCGCCTTTGCGGTACCGCCCGTGGGGCTGAAGGACAAAACCACCGTTTTTTTGAACTTCATATCAACACTTCCCTTTCTGTGTTTTTCAGTGCATAGATATACCGTGTTGTTTTGTTCAGCGGATCATGCTGAAGCTCTTCCGGGCGCATCCCCAGTTTTTGCATCAGGCCTATGGATCCTACCGGGTCAACGGTTTCGGCAAAGACCTTTTGTGCCCCCAATACGTTGAACGCATAGTCAATCAGAGCCTGGCAGGCTTCAAACGCATAGCCCTGCCGCCAAAAGCGCCGGTTGATGAACCAGCCAAGTTCATATTCTCGGGGGCTTGTTTCGTTGAACAGCATATATCCGATTACCTTGGCGCTTTGCTTATGAACCGCTGCCATCGCGCCGCCGCGGGCGATACAAAAAGAGGCCAGAAACCGCCTGGTTTTTTCAAAATCATAGGCGGGTTCGCAGTATTTCATGGTCTCAGGATCTCCCAGGATCTCGTGCAGATCGGCGGCATCCCCGGGCACAAAGTCGCGAATAATCAGCCGGGGCGTTTCCAGCTGCTCTCTGGCGCGCGGCGGCAAAACTATTCCTCCCTTTCCATCTGCTCCTGCTCTTCCAGCAGCTTCTCCCACTCGTCAAACAATTCCTGCTGATGGAAGCGGGTATCTTCCAGCTCGTCGCATTTATCCCGCAGCAGAACATGGTCGCGCAGGACTTCCGGCGAGTTGATCTCGTTCTCCAGCTCCACTACCTTGGCGCTGACCGCTTCGATCTCATCCTCCACTGCTTTCAGCCGGGCACGCAGATCCGCCCGCCGTTTGCGCTGCTCTTTTCCGTAAGCGGGACGCGCAGGCGCGGCAGGCTCCTTTGCGGCCGGCAGCTCTTCGCCTTTGTTCCGGTTCATCAGGGCGGCAAAGGATCCATATCGCACGGCTTTTCCGTCTTCTATGTAAAGAATCGGGCACGCCAGGGTCTGCATCAGATACCGGTCATGGGTTACCAGCACCAGCGCCCCCTCATAGGCCGCCAGTGCCTGGGTCAGGCTTTCCCGCGTATAAATGTCCAGATGGTTGGTGGGCTCGTCCATAAACAGGAGATTGGGCCGTTCCAGTACCATCTCGGCCAGGCGAAGCCGTCCCAGCTCGCCGCCAGACAGATTCGAACAGGGTTTGAATACATCCTCACCCCGGAAATTGAATCTTGCCAGGTGGCTGCGCACTTCCAGTTCGGTAAAGCGGGGATACTTATCCCAGATGGCGTCAATCACCCGCCCGGCACGGCGTGCCTGCTGCTGGGTAAAGATGCTGGGACGCGCCCCCTGCCCCAGCCGCACCATGCCGGACGAGGGCCGCCTGTGCCCGTCCAGCACCTGCAGCAGGGTGGACTT
>DXBV01000073.1 GCA_019116345.1 Candidatus Allofournierella merdipullorum | reverse complement strand
CAGCGCGCAAATTTTGGCGGCCACCGTGTCGCAGGTGGGGTTCTGCAGCCGGCTGTAGAAGTAGCCGCTGGCCTCCAGGTCGAACAGTTTGCCCATGTCCTCGCTGGTGGCGTATTTAAAAGTAGTGCTCTGGATGATGGGCACCTGGCGGGGTTCGCCGTTGCCCGGCGTGTAGCCGCCCTGTACGCAGATGCTGTTGAGATGCAGATCCATTTTAAAACCCTCCCCATAGAAGTTCCGCCCGGCGGGCGGAAAAAAACACGTTACTTTATTATTTTAGCCTATCTGTGCCGGCGTTGCAAGGCGATTCAGTCCAGCGTCTTGCCCATCAGGCTCACCAGCGGGCGCAGCTTGTCCATCAAAGCGGAGAACTGCGCCGGCGTCAGGCTCTGGGCCCCGTCGCACAGAGCGTGGGCGGGGTCGTTGTGCACCTCCACCATCAGGCCGTCCGCTCCGGCGGCCACCGCGGCGGCCGCCAGCGGCTGGACCATCCAGGCAATGCCCGCCGCGTGGCTGGGGTCGATGACCACCGGCAGGTGGGTCATCTTCTTCAGCATGGGCACGGCGCTGATGTCCAGCGTGTTGCGCATGCTGGTCTCAAAGGTGCGGATGCCCCGCTCGCACAGAATGACCTGGTCGTTGCCCTCGGCCATGATGTACTCGGCGCTCATCACCAGCTCTTCCAGCGTGGCGGAAAGCCCGCGCTTGAGGAGCACCGGCCGCCCGCTGCGGCCCACGGCCTTGAGCAGCTCGAAGTTCTGCATGTTCCGCGCGCCGATCTGGATGAGGTCCACGTCGGCGAAGAGGGGCAGATGCTCGTTGTTCATGATCTCGGTCACGATGGGCATGCCGGTCTTTGCCCGGGCGTGGCGCAGCAGCTCCAGCCCTTCCGCCCGCATGCCCTGGAAGGAGTAGGGAGAGGTGCGGGGCTTGAAGGCGCCGCCCCGCAGAAGTTTGGCCCCCGCCGCCTGCACCGAGGCGGCCACCGTCCCGATCTGGCTTTCGCTCTCCACGCTGCAGGGCCCGGCGATGACAGCGAAGTGCCCGCCGCCCACCTTCACGCCGCTCACGTTCACCACCGTGTCCTCCGGGTGGAACTTGCGGTTGGCCTTTTTGTAGGGCTCGCTCACCCGGCGCACGTCCTCCACCACCGGACTGGCCCGCAGCCAGCTCTCGGCGATGGATTTGGTGTCGCCCACAAGGCCCAGAATGTGGGTCTCCGCGCCCTGGCTCTCGTGGATGGAAAGCCCCCGGCCCTCCAGCTCTCTGCAAAGGTCCTTCACCGCCGCCTGGTCGGCGTTCTGCTTCAGAATGATGATCATTTGGAAAAACCCCCTTGTTTGTCAAAACAAAAAACCGGGAAGCCTGCTGCCGCAGGCTTCCCGGTGGTTTTGTGCGTTGGAACGCGCCCCCCGGCGCCCTTACACTCCCGGCTGACCGCAGCAAACAAGACCTTTCCCCATCATGAAGGAAAAGCCGTAATAATACATGCCGGCGGTAAACAGAGCGGTCATGGCGCACCTCGCGCGTTCGAAAGATTTGTGCAAAGCATAGCACGCCCCGCATGCTTTGTCAAGAAAAAGCGCCCCCCTTGCATCCCGTGCTACAATAAAAGAAAAAAGCGCCCGGCCCGACGGCCGCGGCGGCAAAAAGGGGAAAGAAACAATGGCGCAGCCCAAGACCAACGCCATGCGCATGCTGGACAAGGCGAAGGTGAATTATACGTTCCACGAGTACGACCATTCCGACGGGGCCATCGACGGCGTGGCCGTGGCGGCAAAGCTGGGGCAGGACCCGGCGCGGGTGTTCAAAACGCTGGTGACCCAGGGGGCCAGCCGGGCCTTTTATGTGTTCGTCATCCCGGTGGCGGAAGAACTGGACCTGAAAGCCGCCGCCCGGGCGGTGGGGGAGAAGAGCGTGGCCATGCTCCATGTGGCCGACCTGCTCAAGACCACCGGCTATATCCGGGGCGGGTGCAGCCCGGTGGGCATGAAAAAGGCCTTTGTCACCACGGTGGACGCCTCCGCCGAGGACAAGGAGACCATCATGGTCAGCGCCGGGCGCATCGGGGCCCAGGTGGAGCTCGCCCCCGCCGATCTGCTGGCCGTCACCGGCGCAAAATACGCCGCCATCACCGCCGGGAAAGTATGACTACCAAGCGATTTGATTGGTAATCGTGCCAAAAAAGGGCGGGGAAAACAATGCGCCCGAAGCAAATGTTCTGAAAATGTTTTCGGGGGTGCGAAACTGGTTGCATTTTGCCGCCGCACCCTTTAAACTGAAAGGGTAGAAAGCACGCCCGCGCGCCGCACTTTGCGGCGGTGGGCAAGATTTTTTTGCAGGAGGTGCGCGGCATGGGACGTTGTTTCTTCGGGCGGCCCGGTTCCCGTGGCGGGGCGAAGTGCCGCATCCGTAAGCAGCGGGGAAAGAGCACCCCTATCACAAAGTAAACCAAAGGCCGTGGTGTAAGTGCGCACCACGCCTTTTCTTTTTGTAAAACAGGGAGGTCGAACAAAGGTGACACAGACGAAAAAAGTGGCCGTTTTGATGGGCAGCGACAGCGACTGGCCGGTGGTGAAAGCCGCCTGCGCCGAGCTGAAACGGCTGGACATCCCCTTCGAGGCCCACATCCTCAGCGCCCACCGCACCCCCGCCGAGGCGGCGGAATTCTCCAAAACTGCCCGGGACAAGGGCTTTGGCGTCATCCTGTGCGCGGCGGGCATGGCCGCTCATCTGGCGGGCGCCGTTGCCGCCAACACCACCCTGCCGGTGGTGGGCATTCCCATGAAGGGCGGCGCTGTGGACGGGCTGGACGCTCTGCTTGCCACCGTGCAGATGCCCAGCGGCATCCCCGTGGCCACCGTGGCGCTGAACGGCGCGAAGAACGCCGCCGTGCTGGCCGCCCAGATCCTGGCCGTCACCGACGAGCGCCTGGCCGCCCTTCTTGCCGCCGACCGCGCCGCCATGGCCGCCCAGATCGCCAAAAAGGAAGAAGCCCTGCAGGCCCAGCTTGCCGAGCTGTGATAAAAACCCATCATGAACTTTTATAATAAAAAGGAGAGTATAACGATGAAAAAGATGGAGCAGCTGTACGAAGGCAAAGCCAAGAAAGTGTTCGCCACCGACGACGCGAACCTGGTCATCGTGGATTATAAGGACGACGCCACCGCCGGCGACGGCGCCAAGAAGGGCACCATCCGGGGCAAGGGCGTGGTGAACAACCGCCTGTCCAACAACCTGATGAAGATGCTGGAGGAAAAGGGCGTTCCCACCCACTTCGTGGAGGAGCTCAGCGACCGTGAGACCCTGGTGAAGAAGGTCCAGATCGTGCCTCTGGAGGTCATCGTGCGCAACGTGGCCGCCGGCAGTTTCACCAAGCGCCTGGGCGTGCCCGAGGGCACCGTTCTGAAGTGCCCCACCCTGGAGTTCAGCTACAAGAACGACGATCTGCACGATCCCCTCATCAACCACTACCATGCGCTGGCCCTGGGCCTTGCCACTCAGGCCGAAATTGACACCATCAGCGAGTACGCCTTCAAGGTGAACAGCATCCTCAGCGAGTACCTGCTGGGCTTTGGCATCCGCCTCATCGACTTCAAGCTGGAGTTCGGCCGCCTTGCCGATGGCACCATCGTGCTGGCCGACGAGATCAGCCCCGACACCTGCCGCTTCTGGGACGCCACCACCGGCGCTCACCTGGACAAGGACCTGTTCCGCCGCGACCTGGGCGGTGAGGAAGAGGCTTATCAGGAGGTCATGGCCCGTCTTCTGGGCTGAGCTGCCCATCCGTCCGGCACGACTTAAGGCAAAGAAAGGGAAACTATGGAACAATTTGACGCAAAACTGCACGAGGAGTGCGGCGTGTTCGGCATCTACCGCCGGGACGAGAGCCAGGATGTGGTAGCCGCCACCTACTACGGCCTGTACGCGCTGCAGCACCGCGGCCAGGAGAGCTGCGGCATGGCGGTGAACGACGGCGGCGTTATTTATAAGCGTCGTGAACTGGGCCTTGTGAACGAGGTGTTCACCAAGGAGGTGCTGGAGACCATGCCCCGGGGCCAGATGTGCATCGGCCACTGCCGCTATGCCACCACCGGCACCCCCCTGCGGTCCAACGCCCAGCCCTTCGTCATCCGCCATGTGAAGGGCCCCATGGCCCTGGCTCACAACGGCAACCTGACCAATTCCTACGAGCTGCGGCGGGCCATCGAGCTGGAGGGCGGCATCTTCCACTCCACCAGCGACACCGAGGTCATCGCCTACACCATCACCCGCCAGCGCCTTTCCAGCGGCAGCATCGAGGAAGCGGTGGAAAAGACCATGCCCATGCTGAAAGGCGCCTACAGCCTGGTCATCATGAGCCCCCGCAAGCTCATCGCCGCCCGCGATCCCAACGGCTTTAGGCCCCTGTGCATCGGCAAGCTGCACGGCAGCGACGTCATCGCCAGCGAGAGCTGCGCCATCGCCGCCGCCGGCGGCGAGTTCGTGCGGGACGTGGAGCCCGGCGAGATCATCGTCTTTGACGAGAACGGCATGCGCTCCATCCGCACCCACTGCGGGGGGCCCAGCAGCCTGTGCGTCTTTGAGTTCGTCTACATCGCCCGGCCCGACTCGGTGGTGGACGGCGCTTCCGTCCACCGTGCCCGCCGCCGCGCCGGCGCCATGCTGGCGCTGGAGCACCCCATCCAGGCGGATGTGGTCATCGGCGTGCCCGACTCCGGCCTGGACGCGGCTCTGGGCTATTCCCAGCAGAGCGGCATCCCCTACGGAATCGGCTTTTTGAAGAACAAATACATCGGCCGCACCTTCATCCAGCCCGACCAGAAGCTGCGGGAGAACACCGTGCGCATCAAGCTGAACCCCATCGCCGACACGGTGCGGGGCAAGCGGGTGGTCCTGGTGGACGACTCCATCGTACGGGGCACCACCAGCCGCCAGATCGTGCAGCTGCTGCGGGAGGCCGGCGCCACCCAGGTGCACTTCCTCTCCAGCGCGCCGGAGTTCCTCTATCCCTGCTACTTCGGCGTGGATGTGGACAGCCGCGAGAACCTCATCGCCGCCAACCACACCCTGGAGGAGATGCGGGAAATTCTGGGCGTGGACAGTCTGGGCTTCCTCAGCGTGGAGGGCGTGAAGAACATCGCCGAGGGCTGCAAGGTGGGCCTGTGCACCGGCTGCTTCACCGGCAAGTACCCCGCCGAGCCCCCCGCCGTGACCGAAAAGAGCAAATTCGAGAGCAAGATCCCCGAAGTGACTGAATGAACGCAAAGGAGCGCGCCATGGAAAAGAGTTATTCCGCCAGCTACGCCGCCGCCGGAGTGGACATCACCGCCGGCTACAAGGCGGTGGAACTGATGAAACAGCACGTTGCCCGCACCATGACCTCCGGCTGCATCGGCGGTCTGGGCGGCTTCGGCGGCCTGTTTGAGCTGGACTGCACCGATATGCCCCACCCCGTGCTGGTCTCCGGCACCGACGGCGTGGGCACCAAGCTGAAAATCGCCTTTTTGATGGACAAGCACGACACCGTGGGCATCGACTGCGTGGCCATGTGCGTCAACGACGTCATCTGCGCCGGCGCCAAGCCTCTGATTTTCCTGGACTACATCGCCTGCGGCAAAAACGTGCCGGAAAAAATCGCCCAGCTGGTGGCCGGCGTGGCCGAGGGCTGCGTGCAGGCCGGCTGCGCTTTGGTGGGCGGCGAGACCGCCGAGATGCCCGGCTTCTACCCCGAGGACGAATACGACCTGGCGGGCTTCACCGTGGGCGCTGTGGACAAGGGCAAACTCCTGGACAACAGCGCCATGCAGGAGGGCGACGTCATCATCGCCCTGCCCTCCTCCGGCGTTCACTCCAACGGCTTCTCGCTGGTGCGCCGGGTCTTTGACCTGGAAAACCACCCCGAGGTGCTGAAAGAGCACCACGCCGACCTGGGCTGCACCCTGGGCGAGGCCCTGCTGGCCCCCACCAAGATTTACGTCAAGCCCGTGCTGGCGGTGATGAAGGAAGTCACCGTCAAGGGCGTGAGCCACATCACCGGCGGCGGCTTCTATGAGAACATCCCCCGCTGCCTGAAAAAGGGCTGCGCCGCCCGCATCGCCAAAGAGAACGTGCGCACCCCCGCCCTCTTCAAGCACATCCAGACCGCCGGCAATATCCCCGAGCGGGACATGTTCAACACCTTCAACATGGGCGTGGGCATGATCCTGGTGGTGGCCAAGGAGGACGCACAGCGCGCCGTTGAAATTCTCGAAAAGAACGGCGAGGCCGCCTGGGTCCTGGGCGAAATCGTCGCCGGCGACGGGGTGGAGTTATGCTGAAGGTAGCGGTGCTGGTCAGTGGCGGAGGCACCAACCTCCAGGCCCTGTTGGACAGCGAGGCCCGGGGCGAAAACCCCCACGGCAAAATCAGCCTTGTGGTGGCCTCGAAGCCCGGCGTCTACGCCCTGGAGCGGGCCAAAAACGCCGGCGTGCCCGGTGTGGTGGTCCGTCGCAAGGACTACGCCACCGCCGAGGAATTTGACGCGGCTTTGCTGGGTGTTTTAAAAGAAAACGGCATCGACGTGGTGGTGCTGGCGGGCTTTCTCTCCATTCTGGGGCCCAGCGTCATCGCCGCCTACCCCGAGCGCATTTTGAACGTGCACCCCAGCCTCATCCCCAGCTTCTGCGGCGAGGGGATGTACGGCCTCAAGGTGCACGAAGCGGCCCTGGCCAAAGGGGTCAAGGTCACCGGCGCCACCGTCCACTTTGTCAACGAAGTGTGCGACGGCGGGCGCATCATCGCCCAGAAGGCGGTGGAGGTGGCCGAGGGCGACACCCCCGAGACTTTGCAGCGGCGGGTGATGGAGCAGGCCGAATGGCTGCTGCTGCCCGCGGCGCTGGCCAAGGTGTGCGCTGATTACGACAAAGGCTGAACCCGCGCCCCGGCGCGCGAGAACACAAAGGGAGAATGAGGAAATGGAACTGCTGAACCTGTACGAACAGCTGAAGACCAACGCCTACCCCGGCCGGGGCATCGTTCTGGGCCTTGCCCCCAGCGGCAAAAAGGCGCTCATCGCCTACTTCATCATGGGCCGCAGCGCCAACAGCCGCAACCGGGTGTTCGACCCGGTGGAGGCCATCGGCGGCATCCGCACCCTGGCGGCGGACCCGGAAAAGCTCCAGGACCCCAGCCTCATCATCTATAACCCGGTGCGCACGGTGGGGGAAGCCACCCACATCGTCACCAACGGCGACCAGACCGACACGGTGTATGACTTCATGGCCAAAGGCGACAGCTTCGAGGCCGCCCTGCGCACCCGCACCTTCGAGCCCGACGGCCCCAACTGGACCCCCCGCATCAGCGGCGTGGTGGAGCTGGCCGAAGGCGCCTGCAGCTATAAGCTGTCTATCCTCAAGAGCGCCGACGGCAGAGGCGACGCTTGCCGGCGGTACTTCTTTGAGTATCCTCAGCCGGTGGCCGGCGAAGGCCACTTCCTCCACACCTACAAGTGCGACGGCAGCCCCATCCCCAGCTTTGAGGGCGAGCCGGAGCGGGTGGCCCTGCCCGAAGAGCCGGAGGAACTGGCGGTAAAGATGTGGGAGTCTTTGAACGAGGACAACAAGGTCAGCCTCTTCGTGCGGGCCATCGACCTTGCCACCGGTGAGACGGAGGATGTCATCATCAATAAATACGACGCAGTCTGCGAAGAATAAGGGGGAAAACGAAGGATGAAGGAACTGGAACTGAAATACGGCTGCAACCCCAACCAGAAGCCCGCCCGCATCTATATGGAAGAGGGCGAGCTGCCGGTCACTGTTCTCAACGGCAAGCCCGGCTACATCAACTTTCTGGACGCGCTGAACTCCTGGCAGCTGGTGAAGGAGCTGAAAGAGGCCACCGGCCTGCCCGCCGCCGCCTCCTTCAAGCACGTCTCCCCGGCGGGCGCGGCCCTGGGCCTGCCTCTGGACGACACCCTCAAAAAGATGTACTTCTGCGAGGGGCTGGAACTTTCCCCTCTGGCCTGCGCCTACGCCCGGGCCCGCGGCGCCGACCGCATGAGCAGCTTCGGCGACTGGATCGCCCTCTCCGACGAGTGCGATGAGTCCACCGCCAGGGTCATCCAGCACGAGGTGTCCGACGGCGTCATCGCCCCCGGCTACACCCCCGCCGCGCTGGAGATTCTGAAATCCAAGCGCAAGGGCAATTACAACATCGTGCAAATTGACGCTTCCTATGTGCCCGCCGCCATCGAGCACAAGCAGGTGTTCGGCATCACCTTCGAGCAGGGCCGCAACGACCTGCGCATCGGCGAGGACATGCTGGAAAATCTCGTCACCGAGAACAAGAACCTCACCGCCGAGCAGAAGCGGGATTTGGTTCTCTGCCTCATCACCCTCAAGTACACCCAGTCCAACTCCGTGTGCTATGCCCAGGGCGGCCAGGTCATCGGCGTGGGCGCGGGCCAGCAGAGCCGCATCCACTGCACCCGTCTGGCCGGCAACAAGGCGGACATCTGGCAGCTGCGCCACCACCCCAAGGTGCTGGCCCTGCCCTTCCGGGAGGACGTCTCCCGCCCCAACCGGGACAACGCCATCGACGTTTACATCTCCGACGAGTATGAGGACGTCATCGGCGAGGACGTGTGGGCCGAGACCTTCACCACCCGCCCCGAGCCCCTCACCGCCGCCGAGAAGAAGGAATGGCTGGCCAAGGTGAGCGGCGTGTGCCTTGGCAGCGACGCCTTCTTCCCCTTCGGCGACAACATCGAGCGGGCCCGCCGCAGCGGCGTTGTGGCCATCGTGGAGCCCGGCGGCTCCATTCGTGATGCGCAGGTCATCGACACCTGCAACAAATACGGCATCGCCATGGCCTTCTGCGGCCTGCGGCTGTTCCATCACTAAAAGGCAACACCGCACAATTCACGGCGGAGCGCCTCAGACGGCGTATCGCGCCAAAATTTTCCGTGATATTTTCCCAAAATGCTCGTCAATCCACCAAGGATTGCCTGCGCTTTTTGGTTCATCTCACAAAAAATTTTCTGGTGCGCTCCACCACCTGAAATTGATGCGGTGCTGCCTGCAAACAACCACCCGACGCGACGATTTTTGCCGCGCCGGGCGTCTGTGCGTTCGGGAACAAACGAAAGGGGGAGACCTACCCATGAAACTTCTGGTAGTGGGCGGCGGCGGCCGGGAACACGCCATTGTGAAAAAACTGAAAGAGAGCGAGCTCTGCTCTGAAATTCTCTGCGCGCCGGGCAACGGCGGCATCGCCGCCGACGCCCGCTGCGTGCCGGTGGCCGCCACCGACATCGACGGCCAGGTGGAGCTGGCGAAGAAGGAACAGGTGGACTACGTTGTGGTGGCCCCCGACGACCCGCTGGCTCTGGGTCTGGTGGACAGGCTGGCCGAAGCGGGCATCCCCGCCTTTGGCCCCAGCGCCGCCGCGGCCCGCATCGAGGCCAGCAAGGTGTTCAGCAAGAACCTGATGAAGAAATACGGCATCCCCACCGCCGAGTATGAGGTGTTCGACCAGCCGGCAAAGGCCCTTGACTACATCCGCGCCAAGGGCAAATACCCGGTGGTCATCAAGGCGGACGGCCTGGCCCTGGGCAAGGGCGTGCTCATCTGCGAGAGCGAGGAAGCGGCCAAGGAAGCCCTCCATGAAATGATGGAGGAAAAGGTGTTCGGCGCTTCCGGCAGCCGGGTGGTGGTGGAGGAATTCCTCACCGGCCCCGAGGTCAGCGTGCTGGCCTTCGCCGACGGCAAGACCCTGAAACCCATGGTCTCCAGCATGGACCACAAGCGGGCGCTGGACGGCGACAAGGGCCTGAACACCGGCGGCATGGGCACCGTGGCCCCGAACCCCTGCTACACCGCCGGGGCGGCGGCCCAGTGCGAAAAAACCATCTTTGCCCCCACCATGGCGGCCATGGCCGCCGAGGGCTGCCCCTTCAAGGGCTGCCTCTACTTCGGGCTGATGCTCACCCCGAACGGCCCCAAGGTCATCGAGTACAACTGCCGCTTCGGCGACCCCGAGACCCAGGTGGTGCTGCCTCTGCTGAAAAGCGATCTGCTGCGCATCATGCTGGCCTGCACCGAGGGCAAGCTGGCGGAGACCCCGGTGGAATTCTCCGCCGAAAGCGCCGCCTGCGTCATCCTGGCCAGCGGCGGCTACCCCGGGCACTATGAAAAAGGCAAGGAAATTTCCGGCCTTGAAAACGGTCAGCTGCCCGGCGGCAAAGGGGTGGTCTACCACGCCGGTACCGCCCTCAAGGACGCCAGGCTGGTCACCTCCGGCGGGCGGGTGCTGGGCGTCACCGCCACCGCCCCCGACCTCAAAGCGGCGCTGGAAAAGGCCTACGCCGCCGCCGACAACATTTCCTTCGAAGGGCTGCACCGCCGCAGCGACATCGGTCGCCGGGCGCTGGAGGCCCTGCGGTGAACCCCACAGTTTCAAGGGAGGTACCCATGGTATACAGAGTTTATGTGGAAAAGAAAGCGGGCTTTGACCACGAGGCCCAAAGCCTGCTCAGCGAGGTGCGCGGCCTGCTGGGCATCGAGAGCGTCACCGGCCTGCGACTTTTGAACCGCTACGACGTGGAGGGCATCAGCCGGGAATTGTTCGACTCCTGCGTGCCCACCGTGTTCAGCGAGCCCCCGGTGGACGAAGTCTATGATTCGCTGCCCGCGGCAAAAGCCACCTTCGCGGTGGAATATCTGCCCGGCCAGTTCGACCAGCGCGCCTCCTCCGCCAGCGAGTGCATCCAGCTCATCAGCCAGGGCGAGCGGCCTCAGGTGCGCACCGCCCGGGTCTACCTGCTGGAGGGCGATGTGACCGCCGAGGAGCTGGAGCGCATCAAAAAGTATGTCATCAACCCGGTGGAAGCCCGCGAAGCTTCCCTGGAAACGGTGGACACCCTGCAGGTGGACTACCCCGTGCCCGCCGACGTGGAGGTGCTGGAGGGCTTTTTGGAGCTGGACGAGGAGGGCCTTCGGGACTTCATCGCCAAGCGCGGCCTTGCCATGGACGAGGCGGACATCGCCTTCTGCCAGCAGTACTTCCGCTATGAGAACCGGGTGCCCACCATCACCGAGATCAAGATGATCGACACCTACTGGAGCGACCACTGCCGCCACACCACCTTCGGCACCATCCTGGAAGAGGTGCGCATCGAGGACGTGCAGGTGAAAAAGGCCTTCGACGCCTACCTGGCCATGCGCAAAGCGGTGTACGCCGGCCGCAAGAAGGACATGTGCCTGATGGACCTTGCCACCATCGGCGGCAAGTACCTCAAGGCCATCGGCAAGCTGAAGGACCTGGACGAATCGGACGAGATCAACGC
Organism: Candidatus Allofournierella merdipullorum; assembly: GCA_019116345.1. GTDB lineage: Bacteria > Bacillota > Clostridia > Oscillospirales > Ruminococcaceae > Allofournierella_A > Allofournierella_A merdipullorum. The sequence goes on along the minus strand of DXBV01000073.1, from coordinate 7,550 downwards.
CTGCACCGTGAAGATCAAGTGCGACGTGGACGGCGAGGAGCAGGACTGGCTGTATCTCTTCAAGAACGAGACCCACAACCACCCCACCGAGATCGAGCCCTTCGGCGGCGCGGCCACCTGCATCGGCGGCGCCATCCGCGACCCCCTGTCCGGCCGCAGCTACGTCTACCAGGCCATGCGCGTCACCGGCGCGGGCGACCCGCTGGTGCCCGTGGCGGACACCCTGCCCGGCAAACTGCCCCAGCGCAAGCTGGTCACCACCGCCGCGGCGGGCTATTCCAGCTACGGCAACCAGATCGGCCTTGCCACCGGCCAGGTGAGCGAGCTGTATCATCCCGGCTACGTGGCCAAGCGCATGGAGATCGGCGCGGTGGTGGGCGCTGCCCCCGCCGCCAACGTCCGGCGTGAGGTGCCCGCCCCCGGCGACATCGTGGTGCTGCTGGGCGGCGCCACCGGCCGTGACGGCTGCGGCGGCGCCACCGGCTCCTCCAAGGCCCACGGCGTCAAGAGCCTGGAGACCTGCGGCGCCGAGGTGCAGAAGGGCAACGCCCCCATCGAGCGCAAGCTGCAGCGTCTGCTGCGCCGGCCGGAAGCCACCCGCCTCATCAAGCGCTGCAACGACTTCGGCGCGGGCGGCGTGAGCGTTGCCATCGGCGAGCTGGCCGACGGCCTTGCCATCGACCTGGACGCCGTGCCCAAGAAGTACGACGGTCTGGACGGCACCGAGCTGGCCATCAGCGAGAGCCAGGAGCGCATGGCCATGGTGCTGGCTCCCGAGGACGTGGAGGCCTTTGTGGCCCTGGCCCACGAGGAGAACCTGGACGCCACCGTGGTGGCCACCGTCACCGAGGAGCCCCGCCTCACCATGACCTGGCGCGGCAAGACCATCGTGGACATCAGCCGCAAGTTCCTCAATTCCAACGGCGCCGAAAAGCACGCCAACGTCCTGGTCTACGACTGCCTGCCCTACGAGCGGGACTGGCAGGGCGACACCTGGGCCGAAAAGATGGAAAACCTGGTCACCGACCTGAACGTCTGCAGCCAGAAGGGCCTTTCCGAGCGGTTTGACTCCACCATCGGCGCGGCCACCGTGCTGATGCCCTTCGGCGGGCGCCGCCAGCTCACCCCGGCCCAGGCCATGGCAGCGAAACTGCCGGTGGACGGCGAGACCACCACCTGCAGCGGCATGGCCTGGGGCTACAACCCCTTCCTGATGGAGAAAAAGCAGTACAGCGGCGCGTATCTGGCGGTCATCGAGAGCGTTGCCAAGCTGGTGGCCAGCGGCTTCGACCACAAGAAAGCCTACCTGACCTTCCAGGAGTACTTCGAGCGCCTGGGCACCGACCCCGAGCGCTGGGGCAAGCCCTTCACCGCCCTGCTGGGCGCGCTGAAGGCCCAGGTGGACTTGGGGCTGGCCGCCATCGGCGGCAAGGACAGCATGTCCGGCAGCTTTGAGAAACTGGACGTGCCCCCCACGCTGGTGAGCTTCGCCACCGCCATCGGCACCACCGGCAATGTCATCAGCCCCGAGTTCAAGACCGCGGGCAGCCGGGTGGTCTGGCTGTGCCCGAAATACGACGATCTGCGCCCCGAGCATCACAGCCTGAAAGCGGTGTTCGAGCAGGTGGAGAGCCTCATCGCCGCCGGCAAGGCGCGCTCCGCCTGGACTCCCGGCTACGGCTGCGCCGCCGAGGGCCTGTTCAAGATGTGCCTGGGCAACCGGCTGGGCTTCCGGCTGGCGGAGGGCGTGGACCCTGCCGAACTGTTCAAGTCCGCCTACGGCAGCTTCATTCTGGAGCTGACCCGGGACGAGCCTGTGGGCGGCGCCATCGAGCTTGGCGCCGTCACCGGAGACTACACCTTCACCCTGGGCGGCGAGGTCATCGGCCTTGACGCGCTGGAGGAGGCCTGGCAGGGCAAGCTGGAGCCGGTGTTCCCCTACCGGGGCAAGGGCGACGAGGTGGAGGAAGTCACCTTCACCGCCCCCGCCCGCAAGGCCCCGGCCATCGGCGTGGCCAAGCCCAAGGTCATCATCCCCGTGTTCCCCGGCACCAACTGCGAGTACGACACCGCCCGCGCCTTCCGTCGGGCCGGGGCCGACCCCCAGGTGCTGGTCATCAACAACCTCACCCCCGCCGCCGTGGCCGAGAGCTGCGAGGCGCTGGTGAAGGCCATCGACGAAAGCCAGATCGTCATGCTGCCCGGCGGCTTCTCCGGCGGCGACGAGCCGGACGGCAGCGCCAAGTTCATCACCGCCTTCTTCCGGGCCCCCGCCGTCACCGAGGCGGTGCACCGCCTGCTCAAACAGCGGGACGGCCTGATGCTGGGCATCTGCAACGGTTTCCAGGCCCTCATCAAGCTGGGCCTTGTGCCCTTTGGCGAGATTCGCCCCATGGACGAAGGCTGCCCCACCCTCACCTTCAACACCATCGGCCGCCACCAGAGCATGCTGGTGAACACCCGGGTGGCCTCTGACCTCAGCCCCTGGCTCAGCCGCTGTGAGCCCGGGCAGGTGCACACCGTGGCCATCAGCCACGGCGAGGGCCGCTTTGTGGCAAACGACGGGGTGCTGAACGAGCTTTTGAAGAACGGCCAGATCGCCACCCAGTATGTGGACCTTGCCGGCAAGCCCAGCATGGACCTTTCCGCCAACCCCAACGGCAGCGTCTGGGCCATCGAGGGCATCACCAGCCCCGACGGCCGGGTGCTGGGCAAGATGGGCCACACCGAGCGCAGCGGCAACGACCTTTATAAGAACGTGCCGGGCGACAAGTACCAGCCTCTCTTCGAAGGCGGCGTGGACTACTTCCGGCTGTAAGCCGCGCAAAACAGAAAGGGAACGAAGAACACTATGGCAGAACACGACAGATACATTTCCCCCTTCCAGACCCGCTACGCCAGCAAGGAGATGCAGTACATCTTCTCTGACGACAACAAGTTCCGTACCTGGCGCAAACTCTGGATCGCTCTGGCCGAGGCCGAGCAGCGGCAGGGCCTTACCATCACCGACGAGCAGATCGCCCAGCTGAAGGCCCACGCCGACGACATCAACTACGAGGACGCCATCCGCCGGGAGAAGGAGTGCCGCCACGACGTGATGAGCCACGTCTACGCCTACGGCCTGCAGTGCCCGGAGGCCAAGGGCATCATCCATCTGGGCGCCACCAGCTGCTATGTGGGCGATAACACCGACGTCATCGTCATGCGCGAGGCTTTGCAGCTGGTGCGCAAAAAACTGCTGGGCGTGCTGGGCCTGCTGGCGAAATTCGCCGATGAATACAAGGCCATGCCCTGCCTTGCCTACACCCACGGCCAGCCCGCCCAGCTCACCACGGTGGGCAAGCGGGCCACCCTCTGGGCCAACGAGCTCTATATGGACCTGGAGGAAGTGGACTACCGCATCTCCACCCTGGCCCTGCGGGGCGCGAAGGGCACCACCGGCACCCAGGCCAGCTTTATGGAGCTGTTCGAGGGGGACGAGGAAAAAATCAAGGCCATGGAAGCGGACATCACCGCCGCCATGGGCTTTGACAAGGTGGTGCCGGTGAGCGGCCAGACCTACAGCCGCAAGGTGGACGCCATGGCGCTGAACGCTCTGGCGGGCATCGGCCAGAGCGCCATGAAGCTGGCCACCGACATCCGCCTGCTGGCCAACTTCAAGGAGATGGAGGAGCCCTTCGAGAAGAACCAGATCGGTTCCTCTGCCATGCCCTACAAGCGCAACCCCATGCGCTGTGAGCGGGTGTGCGCCCTGGCCCGTTACCTGATGGTGGACGTGCTCAACCCCGCCTTCACCGCCGGCACCCAGTGGTTCGAGCGCACTCTGGACGACTCCGCCAACAAGCGCATCGCCGTGGCCGAGGCCTTCCTCGCCACCGACTCCATCCTGAACATTCTGCTCAACGTCTGCGACGGGCTGGTGGTCTATCCCAAGGTCATCCGTGCCCGGGTGATGGCCGAGCTGCCCTTCATGGCCAGCGAGAACATCATGATGAAGGCGGTGAAAAAGGGCGGCGACCGTCAGGAGCTCCACGAGCGCCTGCGCCAGCACGCCATCGCCGCGGCGGCCCAGGTCAAGCAGGAGGGCCTTGCCAACGACATGATCCAGCGCATCGAGGCGGACCCCGCCTTCGGCCTCTCCCGTGAGGAGATTGAAGCCGAACTGCGCCCCGAGGCCTTCACCGGCCGCAGCGCCCACCAGGTGGACGAGTTCCTGCGGGACGTGCTGGGCCCGGTGCTGGCGGCGAACCCCGATGCCGCCGGCCAGACCGCCGAGCTGAGCGTCTGATAAAAAACTGCAAAAAACGGCGCGCCCCGCAAACGGGGCGCGCCGCAGCCTGTAGAAAAACCTGCTTTGGCAATTAGGCCAGAGCAGGTTTTCTGTTTGAAAACAAGAAGACAGGTGGAAAAAGCAGTGAAATGTCAGGCGCATTTTCGCGCAATCTGGACCGTTTGCCGCCACCCGGTGCCGGATGGCGGCCATTCCATTTCCAGGTGGCCAGCTTTTTCAGATTCATGGCAGCAAATTTAAGCTTCACCCAGTTTGTCACCTGGGCCAAGCCTCTGTACTGGGTGTAACGCATGCCGTGCTTTTCTTTCGCATCGGCAAATACACGCTCGATCTTCTCTTTTCGCAGCCGGTACAGTTCTTTGTACACCGGCATATACCGGACATGCTCCGCCATCTCCACATAGTCCTGCCAGATATGGCGCATCACCGTTTTCTCGCACCTGGAGCTTTCGGTACACATCCCTCTGGTAGGACAGCTTTTGCAAAGATAAGCCCGGCTTTTGTATTCCCGGTAGCCCTCCCGGTTTGTGGTGGAATAATGCAGCGCACGGTACTCCGGGCAGATCACATCATCAAAGTACTCGTCATACACATACATCCACCAGGGATGGCCGTTCTCTTTGGTCTTGGGACGGGTATAGCAAGTGGAAAGAACGCGACCGCTCCCGAAGATCCTTTTGCAGATCCAAGGCGTTTTGTAGGCGCTGTCCGCCACCACGGTTTTGTGCTCGGGGTAGTTTCTGCACACTTCATCATACAAAGGATCAAAGGCTACGCTGTCGTGGACATTGCCGGGAGTGACGTAAACACCAAGAACAAAATTGTGCTTGTCGCAGGCCGTGTGCGCCTCGTAGGCAAAGCACTTTTTGTGTTCCCCCTTGTGGAACACGCCGCTTTCCGGGTCGGTGGTGGATACCACCGTTTCCTTCGTCTGCTTCTCCTGGGGCGGATTTTTGTCGCTGTCGTCGGAAAAGGGCTTCTTGCCGTGTTCTTCCCGGTCTCTGTTTACCTCAGCAAACAACTCTTTTGCGTACCGCTTCGCCTGTTTGGGAACCGCCTTTTTGGCCTGCTTTTTCAGATTGGCACTTGCCTTAATATGGGTTCCATCCACAAAAATCGCTTCTGTGTCCAGATACCCTTCCTCTGCCGCCGCTTTCAGCACCCAGCGGAATACATACTCCACCGTGCCATGGTTGAACCGGTGCTTGAAGTTGTAGCTCACCGTGGAAAAATGCGGCACTGCCTCATTCAGCGGATATCCAATGAACCACCGGTATGCCAGGTTCATGCTCACTTCTTCCAGAGTTCGGCGGAGCGAAGGAATCCCATAGATATGCTGGATCAGAACAATTTTGAACAGTACCACCGGGTCTACGCTTGGACGGCCGTTGTCCTCGCAGTTCAGATCCTCTACAAATTCGTAGATCTTCTTGAAATCAATGGCTGCGTCGATCTTCCGCAGCAAGTGATCCTGCGGCACCATGTTTTCCAAACTTACAAATTCCAGTTGTCCTCTGTTTTCTGCGTTCTTTACCAGCATTTTTATCACCCCACACCATTATACCGCATTCCCTTTCCTTATACGAGAAAAAGACCACCGATAGGTGGCCTTTTTCGACAGGCTGAAGCGGGCGCTCACAGGTTGAGCGCCCGCCATAAATGCTTTTCAGGAAATTCAGGCAGTGGCTGCGGCGGCCTCCTGAGCGGGGGCAGCAGCCTGCTGCGCCTTCTGAGCCTTCTTCTCGGCGGCAGCGGCCATCAGGTTGGCCACGATGGAGCCGGAGATGTTGTGCCACACGCTGAACAGCGCGCCGGGAACGGTGGCCAGAGCCAGATCCGGGAACACTGTGCCGGCCAGGCTGGTGGCCAGACCGCTGTTCTGCATGCCAACCTCGATGGACAGAGCGTTGCACTTGGGGTCGGACATGCCCAGCAGCTTGCCCACGCCGTAGCCGCAGGCGTAGCCCAGAACATTGTGCAGCATGACCACGGCCAGGATCAGCAGGCCGTTGGCGAAGAGCTTGGCCTGGTTGCCGGAAACGACGGCGCCCACGATGGTAACGATGGCAGCCACGCTCACCAGAGGCAGAACCTCTACAGCAGCCTGAGTGAACTTGCCGAAGAACTTGTTGACCACAAAGCCCAGAGCGATGGGCACCACAACCACCTGCACGATGCTCACGAACATGCTCATGGCATCCACGGAAACGGTCTCACGCAGGTACAGGTAGGTCAGCGCGGGGGTCATGAAGGGGGCCAGCACGGTGGAGCAGGCGGTCATGCCAACGCTCAGGGCAACGTCGCCCTTGGCCAGGAAGGTCATCACGTTGGAGGAGGTGCCGCCGGGGCAGGTGCCCACCAGCATCACGCCCACAGCCAGCTCGGGGGGCAGGTTGAACAGCTTGATGAGCAGGAACGCCAGGAAGGGCATAACCGCGAACTGGGCCACGCAGCCGGCCAGAACGTCCTTCGGGCGGGTGAATACCACCTTGAAGTCATCCAGCTTGAGGGTCAGGCCCATGCCAAACATAACCACCATCAGCAGGTTGTTCACGGTGACCAGACGGGTTACCACGTTCCAGTCCTTGCCCACCCACAAAAAGCTCTGGGGCACAAAGAAGGCCAGGGCGGCCACTGCCACCACGATGAAGGCCATGTACCGGCCCACGAACTTGCTTACCTTTTTCAATGCATTCATTTTCAGATTCCTCCTGTTGTTTATTTTCTTCCGCAAGGATTTGTTTTTGTTATTTGAGCACTGCGCCGGTGTTTGCGCTGCTTACCAGCTTTGCATAGCGGCCCAGCCAGCCGGTGGTGATGCGGGGTGCGGGGGCCTTCCAGTTTGCCCGGCGGCGTTCCAGCTCCTCATCACTCACCTTCAGCTCCACCTTACCGGCGGGGATGTCGATGGAAATGGTGTCGCCCTCCTCGATCAGGGCGATCTCGCCGCCCTGGGCGGCCTCCGGGCTCACATGGCCGATGGATGCGCCCCGGGATGCACCGGAGAAGCGGCCGTCGGTGATCAGGGCCACGGTCTTGTCCAGCTTCATGCCGGCCAGCGCACTGGTGGGGTTGAGCATCTCCCGCATGCCGGGGCCGCCCTTGGGGCCCTCGTATCGGATGACCACCACATCGCCGGGTTTGATCTGGCCCGCGTAAATGGAGGCAATGGCCTCGTCCTCGCTGTCGAACACCCGGGCCGGGCCTTCGTGCACCAGCATTTCGGGGGCAACGGCGCTGCGCTTGACCACGCAGCCAT
>DXBV01000072.1 GCA_019116345.1 Candidatus Allofournierella merdipullorum | reverse complement strand
GGGCAAGGTCACCCCGAAGGGCGAGACCGAGCTGACCTCCGAAGAGCGCTTGCTGCGCGCCATCTTCGGCGAGAAGGCCCGCGAGGTGCGCGACACCTCCCTGCGTGTGCCTCACGGCGAGTACGGCATCATCGTGGACGTGAAGGTGTTCACCCCCGAAAACTGCGACGAGCTGCAGCCCGGCGTGCGCCAGGTGGTGCGCTGCTACATCGCCCAGAAGCGCAAGATCAGCGTGGGCGACAAGATGGCCGGCCGTCACGGCAACAAGGGCGTTGTGTCCCGCATCCTGCCTCAGGAGGATATGCCCTTCCTGGCCGACGGCACCCCGCTGGACATCGTGCTGAACCCCCTGGGCGTTCCCAGCCGTATGAACATCGGTCAGGTCCTGGAGGTCCATCTGGGCTACGCCGCCAAGGCGCTGGGCTGGAAGGTCATGACCCCCGTCTTTGACGGCGCTCACGAGGAGGACATCCGCGAGTGCTTCCGCCTGGCCAAAGAGAACAACAGCGGCGACAACGTCAAGGAGTACCCCACCAAGCTGGATAAGATCATGAGCCCCACGGGCGGCCATGTGATCGACTTCTCCAAGATCGAGCTGGACGAGGACGGCAAGAGCACCGTCTACGACGGCCGCACCGGTGAGAAGTTCGACAACCGCGTCACCGTGGGTTACATGTACTACCTCAAGCTCCATCACCTGGTGGACGATAAGATCCACGCCCGTTCCACCGGCCCCTACAGCCTGGTCACCCAGCAGCCTCTGGGCGGCAAGGCCCAGTTCGGCGGCCAGCGTTTCGGCGAGATGGAGGTGTGGGCGCTGGAAGCTTACGGCGCCGCCTACACCCTGCAGGAGATCCTCACCGTCAAGTCCGACGACGTGGTGGGCCGTGTCAAGACCTACGAGGCCATCGTGAAGGGTCAGGACGTGCCCAAGCCCGGCATCCCCGAGAGCTTCCGCGTGCTCATCAAAGAGCTGCAGAGCCTTGGCCTGGATGTGGTGGTGCAGGATTCCAACGGCGAGCCTGTGGACCTGAAGCAGAACTTTGACGACGAAGAAGCCGGTTTCGATGTGCGCGACCTGCCTCTGGGCGAGGACGTGCTGATGGAAAGCGAACTGAACGACGACTACAGCATTGAGGAAGCGGAGAGCGACCCCGCTGAGCCCGACGATTTTGACGCCGAGCCCGAAGACATCTTTGCGGACGACGATTCTTTCGACGACGCGGGCCTGGGCGACGAGTTCTGATCGCGGCTGATCCCGAGATCCCCGTCAACATCGAGACAACAGAAATAAGGAAGGGTTCATTGAATGGAATACAACGATTTCGATTCGATTAAAATCGGCCTGGCTTCTCCCGATCAGATCCGCGCCTGGAGCTACGGCGAGGTCAAAAAGCCCGAGACCATCAACTACCGCACCCTGAAGCCCGAGCGGGACGGCCTGTTCTGCGAGCGCATTTTCGGACCCACCAAGGACTGGGAGTGCCACTGCGGCAAGTACAAGCGCATCCGCTACAAGGGCAAGATCTGCGACCGCTGCGGCGTTGAGGTCACCAAGGCCAAGGTGCGCCGCGAGCGCATGGGCCACATCGAGCTGGCCGCCCCTGTGAGCCACATCTGGTACTTCAAGGGCATCCCCAGCCGCATCGGCCTGATGCTGGACATCAGCCCCCGTCAGCTGGAAAAGGTGCTGTACTTTGCCAGCTACATCGTCATCGACCCCGGCTACACCCCGCTGGAGAAAAAGCAGCTCCTCAGCGAGAAGGAATACCGGGAGATGCGCGAGCGCTATGAGGACGAGTTCCGCGCCGCCATGGGCGCCGAGGCCATCAAGGAACTGCTGGCCGAGATCGACCTGGACGCGCTGAGCGAGCAGCTGCACGCCGAGCTGGAAGAGGCCGGCGGCCAGAAGCGCGTTCGCATCCTCAAGCGGCTGGAAGTGGTGGAGGCGTTCCGCCACTCCGGCAACCGTCCCGAGTGGATGATCCTGGACGTTGTGCCGGTCATTCCGCCGGACATCCGTCCCATGGTCCAGCTGGACGGCGGCCGTTTCGCCACCAGCGACCTGAACGACCTGTATCGCCGGGTCATCAACCGCAACAACCGCCTGAAGCGCCTGCTGGAGCTGGGCGCCCCCGACATCATCGTGCGCAATGAGAAGCGCATGCTGCAGGAGGCTGTGGATGCCCTGATCGACAACGGCCGCCGCGGCCGCCCGGTCACCGGCCCCAACAACCGCCCCCTGAAGAGCCTGTCCGACATGCTCAAGGGCAAGCAGGGCCGCTTCCGTCAGAACCTGCTGGGCAAGCGCGTCGACTACTCCGGCCGTTCCGTTATCGTCGTCGGCCCCGAGCTGAAGATGTACCAGTGCGGTCTGCCCAAGGAGATGGCTCTGGAGCTGTTCAAGCCCTTCGTCATGAAGGACCTGGTGCAGAAGGGCCTGGCCAACAACATCAAGTCCGCCCGCAAGATGGTGGAGCGCACCCGTCCCGAAGTGTGGGACAGCCTCGAGACCGTCATCAAGGGCCATCCCGTCATGCTGAACCGCGCGCCTACCCTGCACCGTCTGGGCATCCAGGCCTTTGAGCCGGTGCTGGTGGAGGGCCGCGCCATCAAGCTGCACCCCCTGACCTGTACCGCCTTCAACGCCGACTTCGACGGCGACCAGATGGCCGTGCACCTGCCCCTGTCTGTGGAGGCCCAGCGCGAGGCCAAGCAGCTGATGCTGGCTTCCGGCAACCTGCTCAAGCCCTCCGACGGCGCTCCTGTGGCGGTGCCCACCCAGGATATGATCCTGGGCAGCTACTACCTGACCATGGTCAACAAGGGCGACATGGGCGAAGGCAAGATCTTCCGCGACGAGGACGAGGCCATCATGGCCTACGCCGACAAGGTCATCACCCTGCAGGCGCCCATCAAGGTGCGCCGCACCCGTGAGGTCAACGGCGAGATCCGCTCCAAGCTGGTGGACACCACCGTGGGCCGCATCATCTTCAACCAGCCCATCCCCCAGGATCTGGGCTATGTGGACCGCAACGACCCCGAGACCATGTTCAACTTCGAGGTCGAGTTCCAGGTCACCAAGAAGAACCTGCCCGACATCATCAGCCGCTGCCTTGCCATCCACGGCACCAAGCCCACCAGCGAGATGCTGGACCGCATCAAGGCTCAGGGCTACAAGTACTCCACCATCAGCGGCATTACCGTCGCTGTGTGTGACGCGGTCATCCCGCCCAGCAAGCCCGAGCTGCTGGCCGAGGCCGACGAGCGTGTGAGCAAGGTCATCAAGCAGTTCAACCGCGGCCTTATCTCCAACGAGGAGCGCTACAACAGCGTCATCCAGATCTGGCAGGAGACCACCGACAAGGTGTCCAAGGCTCTGGCCGACAACCTGGAGGACCGCAACCCCATCTTCATGATGGCGGACTCCGGTGCCCGAGGCTCCATGAACCAGATCAAGCAGCTGGCCGGCATGCGCGGCCTGCTGGCCAACACCGCCGGTAAGACCATCGAGATGCCCATTCGCGCCAACTACCGCGAAGGCCTGAATATTCTGGAATACTTCGTTTCCAGCCGCGGCGCCCGTAAGGGTCTGGCCGATACCGCTCTGCGTACCGCCGACTCCGGTTACCTGACCCGCCGTCTGGTCGACGTCTCTCAGGACGTGATCATCCGCGAGGAGGACTGCGGCGCCACCGAGGGCATCATGGTCAGCGACATCCGGGAGGGCAAAGAGGAGATCGAGACCTTCCGCGAGCGTCTGATCGGCCGCTTCGCCGTGGGCGATGTGGTCAACCCCACCACCGGCGAGGTCATCGTGCCCGAAGGCAAGATGATGGACCTGTTCGACGCCGACAAGATCATGGCCGCCGGCATTACCAGCCTGCAGATCCGCAGCGTTCTGAGCTGCCGCAGCAAGCTGGGCGTGTGCGCTCACTGCTACGGCGCCAACCTGGCCAACGGCAACCCCGTCCATGTGGGCGAATCCGTGGGCGTTATCGCGGCTCAGTCCATCGGCGAGCCCGGTACCCAGCTGACCATGCGTACCTTCCACACCGGCGGTATCGCCTCTGCGGAGGATATCACCCAGGGTCTGCCCCGCGTTGAGGAGCTGTTCGAGAGCCGCCGTCCCAAGGCGCTGGCCATCATGACCGAGATCGCGGGCACCGCCCACATCGACGACACCAAGAAGAACCGCCATGTGGTGGTCACCGGTGTGGACGAGAACGGCGCTCCCTGCGAGAAGAGCTACCTGATCCCCTTCGGCCAGCGCGTGCGCGTGTCCGAGGGCGACCAGCTGGAGAAGGGCGACATGATCACCGAAGGTCATGCTTACCCCCACGACATTCTGGCCATCAAGGGCCGCACCGCCGTGGAGAACTACCTGATCCAGGAAGTGCAGAAGGTCTACCGCCTGCAGGGCGTTGAGATCAACGACAAGCACATCGAGGTCATCGTGCGGCAGATGCTGCGCAAGGTCCGCGTGGACGATGCCGGTTCCACCAACCTCATCGGCGGCGCTCTGGCCGACAAGATGAAGGTGGAGGAGCAGAACGAGATCATCCGTCAGCGCATCGCCGACGGCGAGGAAGGCCTGAAAGAGGCCAAGTGGACCCAGGTCCTGCTGGGCATCACCAAGGCGTCTCTGGCTACCGACAGCTTCATGTCCGCCGCCTCCTTCCAGGAGACCACCCGCGTGCTCACCGAAGCCGCCATCAAGGGCAAGGTGGACCCGCTCATGGGCCTGAAGGAGAACGTCATCATCGGCAAGCTGATCCCCGCGGGCACCGGTCTGCCGGAGGTGGAGGAAGAACTCATCCGCCGCGAGGCCGAGCAGCTGGGTCTGCCGGTCCCCGAAAAGACGGAAGAGCCCGTTGCGGCCGCCGTCTCCGCGGAGGAATGAGCGCGTTTTCTCCGGCGTAAAGCAAGATGAGAGCGCGGCGCTTTCCCAAAACGGGGAAGCGCCGCGCTTTTCCTTATGCTTGCACAGAATATGCAATAAATCGGCGCTTCTCATCGTTTTGAGGTATAGAACAGCCGCGCAAAGAGGCGGCGAAAGGGGTATGGCATGAAACACATCCGTCAGATCCTGTGCGGCGCACTGGCCGCGTTGGCGCTGCTTTCCGGCTGCGCCGCGCCGGTGTCAAGCGCGCCGCCCGCCGCCACGGCGGCCCCCACGCCCAGCCCCACGCCGGCCCCGACGCCGGAACCCACGCCCCGTCCCGCGGCGCAGCAGGTGGAACTCACCGCCAGCGGCGAAGGGCTGGACCTCGCAAACATCAACGACCCCGACAATTTCAACAAGGTGCGCCTTTCCGCCGATACTGCCATCACCCTGCAGGCCGAGACGGACATCGGCGAGCTGTACCTTGTTTTCGACCGCCCGGTGGAGTGGCGGCTGGAGACCGCCGACGGCACGGAGCAGGCCTGCGGCCAAAACGGCTTTATCCATGAGTATGTGGAGCTGGAGCAGCCCGCTTCCACTGTGACGCTGCATCTTCCGGCGGACACGGCCCTCTGTGAGGTGTACGCGTTCACCCCCGGCCAGGTGCCGGACTGGGTGCAGCAGTGGCAGCCGCCCTGTGAAAAGGCGGACCTGCTGGTGCTGCCCACCCACGCCGACGACGAGCACCTCTGGTTCGGCGGGACGCTGCCCTATTACGCCGGCGAAAAGGGTTACGCGGTGCAGGTGGCCTACATGACCAACCACTGGGGCGAGCCCTACCGTCCCCACGAGCTGCTGAACGGCCTGTGGACGGTGGGGGTGCGCAACTATCCCGTCATCTCCGACTTCCCGGACCTCTACGCCTCCAAAGAGAGCCTTGAGAGCGCCAGACAGGTCTATAACGAGGAGGAAGTCACCGCCTGGCAGGTGGAACAGCTGCGCCGCTTCAAGCCCAGCGTGGTGCTGGGGCACGACATCGACGGCGAGTACGGCCACGGGGCCCACATGCTCAACGCCGCCACGCTGCTGTCGGCGCTGGAGATGAGCGGCGACGCGGCCCGGTTCCCCGAGAGCGCCGAAGAATACGGCGTCTGGCAGGTGCCCAAGTGTTACCTGCATCTCTGGCCGGAAAATACCATCCAGATGGAATGGGGCGAAATGCCTCTCGCCGCCTTTGGCGGGCGCACCGCCCTGGAGATGGCGGCGGAGGGCTTTGCCTGTCACGTCAGCCAGACCCAGTGGTTCGAGGTGAAGGCGGGCGGCAGCAACGACTGCCGCAAGTTCGGCCTTGCCTACACCAACGTGGGCCCGGACGAAGCGAAGAACGACTTTTTTGAAAATATCCCGTCCGCTTTTGGCGGACCCGCGTGAAGGAGAAGGGTATCGTGACGACTCAACAACATCCAACGGAAACGACCCCGGCGCCCTGGCCCGGCCGTGCCCGCCGCCCGGTGTTGCGGGTGCTGGTGATGGCAGGGGTGTTCCTCTGCGCGCTGATCGCCTTCCTGCTGGGGGCAATTTATATCGTGTGCAAAGGGCCCAGCCCCGCGGCACGGGATCTTTTTGTGCACACGGTGATGGAGACCAGCGCCGCCAAATTCACCGCCCATATCTTTTTGAGCGACGAAGAGGTGCAGGCCATTCTGGATAAGAACGGCGTGCTGGAGACGGGCGAAGTCACCGAAGCCGGCGGCGAGTTTGAGACCGGCGACGCCCAGGTGCCCAAGGATACCATCGAACTTCACGACGTGAACGGCGGCAGCTTCAAGGGCAAGATGCTGGTGGTCCACGATCCCAGCCGGGTGCGGGTGGCGGCCATCGCCTCCTTTGACCCGGAGGGCAAAGGCCAGAAGCTGGAACAGCTGGTGGCCGACGCCGACGCCGTGGCCGGGATCAATGGCGGCGGCTTTGTGGACGAGAACGGCGTGGGCACCGGCAGCGTGCCGCTGGGCCTTGTCATCCAGCAGGGTGAACTGCGCGCCGGCGGCATGGATCAGGAGTATTCGGTCATCGGCTTCGACGAGACCGACCATCTGGTGGTGGGCCGTATGACCGGCCGCCAGGCGATGGAGCGCGGCCTGCGGGACGCTCTCAGCTTCGGCCCGGCGTTCATCATCAACGGCGAGCCCGCCGAGATCTCCGGCACCGGCGGCGGTCTCAACCCCCGCACGGTGATCGGCCAGCGGGCGGACGGTGCAGTGCTGCTGCTGACCATCGACGGCCGCCAGCCCCAGAGCCTCGGCGCCACCTACCAGGACTGCATCCAGGTGATGCAGGAGTGGGGCGCGGTGAACGCCGCCAACCTGGACGGCGGCTCCAGCACCCAGATGATCTATCAGGGCGAGACGGTGAACGTCTGCGCCTCGCTCTACGGCCCGCGCAACATTCCCACCGCCTTCGTAGTGGACAAAGCAGGGGAGGGGGAAGCATGAGCGAACAGAAATGGCGCTATGGCCGGCCCCGCCCCTTCTGGCCCTGGCCGGTGGGCTTTGCCCTGGTTCTCTGCGCTCTGGGCGCGGCGGCGCTGGCGGTGCTCTGGGCCGCGCTGGTGCGCTACGAAGCCGCCACCCCCGAAGCGGCCATCCTGCGCAGCGTGCAGGCGGTGCAGGGCAATGCTTTGAAGGAAGAGGACGTGCCCGAGGCCATGCTGCCCGGACGCTTCGCCACCGCAGGCCAGTATCTGGAAGAGGCCCAGGCGCTGCTGAACGGCATGCCTGCCGATCGGGACAGCCTGCGCTTTGTGCGCAAGGGCGCGGCCGACGGGACCGAGACCTACGTGGTGGTGGACGACGAAGGCGGCCGGGCGGAGTTCCTGCTCTTCCCCGACGGGGACGGGTGGACTGCCTGGCCCAAGGTGCAGGAACTGTCCGCCGTGACCGTCCGCGCGCCCCAGGGCGTGACCGTCCTGGTGGACGGCCGGCCGCTGGAGGAGAATGAGCTTACCGGCACCGCCCCGGTCCCCGGCTTTGAGGCGCTGGGCGAGGCGGCGCCCATGGAGTGCACCTGGCAGGTGGACGGCTTGCTGGAGCAGCCGGAAGTGACCGCCCAAAGCGAGAAGGGAAGCTGCCGCGTGGAGTGGGAAACCCCGCTGCAAGCCGTTGTCACCACAGAGCCGGGCGAAGGGGACGCCGCGTCGCTGGAGGAGTTTTTGGACCGGACGGCCCGGGTCTATGCCCGCTATGTCTCCGACGACGCCTCCTTTGCCGAACTCAAGGGCAGCCTTGTGCCGGACACGGAGTTCTACAACAGCCTGCGCACCTTCGACTCCAGCTGGTATGTCAGCCACGACTCCACCGCTTTTGAGGAGTTTTCCGTGTCGGAGCTGGAGAGCTTCGGCCCCGACGCCGCGGCCGGCACGGTGCGCTTCACCTATATGGTCTATAAGGAAGGCCTGCGTCCCCGCAGCTACCCCTCCGTGTACCGGATGTACGCGGTGCGGGAAGGGGACGGTTGGAAACTGCTGGACCTGCAGGTGCAGTGAGCAACACGAAATCCCTTTCAAAACCGCTCCGCGCGCCGGGGCGGTTTTTTATGCCCGGCGAAAAAATGCGCAAAACCCCGCCGCCAAGGCGTTCACAGGCTGGCGCGCCGGCCCGGTGTGTTGTATAATGAACAAAGGCGATGGGAAGGGGAAAGGAATCCATGGAACGAACGAAATTTCGCCGCTGGGCGGTGTTGGCGCTTTGTGTTGCGCTGGCGCTGGTCTGGGCGGTGCAAAACAGCGCCCTGAATGTGCCTTTGCGGTGGGATGTGCCTGAGCAGATCCCGGAGGTGCTGGACGACCAAAGGGAATGGCATGTCAGCCAGGACCTCTGGCTGGACGCGGGACGCTATACTCTGGAATGGGAAGGGGAGGCCGCCGGCTCTGCGGTGGTGCTGGCCCCCGACCGGCTCACGGCGGACAACCGGGAGGGCGTGCAGCTGAACGAGACGGGCAGCGCGGCCTTTGAGGTGGACGGCCAGCGGGTGCGGGTGCAGGTTTGGACCGATGAAACGGCCGCGCCTGCCCGGCTGACCTCCGGCCTGTTCTGCGACGTGGACGGCTTGTTCGCCGTGCTGGCCCTTGGGGCGCTGGCGGCGTTCCTTCTGCTGCGGGGGCCGAAGACCGGGGAACAGAAGGCCGTGCTGGCGGTGCTGGTCTGCTGCACGCTGGCCGCAAGCCTGCCGGCGCTCACGCCCGGCGTTTCCTACGGCCCGGACCTGCATTTCCACCTCACCCGCATCCAGGGCATTGCCGACGGCCTTGCCAGCGGGCAGTTCCCGGTGCGCATCCAGCCCACCCCGGTGAGCGGCAAGGGCTATGCCACCAGCCTGCTCTATCCCGACCTGTTTTTGTATCCGGCGGCGCTGCTGCGCTTTGTGGGCGTCTCGCTGGAAGGAGCCTACCGCTTCACCATTCTGGCTTTGAACGCATTCACCGCCCTTTTCGCGTGGAAGGCAGGGCGGCGGATGTTGGGCGGCTCCTTTGCCGCGCTGGTGTTCTGCGTGCTCTATACGCTGGCCCCCTATCGCATCTGCAACCTCTACGTGCGCGCGGCGCTGGGCGAGGCGATGGCCATGACTTTTCTGCCGGTGGTGGCGCTGGGCTTCTGGCTGGTGCTGTTCCGTGAGTCGGATGGCTGGCCGGTGCTGGCGCTGGGCATGACCGGCATCATCCAGAGCCACCTCATCTCCACCATCTTCTGCGTGGCGTTCGGCGGGCTGCTGTGTCTTGTGTGCCTGCGCCGGGTCTTTCAAAAAGAGCGCTTTTTCGCGCTGGTCAAGGCCGTGGCGCTGGCGCTGGCCCTCAATCTTTGGTATATCCTTCCCTGGGCGCGCTTTTCCCGGGAAGATTTCAACATTTTCCATCTCAAGTTTGATGTGTGGGACTATGCCCTCTATCCCGCCCAGCTGTTCATGACCTTCGGTTCGGTGAGCGGCGACGCGATGCGCAAGGGCACGCTGGAAGGGGAGATGCTGTTGACCCCCGGCCTGGCGCTGCTGGCCGCGGGCGGAGCATTGCTGCTGGCACTGGGGCTGGCCTGGCTGGAGAAGGCGCAGCTGCCGTCGTCCGCCCGGCTGGGCGCGGGCGCGGCGGCCTTTGCCGGCCTGTCGCTGTGGCTCTGCACCGACCTGTTCCCCTGGGCGCTGGCCCAGCGACTGCCGGTGCTGGGCGAAAAGGTGGCGGTCATCCAGTTCCCCTGGCGCTTTCTCACCACCGCCAGCCTGTTCCTTGCCCTCTGCGGCGGTGCGCTGGCCGCCTGGAAGTTGACGGGCCTTTCCCGGCAGGCAAAGGCTCTGGTGCTGACGGCGGCCTTCTGCGCGGTGCTGCTGCCCTCGGCGGGGCAGATGCTCCAGAAAACGGCGGAACAGCCCAGCTACTCCCGGGACGGAGTGCTGGTGACCGATAACCTGTACGATGCCCAGTACCTGTACACCGGTACCAGCGCCGGAGACCTCATCGCCCGGCGGCGTCCCGTCGCCGGCGGCGAGGGGCTGCAGGTGAGCGGCCTGTCCCAGCGGGGCAACCGGATGGAATTTGACTGGAGCGGTTCCGGCGGCGAGGCCGTGGAGCTGCCTTTGACCTGGTACCCCGGCTATGCAGCGGTGGACGGCACCGGCGCGGAGCTGGCCTGCGAGCCGGGTGAAAACGGCATCCTGACCGTCCGAACCCAGAGCGACGCGGGCCACATGACCGTGTGGTACCGGGGCCTGTGGTATTTCCGCGTGGGCGACCTGGTCAGCCTTGCCGCGGCGGCGGGGCTGGCGGCGTGGGCCGTTGCCCGGCACACCGGCTGGCGCGTGCCGCTGCGCAGACGGACCAAACTGACTGTGTGAGGAAAAACGAATGGAACGAAAACAGACCATACGCTATTGGGCCGTGGTGCTGGCGCTCGTCTGCCTGCTGCTGCCCCTTCTGCGGGAGAGCCGCTATCTCAAGACCTTCACCGCCATGGAACTGGACTCCACCGTCCAGACGGTCACCACGGCGGATTCCCGCTATGCCGACCCCTCCTATCTGGAGGCGGGCCTGTTCATGTACGGCCCCGGCGTCTATCTGGAGCCGGGTTCTTTTTCCCTGACGATGATGTATTCCACCGACGGGGCGGGCAGCTATGTGGAAGTGTACAGCCTCGGCTGGCTCAATGAGGACAACACCCAGGGCCGGGTGCTGGCCACGCTGACGCTGGACCCGGCCCAGACCCAGGCCCGGGTGGACTTTTCTCTGGACCGCACCGTGGACGATCTGGAATTCCGGGTCTATTACGGCGGCGAGGGGGCCCTCACGGTGAACACCCTCACCCTGCGCTCGGGCTATCTTTACTGGACCGACCCGCTGCTGCTGATCTTCTTTGCGCTGGCGCTGGCCGGCCTGCTCTACGCCGCGGCGCCCAGAGGCCGGCCCCAGGCGGCGGTGGTGGCGGCGCTCATCGGGCTGGCGCTGCTGGCCAGCTACCCGCTGTTCACCGACTTTTTGACGGTGGGCATGGACCAGGAGTTCCACCTGCGCCGCATCGAGGGCCTGTTCGGGGCGCTGCAAAGCGGCCAGTGGCCCGCCCGCATCAGCACCCAGCACTTCGGCGGCAAGGGCTACGCCACCGGCGTGATGTACCCGGAGCTGTTCCTCTATTTCCCGGCGGCGCTGCGCCTTGCGGGCGCTTCCATCCTCTTCAGCTGGAAGGCGCTGCTTTTCGCCATCAATCTGGGCACCGCCTTCTCCGCTTACTTCTGCGGCCGCCGGCTGATGAACAGCCGCGCGGCGGGCATGGCCGCGGCCATCGTTTATCTGCTCTCGCCCTACCGCCTGTGTGACCTGTACATCCGCGCGGCGCTGGGCGAAGTGCTGGCCATGGCGTTTCTGCCTTTGCTGCTTTACAGCCTGTGGCAGCTGCTGGCGGGGGATGCCGGCCAGTGGCCCTGGCTGGTGTTGGCCTGCACCGGCATCTTCCAAAGCCATATTCTCACCACCGAGATGACGGCGGTGTTCGCAGTGCTGTGCGCCCTGGCGGCGCTGCCTGCCCTCACAAAACCCGCCCGCCTGGCGGCGCTGGGCAAGGCCGCCGGATTGACGGTCCTTGTGAATCTGTGGTTCCTGGTGCCCTTCCTCACCTACACGCTGAAGGGCGGCTTCAAGATCTTTGGCTCCCATGTGGACCTGCACCAGCACTCTCTCTATCCCGCCCAGATGTTCTCCACTTTCTGGTCCGCCGACCCGGGTCTCTGGAGCCAGTCGCTGGGCAGCCTGGACAGCGAGATGCTCCTCACACTGGGCCTTGCGCCGCTGGTGTGCCTTGGCCTGCTGGCGGCGGGCTGGTGGCTCTTTGATGTGCAGAGCGGGCCGCGCCCGGGGCTTCGGCAGGGCGTGGCTGCGGCGGTGGCGGCGGGCCTGTGCCTCTATGCGGCCAGCGTCTACTTCCCCTGGGAGCTGCTCCAGCGAATCCCCGCCCTGGACCGGCTGCTCTCGCCGGTACAGTTCCCCTGGCGCACGCTGGCCTTTGCCGCCGCCTGCTTTGCGGTGGTGGCCGCGGCGGCCACCATCCCCTTCCGGGGGCGGGGCGCGAAGCTGGCGGTGCTGGGCGTTCTGCTGGCGGTGGCAGTCCTGCCCGCCAGTTCTATGATGGACGGCCTGCTGGCCTCCCAGGTATACATGGGCCAGACCGACGGCATCGCGCACATCGGCGGCAACTACAACGAGTATCTGCCGGAGGGCGTGAACGATGAGACCCTTGCAGCGGCTTCCAGCGCGCTGGAACCTCAGAGTGAGCTGGAGGTGACCGGCCTGACCAAAAACGGTTGCCGTATCGAATTCGACTACACCGCCCAGCAGGATACAGTGGTGTATCTGCCTCTCACGGCTTATCCCGGCTATTCCGCCCGGCTGAACGGCCAGACGCTCGACCTCACTGCCGCGCCCGACGGCCGGCTGGCGGTGACGCTGCCGGCGGGTTCGGGCCACCTCACGGTGGAATTTGCGGGCTACTGGTATTGGAACGCCGCGCTGGCGGTGAGCGCCTTCACGGCTCTGGGCTGGGGCGCGAAAGCGGTGTATGAACGGAGAAAGAGGGGAGAGAGCGGTGGCGCTGCGGTGTCTGTATAAACTGGCCCTCTGGGCGGCCGCCGTATTCTTCGCGGTCGTGCTGGCCGTCTGCCTGCTCTCGGTGGGCATCTGGTCGGCGCTGCTGGCGGCTGCTGCGCTGGCGGTGCTGTTCGCCCTGCGGCCGCTGCTGGC
The DNA here is from genome assembly GCA_019116345.1 of Candidatus Allofournierella merdipullorum. Taxonomy (GTDB): domain Bacteria; phylum Bacillota; class Clostridia; order Oscillospirales; family Ruminococcaceae; genus Allofournierella_A; species Allofournierella_A merdipullorum. The sequence continues at coordinate 4,802 of DXBV01000072.1, read as the reverse complement.
CGGCCTCACCGAGACCGGCGCGCGCCGGGCGTTCTGGGTGCTGTTTGCCCTCTTTGCCCTTGCCGCGGGGGCCTTTGCCTTCGCGGTGCGGGTGGAACCCGCCTGGGATTTCGGCCGGGTCTACCACGGCGCGCTGGAGATCACATCCTCCGGCGCCATCCGCATTGACTGGCAGTATTTCCTTGAATCCAACAACAACTTCTTTCTGGCCCTTGTGCTGGCGCCGGTGTTCATCGCCGGCAGCATCCTTGGCCTTTCGCCCCTCGCCAGCGGCATCCTCTTTAATCTGGCGGCCATTGACGGGTCCGTTCTGCTGCTCTGGGCGGCGGCGAAACGGCGCTGGGGCGCAAAATGGGCGCTGGCGGCGGCGCTGGCCTGCTTTGCCTGCGCGGGCCTGTGGCTCTACGGCCCCATCTTCTACACCGACACCCTCTCCATGCCCTTTGTCAGCCTGGGCCTTTATCTTGCCCAGCGCTGGAGCGAGGGCAAGCGTTCCCCGTGGCTGGCGGCGGCGATGGGCCTTGCGGCCTTTCTGGCCTTCCGCCTCAAACCCACTGCCTTTTTCCTCTATCTGGCGCTGGCGCTCCTCTGGCTGCTGCGCCGGGGCGGTGCGCTGAAGGCGGTCGCCGCGGGGCTGGCGGTGTTCGCGGTGTGCATGGCCGGCTGGCAGGTCTGGCTGGGCCACAACCCCGTGCTGGACACCGGTGCCATCGAAGAATACCGCCTGCCGCCGCTGCACTATGTGATGATGGGCCTCAAGAACCCCGGTGGCTACGACGAGAGCGACCATCTGGCCAGCCAGGCCCTGCCGGACGCGGCGGCCCGCACGGCTCACGCGAGAGAGGAGATCCTCCGCCGGCTGGCGGACTACGGCCCGCTGGGCTTTTTGGACCACCTGCGGCAGAAACTGGCCTACACCTGGGCGGACGGCAGCTGGTTCGGTTCCCACAAGCTGGGCATCGACCCCATCGACCCCGGCGTTTTGCGGCAGTGGGTGGCGGACAGCGGCGAGCACTGGCCGGTTTTTCAGTGCCTTGTGAACGCCCAGCAGCTGCTGATCTGTCTGGGGCTCGCTGCCTGCGCTGTTTGGCAGGCGCGCCGGGGCGAACAGGGGGACAGCCTGCTCTGGGCGGCGCTTGTGACGCTGCTGGGCGCGGGGCTGTTCCTGCTGGTGTGGGAGACCCGTTCCCGCTATCTCGTGGGCCTTTTGCCGCTGATTTTGACCGTGTCGGCCCGGGGGTTGGGCGCGATTTTTGCCCTTCGGCCGAAAAAATGAATTTTTGGCTGATTTGCTGCAACGTTTTTTGTAAATACTGTTGACATGCACAGCCCCAGTGTGTACAATAAAACTGTTGCGCCCCTTGGCGTAATTATGCCCTTTTGGTGTTTTGGCGGCATTGCCGCCTGAACATAAATCATTGAAGAAAGGAGATCACAATGCCTACTTTCAACCAGCTTGTACGCAAAGGCCGTGAGGTGTCTGTCCGCAAGTCTACCGCCCCTGCTCTGCAGAAGGCTTACAACTCTCTGGACAAGTCCTACAGCAATGCCAACAGCCCCCAGAAGCGTGGTGTTTGCACCGCTGTTCGTACCATGACGCCCAAAAAGCCGAACTCTGCTCTGCGTAAGGTAGCCCGTGTTAAGCTCACGAATGGTATCGAGGTAACCTCTTACATTCCGGGCATCGGCCATAACCTGCAGGAGCACAGCGTAGTACTGATCCGTGGCGGCCGTGTTAAGGACCTTCCCGGTGTGCGTTACCACATCATCCGTGGTACTCTGGACACCCAGGGTGTGGCCAACCGCAACCAGGCCCGCTCCAAGTACGGCGCGAAACGCCCCAAGGCCGGTGCCGCGAAGAAGTAATCAAACGTATACCCCGCCATCAAAGGCTTATTTATATAAATAGTAAGACCTTGCATGGCACAACGGGAGTTTATTGCTTTCGAGTACCGATGATATCATTCTGTGAAGGAGGGAAGAAAGATGCCTAGAAGAGGTATTACTGCAAAGCGTGACGTTTTGGCTGATCCTGTCTACAATTCCAAGATGGTCACTCGTCTGATCAACAGCGTGATGCTGGACGGCAAGAAGGGTGTTGCCCAGAAGATCGTTTACGATGCGTTCGACATCGTGAAGGAGAAGAGCGGCAACGATCCCCTGGAGATGTTCGAGAAGGCTCTCGAGAACATCATGCCCAGCCTGGAGGTCAAGGCCCGCCGCGTGGGCGGCTCCACCTACCAGGTGCCCATGGAAGTGCGCCCCGAGCGCCGCGAGACCCTGGGTCTGCGGTGGCTGACCAGCTACTCTCGCAGCCGCAGCGAGCGCACCATGCGTGAGCGTCTGGCCAACGAGATCATGGACGCCGTGAACGGTACCGGTAACGCTGTTAAGAAGCGTGAGGATACCCACAAGATGGCCGAGGCCAACAAGGCCTTCGCCCATTACCGCTATTGATCCTGTCTGGAGTTTTAGGAGGTTAATATGCCAAGAGACGTTTCTCTGGAAATGACCAGAAACATCGGCATTATGGCGCACATCGACGCCGGCAAGACCACCACCACCGAGCGTATCCTTTACTACACCGGCGTGAATCACAAGATCGGTGAGACGCACGATGGCGCGGCTACCATGGACTGGATGGCGCAGGAGCAGGAGCGTGGTATCACCATCACTTCTGCTGCTACCACCTGCTACTGGAGCCACACGGAATTGCTGAACGATCCCGCCGCCGCTAAAAAGAACCGGCACCGGATCAACATCATCGACACCCCGGGCCACGTGGACTTCACCGTTGAGGTGGAGCGCAGCCTGCGCGTTCTGGACGGTTCTGTTACCGTTCTGTGCGCCAAGGGCGGCGTGGAGCCCCAGTCCGAGACCGTTTGGCGTCAGGCCGACAAGTACCATGTTCCCCGCATGGCCTACGTCAACAAGATGGACATCATGGGCGCCGATTTCTACCGCGTTGTGAAGATGATGCGCGAGCGTCTGAAGTGCAATGCGGTGCCCATCCAGCTGCCCATCGGCAAGGAAGACGATTTCAAGGGCATCATCGATCTGATCGAGATGAAGGCCGACGTCTACTACGACGATATGGGTAAGGATATCCGCGTGGAGGAGATCCCCGAGGATATGCGCGAGCTGGCTGAGCAGTACCATGCCGAGCTCATCGAGGCCGTGGCCGAGAGCGACGAAGAGCTGATGATGAAGTACCTGGAGGGCGAGGAGCTCACCAAGGACGAGATCAAGAAGGCTCTGCGCCGCGAGACCATCGCCAACACTGTGGTGCCTGTGGTTTGCGGTACTTCTTACCGCAACAAGGGCGTGCAGAAGCTGCTGGACGCCATTGTGGACTACATGCCCGCCCCCACCGACATCGAGGACATCAAGGGTGTGGATCCCCGCACCGGCGAGGAGACCAGCCGTCCTTCCGACGACACCGCTCCCTTCGCTGCGCTGGCGTTCAAGATCGCCACTGACCCCTTTGTCGGCAAGCTGTGCTTCTTCCGCGTTTACTCCGGTAAGGTCGAAGCCGGCAGCACCGTTTACAACTCGGTGAAGGACAACAACGAGCGCATGGGCCGCATCCTGCAGATGCACGCCAATCACCGTCAGGACATCGAGATCTGCTACGCCGGCGATATCGCCGCCGCCGTGGGTCTGAAGAACACCACCACCGGTGATACCCTGTGCGATCCCAAGCATCCCGTCATCCTGGAGAGCATGGAGTTCCCCGAGCCCGTTATCCGCGTTGCCATCGAGCCCAAGACCAAAGCTGGTCAGGAGAAGATGGGTCTGGCGCTGAACAAGCTGGCTGAAGAGGACCCCACCTTCCGTACCTGGACCGACGAGGAGACCGGCCAGACCATCATCGCCGGCATGGGCGAGCTGCACCTGGAGATCATCGTGGACCGTCTGCTCCGCGAGTTCAAGGTGGAGGCCAACGTGGGCGCGCCGCAGGTTGCTTACCGCGAGTGCATCCGCCGTCCGGCCAGCGCCAACACCAAGTATGCCCGTCAGTCCGGTGGTAAGGGCCAGTACGGTCACTGCATCATCGACATCGAGCCGGGCGAGCCTGGCAAGGGCTACGAGTTCGTCAACGCTGTTGTGGGCGGCGACGTTCCCAAGGAGTTCATCCCCGCGATCGACCAGGGCATCCAGGGCGCCATGAAGGCCGGTATTCTGGCTGGCTACCCCGTTGAGGATGTGAAGGTCACCCTGAAGGGCGGCTCCTACCACGAGGTTGACTCCTCCGAAATGGCGTTCAAGATCGCCGGCTCCATGGCCTTCAAGGAGGCTATGGCCAAGGCTGATCCCGCCATCATGGAACCCATCATGAAGGTCGCCGTCATCGTTCCCGATGAGTACATGGGCGACGTCATTGGCGACCTGAACAGCCGCCGCGGCCAGATCCAGGGCATGGAAGCTCTGACCGGCTCGCAGCAGATCAACGCCTTCGTCCCGCTGAGCAACATGTTCGGTTATTCCACCGACCTGCGCAGCAAGACCCAGGGCCGCGGTCAGTATTCCATGGAGCCCAGCCACTACGCCGAGGTTCCCAAGAACATTGCCGAGGGCATCATGGCCGGCCGCAAGAAGGACTGAGCCGAAAGCCCAAAAAGAACTTGATTTTTGGCAAATGTTTTAGTATTATAACCATAGGTTCAATGGTTCAAAAAAAGGAGGACTATTAAAATGGCAAAAGCTAAGTTTGAGCGCAGCAAGCCTCATATTAACATTGGCACCATCGGTCACGTTGACCACGGCAAGACCACTCTGACCGCCGCTATCACCAAGGTTCT
>DXBV01000071.1 GCA_019116345.1 Candidatus Allofournierella merdipullorum | reverse complement strand
GGGGCACGATCAACAACATCCTGTTCCAGGACATCACCGCTGAAGGGGCCTCCAATGCCATCGGCCTGTTCTACATCATCGGCCAGATGTTCATCCGCGCGCTGCAGCTGGTCATCGTTCCGATGGTGTTCACCTCCATCGCCCTGGCCATCGGCACCATCTCGGACACCCGCACCCTGGGGCGCATCTCCTTCAAGACCCTGTGCTGGTTCATGCTTTGCTCCCTCTTCGCGCTGGTGCTGGCCGCTACCGTAGGCCTGTGGCTGTTTGAGGCCGGTCTGTTCACCACCTCCGTCGGTTCGCTTCAGGCGAGCACCGGCGCCTCCGGTTCGAACCCTCTGAACGTGATCTTGAACATCGTGCCCTCCAACATCACCACTGCTTTCGGCAACAACACCGCCGTGCTGGCCATTGTGTTCATCGCCGCCTCGGTGGGCCTGTGCATCACCGCCGTGGGCGAGGATCGCTGCTCTACCCTGACCAAGCTGTTCAACGAGGTCAACAACCTCTGCGTGGTGTTCCTGAACTTTGTGGTCTCCATGGTGGGCCCGCTGGCCATCTTCGTGCTGCTGACCCGCACCTTCGCCACCTATGGCATTGACTACCTGCGCCCTGCGGCCTTCTACATGCTCACCACCGTCGCGCTGCTGCTGGTGTATCTGGTGTTCGGCTACGCGCTGATCATCCGCTTCGGCACCAAGCTGAACCCCATCCCCTTCATCAAGAAGGTCTCCAAGGTGGCGCTGTTCGGCTTCTCCACCTCCTCCAGCGCCGCGGCCCTGCCCCTGAACATGGAGACCACTTCCCAGGAGCTGGGTGTGGACGAATCCGTCGCCTCCTTCGTGCTGCCCCTGGGCATGACCGTGAACATGAACGGCACCGCCATCATGCAGGTCGTTGCCACCCTGTTCGTGGCGGGCTGCGGCGGCTATGACGTCACCCCGCTCTCCCTGCTGGTCATCATGGCCCTGGCGCTCATCGCTTCCGCGGGCACCCCTGCCGCCCCCGGCGCCGGCGCCATCATCCTGTTCACCATCCTGTCCGGCGTGGGCATGACCAACGACAGCGCCCTGATGGCCTACAGCCTGATCCTGGCCATCAACCGCCCCATCGAGATGCTCTGCACCTCGCTGAACGTGGTGGGCGACTCCTGCACCTGCCTGTACGTGGCCAAGTCCGAAAACCTGCTCAATGAGGAAGTCTACAACGCGAACCTCAACGAGCTGTCCGTCCGCGCCCAGGCCGAGACCGCGTAAGACCCCTACAATTCAAAAAGGCTGTTGCTCAAGCTTGAGCAGCAGCCTTTTTTATTATTCCGCCAACAGACTGAACATCCGCCGGGCGGTGTCTCCGGTAACGGTGCCGCCGTCGGGGGGCGCGGGCACCGCGTTCACCTCAAGGTAGAGGTTCTTTGCGTCGATGAGCGCCCGGTCACAGAAGATGCCCAGTTGGAAGGTAACGCTCTCGCCGTCCTTGATGATGTAACAATAGGCCTGGTGCTGGCTGTCCAGCTTGGAATCGTCCTCCTTGGGGCGCAGGCTGAAATAGCCCAGCGCGGGGAAGGCGGGCTCGCTGCCTGCTTCCAGCTTATCCGTCAGCAGCAGGGGCGTCAGATCGTTGGCGTCCGCGATGACCTCCAGCTCCCCGCCGGCGGGTGCGGTGTAATCCGCTTTCAGCTCCGCCAGCACAAAGGGCCGGGCAAGGATGTCCTCGCTGTCCACCGTGCAGCCGTACATGTCCACTCCGGCGTCTTCGATGGAATCGAACACCTTCACCCCCTCCAGCGTGTAGGTCAGGCCCTCTACGCCCCGCTCGATGGCGGTTTCGGTGCCGTCCTCATAGTGAATGGCGAAGCTTTTATAGCCCGAAATGCTCTCGCCCGTGCCTTTGGTCTCCGTCTCGGTTTTATCGGTGGGTTCCGAAGCGGGGCCGACTTCGCTGTCGGGGGCGGTGCTCTCCGACTGAGGCGGAAGGCTCGACGGAGCCGGGGCGGACTGCGTCCCGCCCGAACAGGCGGTCAGCGCCGCTGCAAGGGTAAAAAGCGCCGCCAGAGCGGCAAGTCTCATCTTCATGGTGTACACTCTCCTTTATCCTGTGTTCCGGCAGGTTTCTGCCGCAGGTAAAGTATCCCGCCGGGCGGGGCAAGAAGTATCCATCAAGACGCATCGGAGTTGCAAATTTTTCGGCACAAAAAAGCCCGCCGGTTTCCCGGCGGGCTTATGTAGTTTATTTTTGGCGGCTGCGGGCCCCCGCGCCCCAGCGCAGCGGGATGGCCACCACCACCGCCACGCCCATGGCCAGAGCCACGGCGATCTTCAGCGTCTCGGCGCCTTTGGCGGCGGCCGCCGCCGTGTCGCTCATGATGAAGCTGTAAGCGGTGTAGTAGATGCCCGCGCCGGGCACCAAGGGAAAGATGCCCGGGATGAGGAACAGAGTGACCGGGGCCTTGCGCAGGATGGCGCAGGCCCGGGCGGAAACGGCCATGGGAATGACCGCCAGAAAGCTGGCCACCACTGTGTCCGGCTGGTACTGCATGCTCAGCCAGTAGACCAGCCAGCCGGCCATGCCGCAGACGCCGCAGCACCACAGATGCCGCGGCGGAACGTGGAACAAAATCGCAAAGCAGACGGTGCCGCAGAAGGCCGTCGCCAGCTGGATGAGAAGCGGGCCGGTCACAGCGTCACCCCCTCGATGAGATTGGCCACTGCCAGCACAAGGCCGGCGCCCATGGCGATGCAGGCGGCGGTGAGCAGGGCGTCCAGCATGCGGATGACGCCGGAGAGGAAGTCCGAGTCGATGAGGTCCCGGATGCCCAGGGTCAGCGCCATGCCCGGCACCAGCGGCATCAGCGCGCCGATGATGGCCTTGTCGCTGTTGACGCCGATGCCCGTGGCAAAGATGAGCAGGGTGACCAGCGCCACGAAGGCCGCCCCCAGAAAGCGGGTGAACAGCTTGCCCGCGCCCCAGCGCTCCAGCCCCAGCAGCACCACCTGCAGGCCAAGGCCCACCGCAAGGGCCACCGCGCCGTCCTGCCAGACGCCGCCGAACAGGATGGCAAAGCAGGCGCTGCCGAAGCCGCAGGCCAGCACCTGCCGCAGCGGCGGCGCGCAGGGCATCTGACGGATGCGCCCCAGCTCGGCGTAGGCTTCGTCCAGGCTCACCCCGCCGGCTGCGATGCGGCGGGACAGCTGGTTGATGGCCTCCACCCGGCCCAGATGCACCGTACTGGCAGGCACGCTGCGCACCTGGGCGGGCATATTGTTCTCCGGGCCGACGCTGGTGAAGATGCCGTTGGTGAGCACATAGCCGTGGAAATCCGCCACGCCGAGGCTTTTGGCCATGATCTCCATGGTCTGCTGGGTACGGCTGACCTCTGCGCCGTTTTTGAGCATCAGCTCCCCGGCTTCGGTCACCAGTTCCAGCACTCTCTGGGAATCGTTCATGCCGTTTTTCCTCCCTTGGCGCGGCGCTTTTCCGCCGCGAACCAGACCGCGGCAGCCACCGCCGACACAGCGCTCACCGCCGCGCCCACGCCGGCGCCGGGATGGTGATAGCGCAGCTGAACGGAGTTCTCCCCCTCTTCCAGCCGCACGCCCATCATGCCTTCAAAGACCTGCTCCACCGGCACTTCCTCGCCGTTTCGCCGGGCGGTCCAGCGGCCGCCGTCCTCGTAGGCGAAGGGCAGCACCAGAAGCTCCCGGCCCTCGCCGCCCTCGATCACAAGGTCGATGGCGCCGCCCTCCCGGATGGAGAGCTGGCTGGCGGCGGACGCTTTCAGGGCGTCGGCGGCCTGGGTGAGCACCTGGGTGTCCAGGCTGTAGATCTGGATCTTCTCCCGGTACTCGGGCTTATCCTCCACGCCCAGTTCGAAGTACACCCGCTGGCCGGCCTCAAAGCTGCCCAGAGGGAACACGCCGCCCAGGGAGTCGCCCTGGAAGTATTCGCCCAGCAATTCGCCGTCCACCTTCACGTCGCCGGGCAGGAAGTTGCCGGTGTCCGGCACAGCCAGATAGCAGGGCCCGCTCACCGGCACGGTGAACCACAGACCGATGCCGCTGGCCTCGTCGTCAAATTCCACGTCCTCGGCCGCCAGCAGCGCGTCCGGCGTGCCCGGCACCAGCGCCGAAAGCATCTCGTTCTGCAGCCCGAAGGTGTTGGAGCTTGCCTCCACATCCACCTCCAGCGCCTTGTCGCTGCCGGCCCAGGCCATGGGCAGCGCCCAGGGGTTCTCCGCCACGGCCAGAGCCGTGCCCGTTTCCAGAGGCTCGTAGCCGGCGGGCAGCGGACGGCTGCCGTCGGTGTAAAGATACTTGATGCCCAGAAGGCTGTCCGCCACGGCGGTGGAGCCCCAACCGTAGATGGTATAGTTCACATAGCCCATCTGCTCCAGCATGGGCTTTGCCGTGCTGGCCTTGGTAGAAGAGTAGTGGCTGATGCCCCAGTAGCCCAACAGCATGGGGTCGTTGAGGGTGCGCATATAGTTCTTTTCAATGCGGTAATAGCCGTCATCCAGAGCGCGCACGGCCTTTACCACGGCGATGTTCTCATCGTAAAAGCTCTCGAAGCCGCTCTTGGGATAAGTCTCGAATTTGCGCAGGGCCAGCACACTGTTCGCGGCCATGTCCCCGCAGGCCAGGCAGCAGAAGCCCGCCGCGCCCAGAAGCGCGCCGGTCTTTTTGAGGCCCATCAGCCACAGGCAGGCCAGCGTGCCGAACCACAGCCCGGCGCACATGACCAGCTTCATCATCGAGAAGGTCTCGCCGGAGGTGAAGCGGTAGCCCGCCAGCCACACCGCGCCGAGAGCCGCAGCCGCCGCCAGCGCCCACAGCCGGGGCCGCTCTTCCAGCAGCACACGGCCCGCCAGCAGAAGCAGGAACAGGCTGAACAAAAAGCTGTAGCGGTAGGGGAACCACACCGGCTCCTTGAAGCCGTGCCAGATAAGATCCAGCCCGTTCACCCAGAAGCTCAGCACCATGACGGCCAGCAGGCCGGCGGCGGCCAGCTTCTCCCGCCGGGCCACCTTGCCCGAGAGGAAGAACAGCACCGCCAGCACGGCGCAGAATACACCGCAGTAGATGTTGGGCAGGCCGTTCGTCACGTCCTCCCAGAAGAAGTTGCCGAAGAAGAACTGATACACAAGCTGTGGCAGGGAGAAGTTCACCCCAAGGGTGAAGTCCATGCCGAACAGCGCGCCCTTGGTCTCCTCGATCTCCACCAGCGCCGGATACAAAAGAGCCATGGCAAGGCCCGCCGCCAGAACGCCCGAGGCCGCGAAGGCCCCAAAGCGCCGGCCCAGCAGCTTTGCCCCCCGCCCCTCAAGGCGCGGACTGGTGGCCCAGTACCAGAAGAAGTAGAGCACGCTGAACAGGCACACTTCCCATGCGGTGTAGAAGTTCAGCAGGATGCAGGCGAAGACCAGCCAGAACAGCGGCCAGTGGCGGCCGGTGTCCACCAGCCGCTCCACCGCCCACAGCACCAGCGGGGCCAGCAGCACCACGTCCATCCAGATGACATTCTGGCTGTAGACCACGCAATAGGCGCACAGGGCGTAGCCCTGGCTGAGGAAGGGCAGCAGAGGGCTTGCGCTGTTAAAATGCTTTTGGATAAAGAAGCAGAAGGCCGCGCCGGTGCAGGCCACCCGCAGCAGGAACATCAGCTGCACCATCTGGGGGATCATGCGCACCGGGGCCAGCAAAATCAGCAGGTTGAAGGGGCTGGCCATATAGTAGGCGAACAGGCCCAGCGTGCTGCCGCCGCAGAGTTTCGAAAAGCTGTAGAAAAAGCCGCCTTCGGCCAGACGGCCTTTCAGATCCGCCAGGTAGGCCACATACTGACCGTTGAGGTCGCCGGTGAGCATGGTGCCGTCGCCAAAGGGCCAGAAGCCCAGCACAAGATAGATGCCCAGGACCAGCGCCGCGCCGAGCCCGAAGCTCAAGAGCACGTTCCGCCGCTGGGCACCGCCGAGAGAATACTGCGTGTTTGTCATACCTTTTTATACTTTCCCTTGTTTGTCTCGCAAAAAGATTTATCAGCCGCGAATGGCCGCCTGCACCTGGGCAAAAGGCTCCAGCGTGGCGTAGAGGTGCGCGCCGATGACTTCCATCAGCTTGAAGTCCTCTTCGCTGTCGATGTCCAGGATGCCGGTGTCCATCATCAGGCTGGCGCCGATCTTGCCGTCCCACAGGATGCCGGTGGTATTATCGGCCAGGAAGGCCCGGCGGTAAACATAGATGCTGGCGTTCACATCGTAGAACTCCGGGGCCATCTGCCGGGCGGTGAAGGCCGGGGTGCCCGGGGCGTTCTCGATGCCCTTCTCCACATGGTCTCCGCAGCGGCGCACCATGTTGAAGTAGGGGTTGCGGCGGCTTTCGGTGACGCTGAACACCAGATCCAGGTCCTCCCGGCCTTCCGCCAGTTCAAAGGCGTTTTTGATGTCCTGGGCCGTGCGCAGGGGGCTGGTGATGTCCAGGTCCATCACATAGTCGTAGGCGCCGTTTTTCTCCTCCATGCGGGCCAGGCTATCCTGAATGACGGCCATCTTGGGCACCCGGTCGCCGCCCAGCTCCTCGCAGCGGGGCAGATAGACCACCTCGGGGTACTGTTCGGCCACCAGCCCCGCCAGAGCCTCGCTGTCGGTGTTGAGGCAGATGTCCACCTGCACGTCGGGGCGGCTCTCCCGGAAGAGGCCCGCCGCCGCCAGGCTGTAATAGACCAGCGGGCGGCCGCAGAAGGTCTTGAGGTTCTTGTTCTTGAAGCCTTTGCTGCCGGCCCGGCCGCAGATGGTGATAAGCAGTTTTTTCATGATGCGTCTCCTTTTCGCCGTCTTTGGGGGCGGCTCTCACATGGTTTCGCCCAGCGTCAGGCCCAGCACCTTCTGAGCCATGGCAGGGCTGTTGATGCTCTCGCCTTCGCCTTTGCGGGCGTAGTCGAGGAAGTAGGCCATCTCCCGCAGATAGCGCTGGTTCACCGGCTCCTCGCAGTGGATGACCGCGCCGTTTTCCAGCGTGAGGGTGCCCGCGCCGAAGTCGGCGGTGACGGTGCCCTCCTTGCAGAACAGCTCGATGGTGCGCCGGTAGGTGCGGCCGAAGTAGTCCAGATGCACCTCCGCCAACAGGCTGGGGTAGCGGGCAATGTAGACCGACAAATCGTCCGAGTCTATTTCCAGATGGGAATAGGTGCCCTTGAAGTTGTAGGCTTCCAGGGGCGCGCCGAACAGGTCCACCAGGTAGTCCCACTCGTGGATGAGGTCGATGGTCACGCCGCCGCCCATCTCCTTGTGGGCGGAGTAGACGGTGCGGTAGTCCACCCCGGGCCGCCAGTCCGGCAGATAGGAGGAACAGATGACCCGCGCCGAATAGGGCTTGAGGGAGGGCATGCGCTCCTTGAGGGCCAGAAAGGTGCCGCACCAGCGCATGGGCGCGGCCACATAGGCCTTTTGGTCCGGCCCCAGGCCCAGCTGCTCCAGATCGTAGCCGGTGCCCTCAAAGATGGGTTTTTCAATGAAAAAGCAGTCCACCTTGCCCGCCAGCTCCGCCAGAGTGTGGGCGTGGAGGTGGGTAGGGTTGGTGATGAAGGCCGCGTCGTAATGCCCCAGCTGGTCGTAGCTGACGTACTGGGCCCGCAGAAGGCCTTCCACATCTTCGGCCAGCGGCCGCATGGAGGAGCGCAGGGCGTCCGCCTGCACCTCGATGCCCTTTTCCGCAGCCACCTGGCAGAGGTTGCGCAGGTGCCGGGTGCCGATGGACCCAAGGCCCACGAACAATACTTCCATGTTTATGCCTCCTCGCTTTTCGCCACAGACGGGCGGCGGTCATCGGTGACAAAGCCCGCCCCGCCGGGCAGGGCGCGCAGCTTTTCCTCCAACGCCTCGGCGCCGTTGTCCAGCTTGAGGCGCATCTCTTCCGGGTGCACCGGCACCACGATGTAGAGCATCAGCCGCCGGGCCGCGCCCAGCTTCACCGCCTCCAGGGGTTTGGGGCCGTTCTTTTCGCCGGGCAAAAACAGCACCGCGCCGGTGAAGGGGCACCCCTCCGCGTAGGGGTGGGGCGGCGCGCCGTTGGGGATGGAGTGCCCCGCCCCCAACCAGGTGTTGCCCTTGCGGGGCACCTGGGCCAGCAGCCGCAGCAGACGCAGGGGCCAGGCGGCGGGCTTGTCCTCCGGGTCGTTCAGATGCTCGGGCCAGCGGCTTTCGTCCACCGGCCAGTCCCCGGGCAGATACATCACCAGCTCCGCCCAGCGCAGCCACTCGTACTGGCGGTTTTTTGGCATGTCGTCCAGGTTCATGGGCTCGGCGCTCATGCCGATGGTATAGGCCACATAAAAGGGCTCGGCTTCGGTGGGCTTCATCACCGCCAGCTCAATGCCGGTATCCGCGTCGTCCCAGAGAAGGGTCTCGCGCCCGGGAAACGCCGCGTCAAAATGGGCCAGCAACCGGTCTTTATAAGCGGTGCGGAAATGGCGCACCGTCACGCCGCTGGGCAGGGTGTCCCGCTTGGAAGCGCCCAGCAGCCCGTCCAGAAATCCCATGGTTTTACGCCTCCTCGATGGCCTCGATCAGCCGGATGGTCTCCAAATCTTTCTCAAAGCTGTAACGGGCTTCTTCCCTGCCCGCCAGCACGCCCAAGAAGTTCTGCAGCTCGTCCACATAGGCGTTTTCCACGATGTTGTCGCTGTAGCGGGCGTCGTGTTCCACGCTGGCGTAGGTGTTCACGGCCTTCTTTTCGCCGCTGGCATGGTCGAAGTCGTAGAGGCTCTTGGGGTTGCCCTCCCAGAACAGGTGCAGCCCTTCGCCGAAGCACTCGAAGTTGCGCACCGCCTTGGGGCTCACCACGTCCACCGCCAGCATGCCCTTGGTGCCGTTCTCGTGGCGCAGGGTCACAAAGACGCTGTCCGGGTAGGAGATTTCCAGCTCGCTGAGCTTGTCCTTTTCCGCGTGCAGGCTCTTCACCGGGCCGAAGGTGTCCAGCAGCCAGGGCAGGTCGATGCCAAAAATTTCCCGCACACCGCCGGTGCGCGCGTCGCCCACAAAGAAGTTCTTGTAGTTCTCCCAGGGGTGCCAGTCGGGCAGGTACTGGCCGATGTGGTAGATGTAGTTCACCGGTTTTGCGAACTCGTCCACCCGGCCCTTGATGTACTGGGTCTCGCCCCGGTAGAGCATGGTGGAAGAAAGGAACAGGGGTAGGCCCTTTTCCTTTGCCAGCGCCATGTTCTCGGCGTAGCCGTCGCTGACCAGGTTCAGCTCGGTGAACACCGGCAGGCCCGCTTCCAGCAGCTGCCGGATGATGGCGGCGTGGGTGAGGGGCGCGGTGCAGACCAGCGCGCCGTCGAAGCGTTTTGCCGCCAGCGCCGCGTCGATGCTCCCAAAGCCTTCCACGCCAAGGGCCGCAGCCTCCTCCCGGCGGGAGGGAGCGGTGTCCACCCCGGAGAGGGCGATATTCTTGTCGATGCCTTTCAAAAGCCGGGCACGGCGTTTGCCCATGCTGCCCAGGCCCACAATGAGAAGTTCCATAGCTTCCACCTCGCTTGTATTGTCAGCGGCCCGCAGGGCCGTCGTAAAACACCTTGGGCGCGCCGAACTCCGGCCGCCGCACCTGTTCCAGCAGGATATCCACGATTTTTCCGCTGGTGTCTCCCCCATTATAGGGGCTTTTTGCACCCTTTGCAACGGCGGCGAACTCCGGGCTGACGGCCTTGCGCACCGCCGCGACGACGGCCTCTTTTTCCGCCGGGCAGCACAGCACATTGGCGCACAGGGGCCGGCCCTCCTGCCGCCCGCCCACGTTCACCGTGGGCACGCCGAAGGTGGGGGTCTCCACCACACCGCTGGAGGAATTGCCCAGCACCAGCGCCGCGGCGGCCATGGCGGAGAGATACCGCTTGGCGCCAAGGCTTGCGCGCACCGCCGCCGTGTCCGGGTGCTGTTCGCCCCATTCGTCCCACATGGCATTGATGGCAAGGCCGCCGGCGTCGGCGTTGGACTTGGTCACCAGCCACACAAGGCCCTCGGTGCGGGTGAGCTCGTCCATCGCGTCCAGCAAGGCGCGCATCTGGGCGGTCACGTCCACATCGCCCGCCGTCTGGGGATGGAAGGTGACGAGGCCGAAAGGCCGGGTCAGGTCAAAGCCCACGCTTTCGCTCAAAGCGGCGGCGTCCAGCTTTTCCATCGTGCGGATGTTCTCGTCCCCCAGGCCCCCCACGTTGAACACGGTGGCGGGCGCTTCGCCCATGCGGATGACGCGATTTGCGGACTCCTCGCAGCTGGGGAAGTGCAGATGGGCGATTTTCGTCAGGCAGTGGCGGTACCAGTCATCCTGGGCCCCCAGGGTCACATCGCCGCCGCTGATGTGGGCCACCGGCACGCCGGCAAAGGCCGCGGCCTCGGCGGCGGCCAGAATCTCGTAGCGGTCGCCCAGCACAAGGCAGCAGGCGGGTTTGTGTTCAGCGAACCACTCGGAAAAGCCCCGGATCGTACGCTCCACCGCCTTGGCGGTGGCCAGGGGCCCCTCGTCCTCCTCAAAGAGGATGGGGATGCGCGCCGCAATGGGCATGCCGTCCCCTTCGATTTCGCTCACCGTGGCCCCGTGGCGCGCCGAAAGATGCGCGCCGGTGACCAGCAGGGCCAGCTTCGCGTCCTGGCGGGCGGCCAGCTTTTGCAAAACGGGGCGCAGCAGGCCGTACTCCGCCCGGGTGCCGGTGACAACGGCGATGAGAGGCTGTTCCATGGCCCTCTCCTCCTTTTGTTACAGTTCGATGGGCTCGTCCTCGGCAAAGTCCCGCTTTGCCTCAAGGCCCAGCACCTCGTGCCAGCGCATGGGGGACACGCCGTCGCCCGGGCGCTTGGTGGTGAGGTTTTCGGCGGTGAAAATTTCGCCCTTTTTGATGGCCTTGGCGGCCACGATGCTCTTGCGGGCAATGGGCTTGTTCTTCGCTTCGCTGGCGGTCACCGCCTTGCGGCCGGTGCCGAGGGCGGCCTGGGTGTGGCGCACCGCCTGGATCATGGCGGTAAGCTGGGGCACATCCAGGCTGGCCTTGTGGTCAGGGCCGGGGAGGGTCTTATCCAGCGTAAAGTGCTTTTCGATGACCGTCGCCCCCAGGGCCGCCGCGGCCACGTCGCACTCCCAGCCGGGGGTGTGGTCGGAAAGGCCCACCGGCACGCCGAACTGCTCCGCCAGTTCCAGCATGGCCAGCAGGTTCGCGTCCTCATAGGGGGTGGGGTACTCGGTGTTGCAGTGGAGCAGCGTCACACCGGGGCAGCCGCCGTCCTCCAGAACGGAGAGGGCGTCCTCGATCTCGGACAGGGTGCTCATGCCGGTGGAGAGCACCACCGGCTTTTTGGCCGCCGCCACCGCCTCAAGGTAGGGCAGGTTGGTGATCTCGCCGCTGGGGATCTTGAAGAAGGGCAGGTCCAGTTCCTTCAAGAACTCCACGCTGGGCAGATCGAAGGCCGCCGAGAGGTACTGGATGCCGATGGAGTCGCAGTACTCCTTCAGCTGGCGGTGGCCCTCAAAATCAAAGTGCAGCCGGCGGATCATCTCCAGCTGGCTCTCGCCGTCCCCCGTCTGGGCCTTCTGGTACTCGGCCTTGGGGGCGAATTTCGACACCACCAACTCCGGCACGGCGGTCTGGTATTTCACCACGTCCGCCCCGGCGTCTTTGGCCGCCAGCGCCATCTGCTTTGCCATTTCCAGGCTGCCGTTGTGGTTGACGCCCGCCTCGGCAATGATGAGAACGTCCTGCATATTGTTATCGCTCCTTACCCTTTGTTTTCTTCTGCCAGAATGCCAGCGCCGCGAGGCCGGCTGCCCCCGCCAGCGTCAGGCCCAGGCCCGCCGCCGCGCCCGGCTGAGTGTAGTTCAAAGTGAGAGTGTGGCTGCCCGCGGGCAGTTCCACCGCCAGCAGCGCCCCCGCCGCCCTTTGCACTTCAGCGGGTTCGCCGTCCACTTCGGCCCGCCAGTTGTCGTCGTAAGGCACCGTGAGCACTGCGAGGCCGTCGGCCTGGGCATTACTTTCCAATGTAATAGCACCGTCCGCCCAGTTTGTCACGGCAGGCGCGGCCGAGCGCAGTTCCTCACAGGCGGCGGCCAGGGCTTCTTCGTCCAGCACCGCGAAGCGGGCGGAATCCACCGCCGCGCCCAGGGTTACGTTTACCGTCTTCCCCGCCTGGAAGCGGCCCAGGTCCACCGCGGCGTCCGCCGAGCGGTTGATGGAAAGGACAGTGCCTTTCGCTTCTCCATTTACCGTCAAGGGCACATCCGCCCCCGCGCCGGAAAAGATAGCGTAGAGGATGCCGTCTTCGGGCATCGTCAAATCAAATTCCGCGCCACTTTCAGCGCTCTCCACCGGGGTGAACAGGGCGGCCTCTTTGCCCAGCAGGGCAGTGTAAAGAGTCTCGACTGCCTCAAAAGCATTCAATCCTTCGGCCAGGTCAAAGGCCCCGGCCTCGGAGGGCGACCAGAGCGCCCGGGGCAGGGCATTGGGGTTTTGGTACACCTGCCAGGGAGCGGCGGTGTCGGTTTGTTCAAAGTGAGTGGGAACCGCATCCCCCTCCCGGGCCAGGAACCACCCCACCGACAAAAGGCTGTCGGCGGCGGCGGTGCTGCCCGAAAGGTAGCCGTAGCTGGAGCCGTAGTTGCGGTAGCCCAGAGCCATCAGCAGAATGGAGGAAGCGCCGTCCTGCACGCTGCTGAAATGGGTCAGCCCGTCGTAGCCCAGCAGCATGGGGTCGTTGAGGGTGCGGAAGGAGGTCTTTTCCACCCGGTAGTGTTCCGTGTTCTGTTCCTCCACCGCCCGGACGGTGGCCCGCCCGGCCCGGACAAACTCCGTGTAATCCGCCACCGGGTAAACTTCAAAAAGCCGCAGCGCCCAGGTTCCGTTCAGCGCCAGCTCCCCGGCGGTGAGGGCGGCCAGCGCCAGGGCAGCCAGCCGTTTTTGGCCCCCTTTGAACCGGCCCCACAGCCAGACAAGGCCGATGCCCGCCGCCAGCAGGCAGCAGGCCAGCAGCCAGCGCCGCCGGCCGTAGGTCTCGGCGCGGAAGAAGTAGACCAGCACTCCCAGCGCGGCCGCCAGCGCCCCGGCGACAAGGCCGGTTTTGAGGCTCAACGGCCCGGCGAGGGCCCCCGCACCCAGGGTGAGCAGCAGGAACACCAGCAGGAAACTTTCACGATAAGGGAACCAGTTGGGGGCGGCAAAGCCGTGCCAGACAAGGTCCAGCGACCGCCACCACAGGCTGACCAGCAACAGGGCGGCGAACAGGCCATAGACCAGCTTTTCCCGCCGGGGCCGGGCGGAACAGAAATACAGCAGCGCCGCCCCAAGGCCCAGCATACCGCAGTAGACCGGGGGCAGACCGTTTTGCACGTCCGCCCAGACGAAATTCCCGGTGAAGAATTTCTGGATGAGTTCCAGCGGCGAGAACTGCCCGCCGCCGGTGCTCCCGAGGCCGGTGCTCTTCACCTGCAAAATCTCCGTCACTGCGGGCAGCAGCACCGCGCCGGCCAGGGCCGCCGCCGTGACCCCTGCCGCCGCAAAGCGGCCAAAGGCCGAAAACACGGCTTTTGCGCCGAATCGGGGCCTTTGCACTGCAAGCCCCGCAGCGAAATACAGCACGGAGAAGATGCAAAGCATATACCCCATGTAGAAGTTTGTGAAGATGGCCGCGGCCAGCGCCAGGCAGAAACCCACAGCCCCTTTGCCCGCCAGAAGCCGGTCGATGCCGGCGCAGGCCAGCGGCAGCAGGATAACCGCGTCCAGCCAGAGGACGTTCTGGGCGTAGGCCACCGAGTAGCCCATGAGGCCGTAGCACCAGCACAGGGGCAGCCAGAGGGCCTGTTCGCCGCCCCAGCGCCGCTCGAGATAAAAGCAGAAAGCCGCTGCCGCCAAAATCACCTTGAGGGCCCAGACGATGCAGCAAAGCTGGCCGTAGAATTCCGGCGCAATGAGAAGGTAGAGCCAGGCAAAGGGACTGGCAAAGTAGTAGGCAAACAGAGCGAAGGCTCCGCCGCCTAAGCCCAAATCGTCGGCATAAAAGAGGCTGCCGCCCCCGCGCACCGCGTCATAAAAGTGGGCGTAGAAGGGAATATACTGGCTGTTGAGGTCCCCGGTCATCACCGAGTTCGGGCCAAAAGGCCAGAAGCCGCAGGCGGCATAGACGGCGCACAAAATCAGCGCCATGCCCCCCGCAGCCAGAACCAGACGGCCCCGACGGCCCTGTAAAAAGCGTTTTGCTCGTTCCATTCCACACCTCTTGCGGCGGGGCGTTTCAGCCCCGCTTTTTCAAAAGACGGCCTTTCCAGAAAAGGCCCAGATCCAGCGCCACCGCCGCGGCAGCAGGCAGCACGGCCAGCGCCAGCGCCTGCTCGGCCCGGGGCACGAAATACCGCCAGAAGGCCACCGGCGGGTTCACGGTGAGGCTGGCGTTTTTGCCCTCGGCCAAAACCACGCCCGCCCCGGCGGCGGGGTCGATGCGAAGGGTCTGTGCCGCCTCGGGCAGCACCAGCAGCACGCCGCCGGCAGTCTCATCGGCCCAGACCCGGCGGCGCAGGCTGAAGTCCTGCCCGCCGTCGGCCCAGTAGCCCTCAAACCCGGAGGCCGGCGCGCCGGTCTCAAACAGCACACTGCGCACCGGCTGGCCCGCCTGCAGATGGAACTGCGGGTCGGCCCCGGTGGTGACCCAGAGGCCCTCGTCGGTGAGGGCGATGTCCTGGCTTTGCAGCGAGGAAAGGGGCACATGCACCGTGGTCAGCCGCCCGGTGGCAAAGCCCACGGCGTCCCACCCGGCGTTTCCTAAGGCCCACAGCGCCCACAGCGCCAGGGCCAAGAGATAGCAGACGGCCACAAGATGCGCCGCCGCCCATGCAAACACTCGTTTCATCCTTCGGCCCCCACATTGCAGACAAAGTCAAACTGCTCTTCGGCTTCGTTCCAGGCGTACACCGCGGACGCCTCTTCGCAGCCCGCCAGCCCGTCGCTGAACAGGGACGCGTATCCATCGGCAAAGAGGTCGTCGCTGCGCTCCACGAACACATAGTCGCAGCCCCGGTCGCGCATGCAGTCCAGCAGTTCCCCGGCGGTGTAGGGGTGGTAGTAGAGGGTGCCCTCTTCCAGCGCCCCGGGCAGGGCGAAGGTGCCGCCGCCGCCCTGGCCGTCGTTGCCGCTGTAGTCCAGATACCAGGGGTAAAGCTCATAGGAATAGAGGAACCAACGGCTGCCGTCGTCCCCCTGGCTGACAAAGAAGATGTGGGCGTCCTCGGGCACCGCCGCCTGAACTTCCATTGCCTCGTCCCGGGTGGCCCAGCGCTCGGCGTATGCCGCGTTGCCTCCGCCGAACACGGTGAGGCTGAAGGGCAGCCGCAGCCACACCAGCGCCGCCAGCGCCAGCGTCATGGCCGCAAAGCCGGTCTGCAACAGGCCCTCGATGCGCTCCGAGCCCATGGCCCGCAGCACCAGCGCCGCCGAGGCCAGCAGCCAGCCCAGCAGGTAGGGATACATATACCGCTCAAAGCCCACCAGCCCGTCGGACACTTCGTCCCGGAAAACGTAGACGTAGGTCAGGCCGATGAAGAAGAAATAGGCCGCGAAGCCCGCCGTGCCCAGCACAGCAAAGAGGCCCGCCTGCCGGCGCAGGGCCTTTTCCTTCGTGAGGATGGCCGCGCCCGCCGCCATGGCCACCGCCAGGGCGATGACCACCGCGAAGGGGCCCACCATGGTGGTTTTGGAGGTAAACAGCGCCCGCACAAGGCCGCCCATGATGGTGGTGAATTTCTCGGTGCGGCCGATGCCCAAAAGCTCTTTCACGCCGGTGAGCACCATTTCGGCCATGCCCATCTGCTGGGTGCCG
Source organism: Candidatus Allofournierella merdipullorum (assembly GCA_019116345.1). Taxonomy (GTDB): domain Bacteria; phylum Bacillota; class Clostridia; order Oscillospirales; family Ruminococcaceae; genus Allofournierella_A; species Allofournierella_A merdipullorum. The sequence continues at coordinate 26,852 of DXBV01000071.1, read as the reverse complement.
CCCACGTTGGAGGTGTCCGCCGTGCTGGCCAGCGCCAGATACTTCTGCCAGCTCCAGAAGGAAAGGCCGCAGGTGACAAAAAGCCCGGCCCGGCCCGCCGCGGGTCTTGCCCAGCGGCGCAGGGGGACCTTTTCCATCAACAGGCTGAAGGCGCCGTCGGCGGCGATGAGGCCCGCCGCCACCAGCGCCAGGGCAAAGCCGGTGTCCTTTTCCAGGCACAGGGCGGCCAGCGCCAGGGCACTGGGCCACAGCGCCTTCTTTTCATTGATATAATACGCCGCCAGCGCGCCGCCAAAGGTCAGGCCCAGAGGAATGTCCGAGAGGGCCGAGGCGTAGAGGTCGGTGGGGCGGGTGACGCTGCCGTAGAGGGTGACGACGAAGGGCAGCAAAAAGCCGAAGCCCAGCGCCGGGACCCACTGCCGGGGCTTGCCTTTCTGGCAGCCGGCGGTGAGGGCGATGAAAATGGCGATGAGCAGGATGTCGTAGGCCGCCAGCACCCGCCACTCGGCGTATTCACCGAAGAACTGGAAGAACCAGCCCAGCACCACCAGCGCCGGGCGGTGGGTACCAACCCAGGCCCAGCCGATGTCGGCGTTCACATAAAGACCGCCGCTGGTTTTGACGATCTTTGCGGCGGTGCCCCAGAAGGAGAACTCATCCCAGGTGGAGAACATGGGCTGCCGCCAGGCGAAGAAGGCCAGCAGCGCCGCCGACAAGACGAAAAAGGCGGCAAACCCGGGCGCTTTCAGCGCCGAAACGGGCTGTTTTGCCCCCGGCCGAAAAGCGAGCGCCCAGGCTGCCGCCGCCAGCACAAAATAGATCCATCCGGCCGCCGCCAGCACGCCCAGCATGCCCGCGGCGCTGAACCAGACCATCGTGGCGCACAGCGCCGCAAAGGGCGCAAGCGGCGCGGGCAGGCCCGTGCGCCGCGCCATGAGCACGGCAAAGCCCGCCAGCGCCGCCAGCGACAGATAGCTGAAAAACAGTTCCATATGCAAAAGCTCCCCGCGCCGTCAGGCCTGCTGTTCCAGGCGGCGGCGCATCTTTTCCAGTTCTTCCATCTGGCCCATGTCCATCCAGGCGGACTCGTTGATGGGATACACCCCCACCGGCAGGCCTTTTTTGCGGTATTCGTCGATCACGTCGGGGAAGCCCACCTTGCGGCCTTCCTCCATCTCCTCCACCACCCGCGGCTCCACAACGTAAACGCCGGTGTTGGTGAGGAAGTTCAGCTCCGGCTTTTCCCGCATGGCGGCGATGGCCCCGTTCTCCCCCATCTCCACCACGCCGTAGGGCACAGTGTAGTGCTTGTAGGCGCAGATCATGGTGATGAGGTTGCCGTGGGTCTTGTGGTACTGATACACATCGCCGTAGTCCACGTCCAGCAGGGTGTCGCAGTTGGAGAAGAAGAAGGTGCTGTCCAGCTTGCCCTTGAGCAGGCTGAGGCCGCCGCCGGTGCCCAGAAACTCCGTCTCGTCCACATACTCCACCTGGTAGCGCAGGTCTTCCAGGTCGTTGAAGTAGGACTTGATCATATTCTTTTTGTAGTTTACCACCAAAACCATACGGCGGCAACCGAAATCCGAGAAGCGCTCCAGAATGAGCTCGCAGATGGGTTTCTCCCCCACCGGGATCAGGGGCTTGGGCAGGATCTTGGTGTAAGGATACAGCCGGGTGCCCAGGCCGCCGGCCATCACCACCACCGGGATGTTCGCCTGTTTGCGGTTGTCCACGTCCAGGCCGGTGGCAAACACCACGTCCGCCACCTTGCCGTCCCGGTCCAGAAGGGGCAGCGCATCGATATAGAACTGCTCCAGCATGGATTTGGCCGAGCCCCGCTGCTCCAAGGGCAGGCTCTTGGGGCTGTAGTTCGCCGCAAGGCGCACCGGGTCCTCCAGCTTGCCGCCCCGCAAGAGGAACTTGCGCAGGTCGCCGTCGGTGAGCACCGCTTTCAGCCTGCCCTCCGGCGCGATGAACAGGATGCGCTGGCCGGTCTCGTCCAGCTGCTTCATAGTCTCCAGAATGGAGGCGTCCTCTTGGATGAACAGTTCTTCCAGTTTCACTCGTCTTCCCCCTTTTCCCGCTTCAGCGTCACGGCGCACCCGGCAAGACCGGGCAGAGCCGCCAGCCAGAACAGCTGCCACGCCGACGGGATGAAGTATTCCTGCCAGGGCAGGCGCTCGTTGAGCACGATGGCGGTGAGGTCCACCGTCACGCCCGCCGAGTCCGCCAGGTCCAGCCGCAGGCCCTGCCCGGCAAACCGGGGCAGGGTGTAGGTCCAGCTGCCGTCCTCCCGGGCCGTGGGCCACACCCGCAGGCGGGACGTGTAGCCGAAGGCCGGCAGATGGTAATAAAGGTCTTTTTCGCACACCGCGCCGCCCTCATAACGGGCCACAAGGCGCAGCCGCCGCACCAGCGTGCCGGGATTCAGCAGCAGCTGGGCGTCGCCGGTGGTGCTCACCAGCCCATCGCCGGTGTTTTCCATGTTCACAAGGGTGTACTGCTCCGCGTTTTGCAGCGTGACGGTCGTTTCTTTCAGAACGCCCGCGGCATACAGCAGCTGGTCCAGGACAAAATTGCCCACAAGCGTCAGCGCCAGCAGGCAGACGCCCAGAGCGTAGAGCGCACGGAAGGGACGGCGGCGCGCCGCCGCCCATAGGGTTTTCAGCCGCTTCATCCCGTCACCTCCCCGGCGGGCGTCCAGCCCGCTTCGCCCTTTTCGTAGAGGGTGGGGCCCTCTTTCGCCTCGGCCAGGCCGTCGGCAAAGAGAGAGGCGTAGCTCGCTTCAAAAATGTCGTCCACCTGGCTCACCAGCAGCACGTCCACCTGCTCCTTTTCCAACAGGGCGGCGAACTCTTCGGCGGTGTAGGGCGCGCCGTAGGCCATGCCCTCCACCAGCGCCGGTTCGCCGTAGGTGGCGCCGCCCTCGCCGTAAACGAGGGCCGGGGCCAGCTGCTGATTGAACAAAAACCAGGAAAAGCCCTCGTCGCCCTGGCGGATGAGGAACACCTTCTGCCCCGGCTGGATGGTTTCCTTCGCGGCCTTGGCCACGGCCACTTCCCCGCGCACCGACGTATACTCGCCGCCGCTCACCCCCAGCAGGGTGAACTGGGGCTCCGCGCCCACCGCCAGCGCCGCGGCAAACACCGCGCCCGCGCCCAGCGCCGCCGCCCGGCCAAACACCGGGCGCTTTGCAGCCGCGCAGCCAATCCCCAGCACCGCCAGCGCCAGCAGCAGCCAGCCGGTGTAATAGGAAGCAAAATACCGGGGATAGCTGGCGAGGCTTTCGGGGGTGGAATCTTTTAAAAGGAAGGCGTAGCTCAGCCAGAGCATCAGCCAGTAACCGGCAAAGCAGACGGAACTGCCCACGGCGAAGAGGGCGGCCCGCAGCCGCGCCCCTTTGTCCGGGGCCAGCAGCACTGCGGCCAAAAACACCGCCAGCGTCAGGGCCACCACCGCCGCGCCGGTGCCGAACACCGACACATCCCGATGGAAGAAAGCGTCGGTCATGGCGCTGCCGTACTGCCAAAAGAGATCGCTGCGGGCCTCGAAGTAGCTTTCCGCCGGCAGGCCCAGCAGCAGTTTCAGACCATTGACCACCACCGCGGGCAGGCTGGCGGAGGCGGTGTCGCCCATGCCGCCGGCGGCGGCGTTCTGCCGCACAAGGCCCGCGATGTAGTTGTTCCAGAGAAGATACTGGGCGGTGGGGGCGGCAAGGCAGGCCGCGCCGAAGCCCAGCCGGGCGGCGAGGCGTTTTGCCCCGCCTCTTTCGAACAGAATGGCGTCCAGCGCCACCAGGCCCGCCGCGGCGAGGCCCAGCACAAAGGTGTTGCTTTTCACGTTCGCCGCCAGCATCAGCACCGGCAGGGTGAGCCACCGGGCCGCGGGCCCCTGGCCTTTCGCCGCCAGCCAAAAGGCCACGGCCCCGCCGAAGAGCATACCGGCGGGCAGATCGCCCAGAAATTCCAGCCAGGCGGTGTTCAAAAGGGCGGTGTGGCCCGCCACCGTGACCAGCGTAGGCACCGCGAGACCCGCCAGAAAGAGCGGGCAGGCCAGCCGGGCTTTTTTTGCGCAGCCCGCGGCGGCAGCCACCGCCGCCAGCATCAGCAGATCGGCGGCGAAGATGGCCCGCCAGGGCGCGAACGCGCCGAACATCTGGAAGAAGAAGCTTGCCAGCGGCAGGGCCGCCAGCTCGGTCATCTGCCAGGGCAGGCCGGTGTCACAGGCGGTATAAAGGGCATTGTTCTCGCTGGTGAGCTTCGCGGCAGTGCCCCAGAAGGAGTATTCGTCGAAGTTCAAAAATTCCGGCCGGAGCAGCCAAAGGCCCACCTCCAGCGCCAGGGCCACAGCCCAGAACAGCTTTGAGGCGGGGTTTTCCAGCGCCGCCGCCAGCGGGCAGGTCTCTCCCTTTTTCTTTGCCAGAACGACCTCCGCAACACCGCCCAGCAGCCCCAGCGCCGCCAGCACAAAGCCCGCCGGGCGAAGAATTCCCAAAAGGCCTGCCGCCAGCAGCACCAGTTCCGTCAGCGCCAGCGCCGCCAGCGGCGCGGCGGCACTGTTCAGCCCCCCGCGGCGGGTGAGCACAGTGCTCATTCCGAAGAGGGCCGCCAGCATCACCAGCAGGCCAAACAGTTCGCCCAGAGCCACGGCGGGCCCTCCCTTCTTTTTGTGGTGTTACAGGGCCAGAACGGCCTTGATCACCCGGCTGCACTGGGCCTCGGTGAGGCTCGTGGAGCAGGGGATGTTCACGATGCGCCGGCGGTACTCCCGGGCGATGTCCATGGCGTGGGTCTCGTTGCGGCTGTAGTCGCACTGCTCGGGGATGAGCGCCCACACCGGGCGGGTCTGGATGCCCTGGGCCTGCAGGCGGGCGATGACGTCGTCACGCTCCAGCCGGTCGGGCAGCAGCAGACTGTAGAACCAGTGGTTCGAGCGGGTGCCCTCCCGGAAAGGCAGCATGGAAAAGCCCTTCACGCCGTCCAGCGCGGCTTTGTACTGCTCGTAGCGGACGGTCTTGTGGGCAATGAAGCCCTCCAGCAGCTCCATCTGGGCAAGGCCCAGGCAGGCGTCGATGTTGGTCATGCGATAGTTGTAGCCCACCTCGTCGTGTTTGAACTGCAAAAGGTCGGTCTTGGCCTGGGTGGACAGGTGCTTTGCCCGCGCCGCCCATTCCGGATGATTGGACACCACCACACCGCCGCTGCCGGTGGTGATGATCTTGTTGCCGTTGAAGCTGTAAACGCCCACATCGCCCATGGTGCCGGCGAATTTGCCCGCCAGCTCCCCTTCGGTGTACTTGGTGCCCAGAGCCTCGGCGGCATCCTCGATGAGAGTCAGCTTATAGTCCTTCGCAATGCGCAGGAAACGGGGCATATCCGCCATGTTGCCGAACACATGCACCAGCACCAGCGCCGAGACCTTGGCACCGGTGCGTTTGTTGTAAAGGCCGTCCGCCTTCAGTTCGCACTGGTTCGCGCAGAAGTCCTCCACCGCGTCCGGGTCCATGGTGGCGGTCTCGTCGCAGCCGAAGAACACCGGCTCGGCGCCCACGTACCGGGTGGTGGGGTTCACGGAAGCGATGAAGGTCAGCGCGGGCACGATCACCTCGTCGCCCGGCTTCACGCCCGCCACCATGGCCGCCAGATGCAGGCCGGCGGAACCGGAAGCGCAGCACACCGCTTCGGGCATGCCCACATACTTTGCAATGCACTCTTCCATCTCGCCCACCTTGGCGCCGCTGGTGGACACCCAGGCGCCGTCCAGCGCCTCGTCCACATATTTGCGCTCGTTGCCGCAGAAATTGGGCACCGAAAGAGGAATGAACTCACTCATTGTTATGACCTCGCTTTTATTTGGATTGATCGTCTTGTTTCAAAAAAGCGCCCAGCGCCCGGCGCAGCTGGCAGAACACCGCCAGCGCCAGCGGCGGCGCGAAAAGCAGCAGCATCGCCTCACCCGCGCCGGGCAGGAAGAACTCCAGCGGGGAGAGGTCCGGGTTGAACACGACCCCGTCGAACCGGGTGACAACGCCGCCCTGGCTGTCCGGGTCGATGCGCACTTCGCTCACCTTCACGCCGCCCAGGTCAAAGGTGTAGACGCCGGGGGCTGTTTCCACGCCGTAGACCGACTGGCGGGGGGAGAAATCCGTCTGGCCCGGCGTTTTCCAGTAGAGCATCACCGCCTGGGGCGGGCTCTCATGCTCTACAAAAAGCCACACGGCGTTCAGATAGGCTTCGCCCTGCCACAGAAGCTGGGGGTCGCCGTCGGTGGAGATGTACCACGGGCCCTCCTCCCCCGCGTCGTAGGGCTGGATGCCGAGGGGGGTGAAGTCCTCAAAGGAAAGGCTTTGGGTGGCGGCCAGGCCCTGGCGGGCGTACCAGGCGGTCTTTGCAAGGCTCACGCAGCCCAGCAAAAGCCAGAGGGCAAGCCCCGCCGCCCAGGCGATGAGGAGCGGTTTAAATTTCTTCATGCCGCGCCTCCTTCCACCCGGCTCCAGCGCACAGTGTCGCCGTCGTACTCGATGGCCAGCAGCACCGGCTCGGCAGGTTTATCGTCCGGCAAGCCCTCGCAGCCAAAGGCCGGGCCGATCACGTCGGCGATGTAGTCATCGCTGGCGTCCACCAGCACATGGGTGTATTTTTTATCCAGCAGGAACAGGCGCAGGTCTTCGGCGTCCGCCACCGTCTGGTAGCTGTAGACCTCCGGCACGCCCTCCCCCGCCGCCTCGGGCGAGACGATGTTCATGTGGGTGGTGTCCCAGTTGTAATCGTCCTCATGGCCGTAGCCGAAGCCGCCAAACCCCCGGGCAAGGGTGGCGTTCAGCTCAAAGCCGTAGTAGTTCCAGCGGATGGCGGTGTCGCCCTGGCTGATGAGCAGCACCGTGTCCTCCCAGTCGAGAAGATCGTTCACCGTCTCGGCCCGCTGTTTCACGTCCTGGCGCACGGAGTACACCGAGTGGGGGTAGTTCCAGAAGCCCGCCGTGGGCATGCCCCGCCAGGCGATGAGCACACAGAAGCCCGCCAGCACCCCGGCAGGCACCGCGCCCGCCAGCTTTGCCCAGCGCAGGTCGGCGGCGGCGTACCGGGCCGCAAGGCCCAGCGCCATGAGGAAAAAGCCCATGTAATAGGGGCCGATGTAGCGGATGTAGTCCTGAAGGTTGGCCGCGTCGGTCTCGCGGAAGTTGTAGACATAGAGGAACAGGTGGAAGATGAGGAAGGCCCCCAGCGCCAGCGTGCCGAACACGCCCAGGCACACCGGGCGCAGCCGCTCGCCTTTCGGCGCGGCCAGCGCCGCCGCGGCCAGCACCAGCCAGATGAGAGCCAGCGCCAGCGCGCCGCCGCCCAAAAGGCACACCGGGATGGTGAAGGGGCTGGCGAACACAGCATCCCGCACCTGAGCAAACTTTTCGGTGGGCTCCATAAAGCCCAGCAGCTGGGCCACGCCCTCGGCCATGGCCTGCCCCTGGGTGACCTCGTGGATCTCGCTGCCAACGGTGGTCTTGCCCAGGCCCGTGACCGCCGCCACATAGCGGCTCCAGCCAAGATAGGCAACGCCGCCGGGGAGGATGGTCAGCGCCGCCAGCAGAGTGTCTCTCAGGCGGCGGGTGATTTTGCGCTTCGGCGCGCAGAACAGCCGGTCGGCGCAGACAAGGCCCACCACGATGCACCCGTAGGCAAGGCCCACGTCCTTGGTAAGCACCAGAAAAGCCGCCAGCAGGGCGGTGAGGGCGAGGGCCGCCGCGGGGCGCTCACGCAGGGAGAAATAAACGCACAGGCTCGCCCCGAACACAAAGCCCAGAGGCAGGTCGCCCATGAAGGAGAGGTAGATGTTGGAGATGCCGCCAAGGCTCGGCGCGCTGAAAAAGTACGGCACCAGAAAACCGCAGGCGGCGACCACCGCCGTCCCCGATTTGGAACCTTTTGGCAGGCTGGCCACGGCCGCCACGGCGGCGGCCAGCAGCGCGTCGATGGCAAAATAAGCCGACCACTCGGAGAAGCCCTGGCCGAAGAACTGGAAGAGGTAGGCCACCAGCATCAGCGCGGGGGTGGCGGTGCGGGCCAGAAGGTTGCCCGGCGCGCCGGGGTGCAGCATATCCTGGAGCTTGGTCAGCTTTGCCGCCGAACCCCAGAGGCTGAACTCGTCGGTCTGGGTGAACATGGGCCGGGTGACGGCAAACACGGCCAGAAAGAAGGCCGCCGCCAGCAAAAACACCATAAAGCCGGGAGTGAGAAGCGCTTTGAGCGTTTCGGCAAGTTCTTTTTTGAAGATGAGCCACGCCGCCAATGCCGCGGCGGCCAGATAGAAGACCCAGCCGCCCGCCTTGAGCAGCCCGGCCATGCCGGCGAGGCACATCCAGACGGAGCCGCCGGCGATCACCGGCAGGGCCAAAAGGCCCGCGTCCAGCCTGAAGCGGCGGGCCAGCACGGCGCAGTAAAGGCTGATGGCCAAAAGCGCCAGTATCCCACTGAAAAGCGGCAAACGCGCCGCCCCCTTTCCTTGAAGGTTTTACTTGATGACGAACACCGGGCCGATAAAGTAGTGCTGGAACAGGAGCACCGCGCCCAAAGCCCCGAACACCGCCGATACCCCCAGCGCCACCCGCTGGGCCTTGGCCTGTCCCGAAGCGAGGCGGGGCTCCAGCACATGGCTCAAGAGGGCTGCCACCAGCACGAAGAGCATCAAAAAGGCGGGCAGGAAGTACCGCGCCTGCAGCCCGATGATGCGGATCATGCCCACCGGGGTGCTGGTGATGTACATGGCGGTGGCAGCGCCGGCAATGTAAACGATGCTGAGTGCCCCCAGACCAAAGGCGGGCATGGGCTTAAGGCTGCTCTTCTCATGCACCGAAAGGGCCGCCGCAAAGAGCAGGACCAAGGGGCTGACCAGGCTGATGAAGGGCACTTCCAGATCGAGAGCCCCGAACAGGCCCAGCTGGCCCAGGAAGAAGTCGTTTTCGTAAAAGCTGCCCAGCAGCACCGAAGCGTAGCGGAAGGGGTTGGCCAGAATGCCCAGCAGCTGGGGCACCTCCGCCGCGCCTTCGATCTGACGGCCCACATAGGGGTAGTTGAAGCGGAAAGCGGTGCCGTACCAGTCGAACAGCTTGCCCAGGGCAAGACCGCCCACAAGGCAGCCCACTGCCAGCTGCCACTTTTTGACCCGCGTCTTCCAGGCCGAGCGGGGCAGCACCAGCGGCAGCACCACCCAAAGCAGGCTGATGTAGGGCTTTGCCAGGTTCATCATCAAAAAGGCCACGATGAACACGAGGATGTCCCTGTCCAGAATTTCGTCCTTGCAGTAGAAGCTGGCCACCAGGTAATAAAAGCCCAGCAGGGTGGCGTCGTAGCTCACCGAGGCGGCCATATAAAGGCTCAGGGGCAGCAGCATGAAGGCGGTGAACACCGGCTTGTAGCGCTTGCAGTTTTTGAGCGCCAGCCAGCACAGCGCCGTATAGGCCGCCAAATTCGCCAGCCGCGCCGCATAAAGGCAGCCCAGCGCCTTGAAGCCCAGGAGGCGGGCCACCAGGATGCCCAGCGCCTGAGGCAGCATGGAGAGGGTCATGAAGAAATAGGGCTCGCCCACCGTTTCTTCGGCGGGCTGGCCGTCAAAATAGGCGGCAAAGCCGTCGGCGATGCTCTCCACCCGGCCATCCTCCCCCCGTTGCTTGAGGGCATAGCCCGCGGTGGTATAGCTGCGTTCCTCGCCGTCCTCGGTGTAGGTGAGGCCCTGGCTGGTATGGCTGGCCACCCACGCGCCGGGGAAGCTCTCCACCAGCTTGGTCACATCGTCGGGGTAAAGGCGGTCGTGGTCGAAGGTGAAGCGGCCCAGGCTCAAAGAATAGCTGCGCAGAAAGTGGGCCGTCTCGTCCGGCACCTGCAGCGGCGGGTTCGCAAAGCAGAACAGCGCCCCGCAAAGAAAAATGGCAAGGGCTGCCTTTGCGTCAAAGCTGCCGAGTTTCGAGCCGGCCCAGACCGCCAGCGCCGCGGCCAGCACGAACACCGCCGCCGCGCCGTAGAGGGGCAGGGCGGGCACGCCGCGATTGTCAAGATAATACACCACCCGCCAGTAGTACATGAAGCCCAGGGCGGCGGCCAGAGCGGCCGCGAGACCCAGGGCATACCACACCGGCCGGGGCAGGTTTTTCAAGGCTTTTGAAAACACGTTTTGCACGAAATGACCTCGTTCGCTTGATTTGCGGCCCCTTTTGCAAAGGGCCCTTTAAAAACGGCATAAGCCGGGCCGCCCCTCACCCGAGGGCCCGCCCGGCAGCCGGAACAGCCCGGCGGCAGCCGGGCCTTTTTTACAGATTGTAGACGTCGGGCTTGTACCGCTCCATGTTGCCCCGCAGGAACTCGATGGTGGCGGCAAGGCCCTGTTCAAAAGTATAAGCGGGCTTCCAGCCAGTGAGGGCGCGCATCTTGGAAGCGTCGCCCAGCAGGCGGTTGACCTCGCTGTTCTCCGGGCGCAGGCGCTGCTCGTCGCAGACGATCCTGGCCTCGGGGTTGATCTGGCGGATCAGCTCGGCGGCAAGATCGCCGATGGAGTGCTCCTCGCCGGTGGCGATGTTGACCTCCTGGCCGATGGCGGCTTCACAGTCGCCCAGGGCCATGAAGCCCGCGGCGGTGTCCTTGACGTAGTTGAAGTCGCGGGTGGGGGTCAGGCTGCCCAGTTTGATCTCGGTCTTGCCCGCCAGCAGCTGGGTGATGATGGTGGGAATGACCGCCCGGGCGCTCTGGCGGGGGCCGTAGGTGTTGAAGGGCCGCACGATGGTGACCGGCAGCTCAAAGCTGCGCCAGAAGCTCTCGGCCAGACGGTCCGCGCCGATCTTGGTGGCGGAATAGGGGCTCTGGCCCTGGAAGGGGTGCTTTTCGTCGATGGGCACATACTGGGCGGTGCCGTAGACCTCGCTGGTGGAGGTGACCAGCAGATGCTGGGTGCCCACCTGGCGGGCGGCGTTCAGCACGTTCAGGGTGCCTTTGATGTTGGTGTCCACATAGCTGTCGGGGCTGTGGTAGCTGAAGGGGATGGCGATGAGAGCCGCCAGGTGATAAACGATCTCCTGGCCCTCCATGGCGTGGCGCACGCCGTTGGGGTCGCGCACATCGCCCATGAACACCTCGATCTCGTTCTTGATCTCGGGGGGCAGGGTGTCCAGCCAGCCCCAGGTGCCGAAGGAGTTATACAGGCAGAAAGCCTTGACCTTTTCGCCTTTCTTGACCAGTTCCTCGGTGAGATGGCTGCCGATGAAGCCGTCGGCGCCGGTGACCATGACGGTATGTGCCATACTTGCGCTCCTTTTTTGATGACGGGCTCTGGGCCCGGTTTTTCTCAAAATCACTCGAAAACAGTATACCCCATTTACGGCCGGATTTCAACCGCCTGCGCCCTTTACACCGCAGCGCAAAACAGATATAATAATTTAGATAATGCCCTACTTTGCCCAGAAAGGAGGCCGCCGGGGTGAGTTTTCAGAGTTTTTCCTACTTTGCGTTCCTGCCCGTGGTGGCTTTTCTGTACCTGAAAGTCTGCCCCAAGGGCTGGCAGAACGGCCTGCTCCTTGCGGCGAGCGCGGTGTTCTACTGGTTCAACCGTCCCACCGGGGCGGACTGGCCCGGCCCGTGGCCGCTGGTGCCGCTGGCGGTGCTGGCGGCGGTGTGCCTCTTTGTCTGGCGGATGGGCCTTGCCCTGGCCCGCAAAGAGAAAAAGGGCCGGCTGCTGGCCGCTGCCGTCATCGCCCTTCTGGCGGTGCTGGCGGTATTCAAGTACTTCAACTTCCTTTTGCCGGTGCTGCCTCTGGCTCCCGGCGTTCTTCATGCTCTGCCCTTCCCGCTGGGCATCAGCTTCTACACCTTCGCCGCCGTGAGCTATCTGGTGGACGTGGCCCGGGGGGACATGGAGCCGGAAGAAAGCTTTGTGAACCTCGCGGCCTTTCTCTGCTTTTTCGGCACCATCACCGCCGGCCCCATCTGCCGGGCAAAACAACTGCTGCCCCAGCTGCGGCAAGAACACCGCTTTGATGCCTCCCGCACCGTGCGGGCGCTGCAGCTGTTCGCCCTGGGCCTCTTTAAAAAAGTGGCGGTGGCGGACGTCATCATGATGTACGTCCAGCCCATCTACTCCGACGCCGCCGGCCACGGCGGCCCGGCCCTTCTGGCGGCCACGGTGGGCTACACCCTGTATCTCTACTTCGACTTTGCGGGCTATTCCGAGATGGCCCGGGCCAGCGCTCTTTTGCTGGGGCTGGACATTCCCGAAAACTTCAAGACCCCCTTCTTTGCCGCCAACTTCTCCGGCTTTTGGAGCCGCTGGCACATCAGCCTTTCAAGCTGGCTGCAGGACTATCTCTTCACCCCCCTCGTCTGGGCGGACGCCTCCAGGCTGCCCCTCATCGGGCGGCGGGTGAGCCGCCTTTCGCCGGTGGTGTGTGTGTTCATCGTGTTCTTCGTCTCCGGCTTCTGGCACGGCAGCACCTTGCCCTTTGTGGTCTGGGGTTTTTTGCAGGGCGCTTACCGTGCCGGAGAGGAACTCATCCACCAGAAGTTCGGCAAGCCCAAAAAGAAGGCCCCCGCCCGCGTCCTCTGGGCCAAGCGGGCCGGCGTGTTCACCCTGTGGGCCTTTGGAATGGTATTCTTTGCCGCCGGTTCGAACGTGGGCGGCAGCGGCTTAGGTCAGGCCTTTGCCGTTCTGGCGGGCTTTTTCCGGGACTGGAGCCCCGCCCGCTTTGCCGCCGAGAGCTGGCAGGCGGTGCTGGACGGCTTCTACGCCCAGAACATGATGGCGGCGGCCTGGTGCGTCTTTTTGGCCTTTACCCTGGCGCTGGCGGTCTGGTTTGACTGGCAGCGGGCCTTCCGTTTCAAGAACAAGAGCGCCGAACTGGTGCTGCAAAGCCAGAAAACGGCGGTGCGCTGGGCGCTCTACTACGCCCTGGTGCTGGCCATCTTCGGCGGCCTTTTGATGGCCAGCGGCGGCTTCGGCGGCGCGAGTTTCGCCTACGGCGGCTTCTAAACACAAGCGAAAGGAGGCGCGGGAATGCGCAACATTCTGAAAAAGCTGGCGCTGCTGGCTCTGCCGGTGGCGGCGTATTTCTGCGTCTTTGCCGCTTTTGAGCCCAACAATTACTTTGGCCTTAAGTCTTCCACTTCCAGCGAGGCCCCGGTGGCCCGGCTGAAAAGCTACGCCGCCCACCCCGGCCCCCGCATCATCGTGGGGGACTCCCGCCTTGCCCACTTTGACATGGAGCAGGTGGAGGCCGTCAGCGGCCGCCCCTGGCAGAATCTGGCCTTCGGCGGCGCCTCCCTGCGGGAGGGCGTGGACGTGGTGAACTGGGCGCTGGAGCAAAACCCCGACCTTGAGGAAGTGGTGTTCGGCCTGTCCTTCTACACCGTCACCGAGACCTACGACGCCGACCGCATGAGCACCCTGGAAAAGACGCTGACCAATCCCCTGGCCTACATGTTCAACCTGGAATACAACGTGAACATGCTCACCGCTCTTTCCGAGCGGCTGCGGGGCATCCCCGGCGGAGCCGCCGAGGAGACCGGCGACTGGGTGTACCCCGAGGACTACACCGGCCCGGACGGCACGGTGTATGAACTGCACACCCGCCTTGCCACCTACCCCGAGGCCCTTCTGCCCCGGTGCAAGGGCTGGCGGCTCAACGAGGAGCAGCTGGCCCGCTTTTGCGAGATGGCCGCGGCCTGCCGGGACAAGGGCGTAAAGCTGACGGTGGTGCTGCCCCCCATGGCGGACATCGTGCTCACCGACGCCTGCATGCCCTTTGGCATCGACCAGGCCATGGCCGCCGAGTTCCTGCCGCGCCTTGCTGAATGGGCCGAAGAGTACGGCTTTGCCGTGCTGGACTACGAGTGGGCGAACCGCCCGGATTTTGACGACGACCAACAGTTCTTCGACGGCTTCCATCTGGACACCCGCTACGGCCTGCCCCAGTGGATGGACGAGCTTTTTGCCGACGTCGGATAAACACAGGAGGGACCGGGAATGGGTCTTGACTTTTTGATTTTGTACGAGCACACCGTGCGGGAGTACGAGAGCGACCTTTTGCTGAAGCTGGAGCTGGAGCGCCGGGGCTACACCGCCGAGATCCGCCAGCTGCTGGACCGCAAAAAGCTGAAATACTTCACCTGGAAAAAACCGAAGGTCTTGGTTTCCAGCTGCATGTACGACAACGAGGCCATCAACAGCCACGTCTATAACAACATCGGCCGGTGCGACAAGATCGTGAACCTCCACTGGGAGCAGATGCTCAGCGACACCCAGGAGGCGGGCGACTGGTTCAACATGAACGGCAACGCCAAAAAGTGCGTGCAGACCTGCTGGGGCCGGCGCACCGCCGACCGCCTCATTGCCCACGGCATGGAAGAAAAGAACACCCCCGTCACCGGCGCGGTGATGATGGACTTTTTGCGCCCGGAGTTCGCGGGTTACTTCAAATCGAAGGAACAGCTGTGCGCCGAGCACGGCCTGGACCCCGCCAAAAAGCTGCACCTTTACATTTCCAGCTTCGGCTACGCCAGCATGACCGACGCCGAAGTGAAAGAGCTCAGCGAGATGGCGGGCACCGATTTTTCCGGCTTTGCCGCCACCAACCGGGTGAGCATGGCCGAGACCCTCGATTGGTTCGACCGGTATCTGGCCGACCACCCGGAGGTGGAACTGGTCTACCGCCGGCATCCCAGCGAGTGGAACAGCCCTGCGCTGGCAGACCTTGCGAAAAAGCGGCCGAATTTCCACGTCATTTTTTCCGACAGCGTGAAACAGTGGATCGTTGCGGCGGATTCCATCTCCATCTGGATGAGCACCGCCATCGCCGAGGTGTATATGGCAGGCAAGAGCTGCCACATCCTGCGGCCCGCGCCCATCGAGCACGAGTACGACCCGGTGATCTACGCCGGGGCGAAGTACGTCACCAATTACGAGGACTTCACCGCCGCCATGGCCGAGGACGAGCCACCCTTCCCCATCGCGAAGGAGGTCATCGAGGGCTATTTTGACCCCAGCCCCGTTCCCGCCTACAAGCGGATGGCGGACCTGTTGGAGCAGGTGTACAAAGAGCCGCCCCGGGATGCGCCCATGGGCGAGGGCTTTACCCCTCATTTCAACTGGCTCAAATTCTTCGCCCTTTGGGGCGTGCACATTCTGTTCGCGCTGCGCCTGCCCCCCAAAAAGGTGTTCTTCTTCCACAAGGGCCTGGCGGATTTCGCCCAGCGCATCTACGGCTATGTGGAGAAAGCCTATGTGCCCAAGGCCGACGCCGAGGCCATGGAGGCGCGCATCGCGCCCTTTGTGAAGTAAAGGAGGCGGCGCTTTGAACTCCCAGCTTCGGAAAAACCTTCTGTTCAACACGGCGGGCAGCCTGCTGTTCTATCTGTGCCAGGCGGCGCTGAACCTGCTGGTCACCGCGCTGGCGGGCGTTACCGCCAACGGCATGCTGGCCACCGCCATGACCATCGCCAACGTATGCCTCTCGGTGGCGAGTTTTGGCATGCGCACCTTCCAGGTGTCCGACCTTGCGGGCAAATACGCCGACCGCACCTATCTTTTGAGCCGCTACGTCACCCTGACGGCGGCGGGCGCGGGCTGCCTTGTGTTCGCCTTCGTCAACAGCTACTCCGCCGAGCAGCGCTGGGTCATCGCCCTCTACACCGCCTACCGCCTCATCGAGAGCTGGTCCGACGTGTGGCACGGCTATCTGCAAAAGGCCGAGCGGCTGGACGTGGTGGGCATCAGCTTCGGCGTGCGGGGCCTGGTCACCGCCGGCACGGTCACCCTGGGTCTTGTGCTCACCGGCAACCTGGTGCTCACCCTGGCGGCGCTGTTCGCGCTGAACGCCGTCTATGTTCTGGCGGTGGACCTGCCCCTGGCCCGGGGCCATGCCGACCTGGCAAACAAAAGCGGCGGCAGCGTGTGGGCACTGCTTGCCGAGTGCGCCCCGCTGGCGGTGTACGCCGCGCTGAACACCGCCATCCCCTCGGTGCCCCGCTATTTCTGCGAGCGGGTGCTGGGCACCGAGAAGATGAGCTATTTCAACAACGTGTTTTTGCCGGTGCTCATTTTGCAGGTGGCGGTCATCTACCTGTTCGTGCCTTTCATCACCACCTTTGCCCGGCTGTGGAACCAGAAGGACAGGGTGGGCTTTTTCCGGGGCCTTGTGATGCTGGCGGCGGCTCTCGCCGCCATGTGGGCCGCCGGGGCCGCCGGCGTGGCGCTGCTGGGGCGGTGGGGCCTTTCCATCCTCTACCCCACCAGCCCGGAAATTCTGGACTACACCCCTCTCTTGCAGCCGCTGGTACTGGCCACCGTCTGCACCGTGGCTTCCACCGTGCTGTGCCACCTGCTCACCATCGCACGGGACATGCGCGGCCTGATCCTGGGCAACCTGGCGGGCCTTGCCGCCGCGGCGGCGGTGAGCGTGCCGCTGCTGCGCGCCTTCGACGTCTGGGGCGCGGCCTTTGCCACCATTGCCGGCATCGGCGCGCAGGCGCTTTGCCTGCTGGCGTTCCTGCTGGTCAAATGCCGCAAACAATTTGCGTGATTTTTTCAAAAAACGGCCCTGCGGGGCCGTTTTTCTTTTGTGGCGGCGCAGTGGCCCGCCCGCCTTTTTCGACGCTTTTCACTTCCCCCTTGCGTTTTTCGTTCCGGGGCTGTATCCTTTCTTACTGGACACAACAAACTGACTGGCATGACCCCTCCCCTGCGGCCGGTCAAAAAGGAGAGATCACCGACCATGAAAAACGCTCGCACCGCTGCCTTCGGCGCCTTGTTCCGCCGGGCAGCCGCCCTTCTCTTTCTGCTGGCGCTGAGCGCGCTGGCAGCCTGCCCGGCCTTTGCGGACGCCGCCTCCACCGTTTGGGTGGACGGCGTGGAGATCACCGCGTCCGGCGCCGAGCTGCCCGCCGGCGTCACCTGGGACGGCTCCGTTCTGACGCTGAACAACGCAAACCTTACCCGGACGCATTTTGATTCCAGGGATTTCCGCGAAGCCGCCATTTTGGCGAACGGCGACCTGATCATCCGTCTGACGGGAACGAACACCATCTCCGTCGCCAACGGGACCTACCGGCTGGACGGTATCTGCGCCGCCGGCGTGGTCACCATCGAGGGAGACGGTTCGCTGGACGTTCTTGCCAGCGGCACGGAAACCTGCACCTACGATGTGAGCGCCTTTTCCACCACCTTCACCCCCGGCGAGGCGGGTCTTGTGATCAACAGCGGCACCGTGACCCTGTCGGCCACCGCCCCGCAGGGACGCGGTTTCCATATTGATATGAGCGGCGCTCCGCGCTATCTCCGGGTCAACGGCGGCTCTCTCACCCTCACCGGCTCTCTGGTCGCTTCCTACCTCGCGCCGGACATCAGCAATTACGGCAGCGCGGCCGTTACCGCCAGCCTTGATGTCAGCGGCACGCCCACCACCGACTACACGCCTTTTGCACCGAGCCAGGGTCGCTACAAATATCTGAAGGTCGGCGCCACCCAGTACGACGAGAACGGTTTTGCCGAAGGCGGACACTTCCAGCCCGCCGTTCTTGCTGCGGACGGCGTGTATGAGATCTCCAACGCCGGCCAGCTGTTCTGGTTTGGCCAGAAGGTGGCCGAGGCTGAGGCCAATGCCACTCTGAACGCCCGCCTGACAACGGACATCACCATCCCCGCGGGCCGGGAATGGACACCCATCGCCGCCGGCAAATACGGTGTCCCCTACACCGGCACTTTTAACGGCCAGAGCTATGCCATCACCGGCCTTACCGTCTCCGCCGCTTCCACGATGAACGTGTCTTCCGGCCTGGTCAAGACGCTGGGCGCGGGCGGCGTTGTGAAAAATCTCACTCTGCGAAACGCCAGCATCGTTCCTCCCTCCGGCTACGCCGGAGCCGTCTGCGGAGCGAACTACGGTACCATCGAAAACTGCTTTGCCGAGGGCGGCCAGATCGGCGTGACCGCGATGTACGGCGGAGGTGTGACCGGCGAAAACGCCGGCACCATCCTGTGCTGCGGCTCTTCCGCCACGGTGAATTCCGCTTCGGGTAACACCATCGGCGGCATCGCCGGTATAAACAGCGGCACCATCCAAAACTGCTGGAACACCGGCGCCGTCACCGGTGGCTGGTATGTGGGCGGCATCGCCGGCGAGGCGGCAACAGGCAGCTCCATCGCAAATTGCTATAATACCGGCGCCGTCGCCTCCACCCTGCCGGGCTTTGAATCCACCGCCGGCGGCATTGCCGGTGCGGTTTTTTCGCTGCCCCAAAACAGCTACTATCTCGCTTCCTCCGCCACCGGCGACGGCGGCCGCACCCAGGCGCAGTTCGCCAGCGGCGAGGTGGCCTGGCTGCTGAACGGCGGCACGACCCCCACCGTCCCCGCGGTGTGGGGGCAGACCCTTTCCGGCGACGGGGCCGAGGCTCTTCCCGCGCTGGGCGGCGCACAGGTGTATAAGGGCTGGGAGGCCTGCTGGTCCGCCGCCGAGACCTTCGGCAACGACCCGGACAAACTCCACGCCGTCAAGCCCGCCCACGACTTCAGCCTCCTGCAAAAGGACGAGGCTGACCACTGGTACGCCTGCGCCAACGCCGGCTGCACCGCCATCGACCGCAAAGCAGCCCACACGTTCGGCGCTTACGCTCCGGACGACAACGCCACCTGCACCGACGACGGCACCGAGACCGCCCTCTGCACCGTGTGCGGTGCGTCCCACACCCGCACCATTGCCGGCTCCGCTCTGGGCCACACCGGCGGCACCGCCACCTGCAGCGAGAAAGCTCTGTGCACCCGCTGCGGCCAGCCCTACGGCGAACTTGACTCCTCCAACCACGCCGGCGGGCGGGTCACCCGAAACGCCGTTGCCGTCGGCTGCACTTCCGACGGTTACACCGGCGACGTTTGCTGCGCGGGCTGCGGCGCTGTGCTGGAGCAGGGCGCGGTCATCGCTGCCGGGCACCAGTTCCGGGACGGCGTTTGCCTGGTCTGCGGCGCACAGCAGTCGCCCCTTTCCGGCGCTCTGGAGGCGGCCGGCCTGCCCGTCACGGGCGACGAAAGCCGCCTTGTGGCCTGGACGCTTTTGCTCACCGCGGCGGGCAGCGGCCTCATTCTCTGCGCCTGGGTACAGCGCCGGGCAAAGGCCAAGGATACTTCTTCCGAAGACTGATCGCATAAAAGCACGGCTCCCTGCCACGGGGGCCGCGCTGTTTTTGCAAAAAGGCTGGTATCCCCGCGGCCGCCGTGGTATAATAACGCCGTTGGAACCATTCGACTTTTTTACAGGGAGGTACCTACCCGTGAAATACTGCAAAAAGTGCACCATGCCCGACACCCGGCCCGGCATCACCTTCGACGCGGAAGGGGTGTGCAGCGCCTGCCGCCATTACGAGAGCCGCTCCAAAGTGGACTGGGACGCCCGCTGGAAGGAATTCGAGGCCCTGTGCGACAAATATCGCGGCTGCAACGGCCCCGGTGGCTACGACTGCGCCGTGGCGGTGAGCGGCGGCAAGGACAGCCACTTCCAGGTCTACATCCTGAAAGAGGTCATGAAGATGAACCCCATCCTCTTCAGCGTGGAGGACAACTTCCCCATGACCGAGGCGGGCAAGCACAACCTGAAGAACATCTCCGAGGCCTTCGGCTGCACCATCATCAGCTGCAAGCCCAACATCAAGGCCCAGAAGACCCTGATGCGCGCCTTCTTTGAGAAGTACGGCAAGCCCACCTGGTATGTGGACCGCCTCATCTACACCTTCCCTTTGCACATGGCCCTCAAGTTCAACACGCCCCTGCTGTGCTACGGCGAGAACGTGAGCTTTGAGTACGGCGGCAACTCCGACGAGGAGACCTACTCCGCCCGCGGCCAGATCGAGAACGGCGTGGCAGTGGGCTTCCCCACCGAGGAGCTGCTGAGCTACGGCGTGAGCGAGAACGACCTGGCGCTGACCAAGGCCCCCACCGCCGAGGAGCTGGCCCGTCTGGATCCCTTCTACCTGAGCTACTTCCTGCCCTGGAACAGCTACAAGAACTACCAGCTGGCCAAGAGCCGCGGCTTCCACGACCTGACCCACGAGTGGGACCGCACCCACCACGCCGAGAACTTCGACCAGATCGACAGCCGCGCCTACCTGGTGCACAGCTGGCTGAAGTATCCCAAGTTCGGCCACGCCGCCGCCACCGACTACACCGCCCGCTACATCCGCTACGGCATGATGACCCGCGAGGAGGCCATCCCCGTCATCAAAGAGCGGGACGGCGCGCTGGACCCCCTGAGCGTGCGGGACTTCTGCGAGTTCTGCGGCTACAGCGAGGCGGAGTTCTGGGCCATCATCGACAAGTTCTACAACCGTGACATCTTCTACAAGGATGAATACGGCCGCTGGATGCTGAAAGAGCCCATCTGGGAAGAAAAGTAAGGATTTTTTGCGGGCGTTCCCGAACGGGAGCGCCCGTTTTTTGCGCCCGCCGCCGGGGCGCGGCGGGGCCCATCCCGTGACAAAAACCTTACAAAACCGCGCCGCCGGCTGCTTTTCGCGTTGTTTCGTGCTATGATGGGGGCAGAAAAGGAGGCGTGTGACCATGGTGAAAAAGAGACTGTGTTCCCTGCTGGCGTGTTTCGCGCTGGCGCTGGCGTTGCCCTTCGCCGCCTTTGCGGACATGGGCCCCAAGCCCGCGGTGGAGGTGCAGACCACCGGCCTTTCCGGGGACTGCTGGGTCACGCTGCTGGCCCGGGAGACCGTCATCGGCCCCTGGCACGAGACAGATCAGGGGGGCGTGGCCGCGGTGGAACCGGAGGAAGCTCCCGTCGTGGAGGCGTTCGACGCCTTTGAGGACCCGGACGGCTATCACTTTTTGCAGTGGTTCGACCGGGTGCGGGACGACGCGCCCGCCACCTGGAGCTACATGGCCCCGAAGCACTTCAAGATCCTCTTCTGGTTCCCCGAAAGCGGCAGCTACGCCGTGACCGAAACGCTGGACCGTTACGCCTATTCCGCCGTCTACCGGGTGGACTTTTCCGGCTTTGACCCGGCGGCGGGCGAAGTGCAGACCGTCACCGCCCGCAAAAACTACGACTACGCCGGCGAAGCGCTGGGCCTTGCCGCCCGCTTTGTGCTCACCCTGGCGGTGGAGCTGGTCATCGCCCTGCCCTTCGGCTACTTGAAGCGGCAGCATCTGCGGGTGCTGCTCATCGCCAATCTGGCCACCCAGCTGGCACTGAACCTCGCCCTCAACCTCACCACCTACTATTCCGGTTCGCTGGCTATGCTGCTGCTTTATCCCCTGCTGGAACTGGCGGTGTTCATCGTGGAGGCGGTGGTGTTCCGGCTGGCGTTCAAGCCGGAGGGGGGCAAGGGCCACCCGGTGCTTTACGCCTTTGTTGCCAACGCCGCTTCCTACGCCTTCGGGCTGTGGCTGGGCAATCTGGTGCCGGAGTTGTTCTGAAAAAAGTGCTTGACAAACCCCACCGCTGTGGGTATCATAATGCATATACGCAAAGACGTTGACGAGAAGAGTAGATTTTCGGCATCGGCCTTTTCCAGAGAGCCCGGTCAGGTGGAAGCGGGCAAGGCACAGGAAATCGAACATGGCCTCTGAGTCGCGCGGGTGAGGGGCAGGAGCCTTAAATCTGCGACGGGTGCGCCCGTTAAAGCGCCAGGCTGTAACCGGCATCTGCCGCCGCAGCTGCAAAGGCTGTTTTCCGTGAGGGAAACGGCGAACCAAGGTGGTACCACGAAGCTTTTTATAAGCTCTCGTCCTTGCTGTCATGCAGGGACGGGGGCTTTTTTGTTTGCCCTTTGGGCCAATACCGGGTTGGAGTGAGAAGAAACAACATGATCGAGATCAAGAACTTAGGCAAAGTATTCACCGAAAAGAGCGGCAAGGTGGTGGCGCTGCGGGAGGCTTCGGCCACCATCAACGACGGCGACATCTTCGGCGTCATCGGCATGAGCGGCGCGGGCAAAAGCACCCTTTTGCGCTGCCTGTGCCTGCTGGAAAAGCCCTCGGAAGGGCAGATCCTGCTGAACGGGCGGGACCTGGCGGCCCTCTCCGGCGCGGACCTGCGCAGCGCCCGCCGGCAGATGGGCGTTGTGTTCCAGGGCTACAACCTGCTGATGCAGAAGACCGTGGCCGAGAACGTGGCCTTTCCCTTAAAGCTTGACAAATACGACAAAGCCGCGGTGGACGCCCGGGTGAAGGAACTGCTGGAGCTGGTGGGCCTGGCGGACCGGGCGGGCAGCTATCCCAGCCAGCTCTCCGGCGGCCAGAAACAGCGGGTGGCCCTGGCGCGGGCCCTGGCCAGCAAGCCGCAGGTGCTGCTGTGCGACGAGCCCACCAGCGCCCTGGACCCCCTGACCACCAAGAGCGTGCTGGAACTTTTGAAGGACATCAACCAGAAGCTGGGCGTCACCATCATCATCATCACCCACGAGCTGGCGGTGGTGCGCAGCATCTGCAACCGGATGGTGGTCATCGACAACGGCCTGTTCGTGGAGCAGGGCGAGACCGCCGAGATTTTTGAGAATCCCCAGAGCGAAGTGGCCCGGCTGCTGCTGGGCAAAGAGGAGGTGTGAGCACCATGGCACAGTTCTTTGCAGAATACGGCGACCTTCTTTGGGAGGGCACGCTGGAGACCCTTTACATGACCTTCGTGCCCACCCTGGCGGCCTACCTCATCGGCCTGCCCATGGGCGTGCTGCTCACCACCACCAAGCCCGGCGGCATCATGGCCGCCCCCACCTTCAACGCGGTGTTCGGCTGGCTGGTGAACCTCTTCCGCAGCATCCCCTTCATGATTTTGATTTTCTTCGTTCTGCCGCTCACCCGGCTCATCGTGGGCACCTCCATCGGCGCCACCGCCGCCAACGTGCCTCTGGCCATCGCCGCGGCCCCCTTCGTGGCCCGCATGGTGGAGCAGAGCCTGGAAGAGATCGACCAGGGCGTGGTGGAGGCCGCCCGCTGCATGGGCGCCACCAACTGGCAGATCATCACCCGGGTGCTGCTGGTGGAAAGCGTGCCCAGCCTGCTGCGGGGCCTTTCCATCACCATCATCACCATCTTCGGCTACACCGCCGTCACCGGCGCGGTGGGCGCGGGCGGCCTTGGCAACATCGCCTTCCGCTTCGGCTACCAGCGCTATCAGACCGACGTGATGTACGCCACCGTGGTCCTGGTGGTCATCCTGGTGTGCATTATCCAGAGCGTTTGCAGCTTTTTGGCCCGCAAGTCGGACAAGCGCAACCGCTGATCCCTTTGCTTTAAGGCTGCCCGGCACAGAGGGGTGCCGGGGGCTTTAAGAGATACACTCAACAGAAAAAGGAGAGAGAAGAACATGAAAAAAATCGTTGCACTGGCTTTGACCCTGTGCCTGGCGCTGGGCCTGTCCGCCTGCGGCTCTTCCGGCAAGCAGCTGCAGATCGGCATCCCCGCCGACGCCACCAACGGCGCCCGCGCCCTGCTGCTTCTGCAGGACCTGGGGATCATCACCCTGAACGACGGCGTGGGCCTGGAGGCCACCGAGCGGGACGTGAAGGACAACCCCCACAACGTGAAGATCGTGGCCATGGAGGCCGCCAACCTGCCCAGCAGCCTGCCTGACCTGGACTTTGCGGTCATCAACGGCAACTATGCCTCCGGCGCCGGCATCGGTGACACCGTTCTGGTGACCGAGGACGCCGAGAGCGTGGCCGCCCAGACCTACGGCAACGTGCTGTGCGTCAAGGAAGGCCGCGAGGAGGAGCCCGCCGTGCAGGCTCTGCTGGCCGCCCTGATGAGCGAGGACACCCAGAACTGGATTGCCGAGAACTACAACGGCGTCGTGATGCCCATGGGCGCGCAGGAGCTGGCCTATCCCGAGATCGCCGAGCCCGTTACCCTGAAGGTGGGCGCTTCCCCCAGCCCCCATGCCGAAATTCTGGAGCATGTGGCCCCCATCCTGGCCGAGCACAACGTCACCCTGGACATCGTGGAGTTTGACGACTATGTGATGCCCAACACCGGCGTGGAAGACGACAGCCTGGACGCCAACTACTTCCAGCATCAGCCCTACCTGGACGACTTCAATGCCGAGAACGGCACCCACATCGTGAGCGTGGGCGTTGTTCACTACGAGCCCATGGGCCTGTATCCCGGCAAGACCTCCAGCCTGGACGTGTTCAACAAGTAATTTGCTTGCAAAAAGGAGCCTGCGCAGCGCGCAGGCTCCTTTCCTTTTTATCTTCACGCCGCGGCGGGCAGCGGGCGGCGCAGGTCCGCCCAGGCCAGCGGCCCCCGGTAGACCACCCGGAACCCCGGCATGCAGGCAAAATCCTGGGGCCGGATGAGGCTGGGGTGGCAGGGCAGCGTGAGCGCCCCGGTGCGCTCCAGCACATCCGCCACGAACTGGCTGCAAAAATATTTGCCCGGCCGCACATGGGGAATGCCCAGCCCCGCCAGGGCAAGGCCCAGCACGTCATAGTCCCAGCAGGAGCCGGCGGAGGCCATCACCGTCATCTGCCGCTCGATGGCCTCGTAGGTGGCGCGGCTCACCGGCAGCTCCAGCAAAAGGCTGTCCGCCCCGCCGCAGCGGCCGAACACCCCGGCGTGGATGTTCTCCCGGATGAAGCCGCCGGGCAGCATGAAGGGCTCATAGCGCCGGGCAAAACTGTACATCCGCACAAGGTCCCGGTCCAGCGCAAGGCTGGCATGGGTATATTTGTTCCCGCCCACGCCGTGGAGCAGGCGGGCGAAGAGGGTGTCGGTGCGGGTGAGCAGGATGTAGACACAGGGCATGGGGGTTCTCCTTTTCCAGGGCAGCGCTTGCCGGTTTTGACGTCTTGTTTATAAAAACGAGACACCCGCCCTGTTTTTTTCAGTTTTTTTCGGATTTGACAACCGCCCCGCGCCGCCACTATAATGGAGGAAATCCCGCGCCGAAGGGAGGGCTTTTCCATGCGCCATCTGGGCACCGTGCCCCTGAAAACGGACCGCCTTGTGCTGGACCGGCTGACCGCCGCGGACGCGGAAGAAATGTTCCAAAGCTGGGCGGGCGACGAGGCCGTGGCCCGGTTCATGCGCTGGCCCGCCCACAAAGACAGCCTGGAGACCTTCCAGCTGCTGGCGGGCTGGGAGTGCCTTTATTCCAGCGCCGACTACTACAACTGGGCCATCCGCCGCCGCTGGGACGGCGCGCTGATGGGCACCATCGGATTCGTTCTGGGCGAAGAGCAGAAGCCGGAAGCCTGGCGCGCGCCGGGGCTGGATTGTTCCGCCGGGGTGTGGGAACCGGGCTACTGTTTGGGCCGGGCTTTCTGGGGCCGGGGCTACGCCACCGAGGCGCTGGCCGCGGTGCGGGACTTCTGGTTCGATGAGGTGGGCGGCGTCTGGCTCGCCTGCTGCCACGCGGCGGAAAACCCCGCCAGCGGCCGGGTGATGGAAAAGGCAGGCTGGCGCTACGACCACGACGCGGTGTATCACAAGGCCGACGGCACGCCTGTGGCCTGCCGGGCATACTATTTAAAGAAGGAGGAGAGGCCCCAGGGCCTTTGAGGTGAAACAATGAGCGAACAGATCGTGCAAAGCACCCCGCCGGTGAAGGTGCTGCTTTTGGGGCTGGACATGGGCCAGTTTGACGCCGAGCGCAGCATGGACGAACTGGCGGCGCTGTGCGAAGCGAACAACATGGAGGCGGTGGCCAGCATCGTCCAGAAGAAGGACGCCCCCGAGGCGGGCACCGTTCTGGGCGAGGGCAAGCTGGCGGAGGCGCGCCTCTATTGCGAGAATCTCTCCGCCGAGGCCGCCGTGTTTGACGGCGAGCTCACCGGCAGCCAGCTGCGCAACATCTCCGACGCGCTGGGCGTGGAGGTCATCGACCGCACCATGCTCATTCTGGAAATTTTCCGCAGCCGGGCCGTCACCGGCGAGGGCAAGGTGCAGACGGAACTGGCCCTTCTGCGCTACCGCCTGCCGCGCCTTGCGGGGCTGGGCGAATCCCTGAGCCGCCAGGGCGGCGGCGGCGGGGGCGGCGGCGGCGCACGGCGCGGCGCCGGCGAGAGCAAGCTGGAGTACGACCGCCGCCATGTGCGCCGGCGCATCGAGGCGCTGGAACAAAAACTGGCGGAGCTGGAAAAGCGCCGGGGCGAAAACCGCCGGGCCCGCCAGCGGGCGGGCACCCCGGTGGTGAGCCTGGTGGGCTACACCAACGTGGGCAAATCCAGCCTGCTGAACGCGCTGTGCGGCGCGGACGCGCTGGAAGCGGATATGCTCTTTGCCACCCTGGACCCCACCGCCCGCAAGCTGACCCTGCCCAGCGGCCTGAACGTCATCGCGGTGGACACGGTAGGCTTTGTGAGCCGGCTGCCCCACAAGCTGGTGGAGGCTTTCAAGAGCACCCTGGAAGAGGCCGCCTATTCCGACGTGATCGTGAAGGTGGCGGACGCCGCCGACGACGAGCGGGAGGCCCAGCTGGAGGTGACCGACCAGGTGCTGGCGGAGCTGGGCTGCGGCGACATTCCCCAGATCACCGTCTACAACAAGTGCGACAAGGCGGGGGCGGTGCCCTTCCAGCCGGGGGTGCTGCTCACCAGCGCCCGTACCGGCCGCGGGCTGGACGCCCTGCTGCAAAAGCTGGACGAAGCGCTGGCCGACCGGGTGCGCGCGGTGAAGATGCTTTTGCCCTACGACAAGCTCTCCCTGGCCGAGGCCATGCGCAGCCGGGGCAGCGTGACGGTGGAGGACTACCGGGCCGACGGCGTGTACTTTGAGGGCTTTGTGAAAAGCACCGACCTGCATCTCTATCTGCCCTATCTGGAAAAATAAGCAAAAGGAGCCGCGGCAACGCCGCGGCCCTTTTTCTTTATAACGCAACAGGACCCGCCTTG
>DXBV01000070.1 GCA_019116345.1 Candidatus Allofournierella merdipullorum | reverse complement strand
AAGAAGTGCTTCGCGCTGCGCATCGCCAGCTATCAGGGCCTGAAGGAAGGCTGGATGGCCGAGCATATGCTGATCCTGGGCATCGAGGACCCCACCGGCCATGTGGAGTACATCACCGCCGCCTTCCCCTCCGCCTGCGGCAAGACCAACCTGGCCATGCTGATCCCGCCCGAGGTCTACGCCAAAGAGGGCTACAAGGTCTGGACCGTCGGCGACGACATCGCCTGGATGCACATCGGTGAGGACGGCCGCCTCTACGCCATCAACCCCGAGAACGGCTTCTTCGGCGTTGCCCCCGGCACCAACGAGAAGTCCAACCCCAACGCCCTGCACACCACCATGAAGAACACCATCTTCACCAACGTTGCCCATAATCTGGACAACAACACCGTGTGGTGGGAAGGCCTGGACAAGAATCCCCCCGAGAACGCCGAGGAGTGGACCGGCAAGAAGGTCAACGGCAAGGAGTGGGTGGCCGAAGGCAACAAGCTGGCCCATCCCAACAGCCGCTTCACCGCTCCCGCTGTGAACTGCCCCTGCCTGAGCAAGGAGTTCAACAACCCGGGCGGCGTGCCCGTCACCGCCATGGTGTTCGGCGGCCGCCGCGCCAAGACCGCTCCGCTGGTGTTCCAGAGCTTTGACTGGAACCACGGCGTGTATGTGGGCAGCGCCATGGCCTCCGAGACCACCGCTGCCGCCGCCGGCGCCGTGGGCGTCGTGCGCCGCGATCCCATGGCCATGCGTCCCTTCACCGGCTACAACATGGGCGACTACTTCGGCCACTGGATCGAGATGGGCCAGAAACTGGGCGACAAGGCTCCCAAGATCTTCCACGTCAACTGGTTCCGCACCGACGACGAAGGCCACTTCATCTGGCCCGGCTTCGGCGACAACATGCGTGTGCTGATGTGGATGCTGAAGCGCTGCAAGGGCGAAGTGGACGCCGTGGAGACCCCCATCGGCTACCTGCCCAACGCCGAGGACATCGACATCACCGGCCTGGACGACATCACTCTGGATACCGTCAAGGGCCTGCTGAGTGTGGATAAGGACCTGTGGCTGGAGGACTGCGACGGCGTCGAGGCCCTCTACAACGAGATCGGCGAGCGCGTTCCCGCCGAGCTGCGCCACCAGCTGGCCGCCCTGCGCGAGCGTCTGTCCAAGTAAACAATACCCCCAGCAAGCAAGCTGTGGCCCCCGGGAGACCGGGGGCCATTTTTGAGGTAGTCCCGCGTCATTCCGGGCGGCGTTCGCCGTGAATGGCGCGGTGCTCTCTCAAGGGGAAAAAGAGGGGAGAGAAACAAATGACCGAACAGCGGGTGCAGACCAGCGAGGCCCTTCGGGTGGGCCTTGTGCTGGCGCTGGCGGGCGGCTATCTGGACGCCTATACCTACCTGTGCCGGGGCGGCGTGTTCGCCAACGCCGAGACCGGCAACATGGTGCTGCTGGGCGTGAAGCTGGCAGCGGGCGACTGGGGCGGCGCGGTGAAGTATCTGCCGCCCATCTTCGCCTTCTTTCTGGGCGTGCTGGCGGCGGAGGCCATCCGCCGCCGGGGCAAGGCGGCTCCGACCGCCCGGGTGCATTGGCGCCAGTGGGTGCTGGCGCTGGAGATCGGTGTGCTGGCCGCCGCGGCTTTTGCTCCCTTAGGCGGCGCGTGGGATATGGCAGTGAACTGGGCGGTGAGCTTCGTCTGCGCCTTGCAGGTGGAGAGCTTCCGCCGGGTGCACGGCAAGGCCTACGCCACCACCATGTGCACCGGCAACCTGCGCAGCGGCACCGAGCTGCTGTACCAGTACTTCCAGACCCGTGACCGGGGCATTTTGCGCTCCAGCCTGCGGTATTACCAGGTCATCGTGGCCTTCATCGCCGGCGCGGCGGTGAGCGCGGTGCTGGCCGGGCCTCTGGGCCAGTGGTCGGTACTGGCGGCCTGCGTGCTGCTGGCGGTGGTGCTGGTGAGCTTAAGCCGGGCCGAAGTGACCAGCCGGGAATAAAAACGCAAAAAGCGGCCGCCTCGGAATTGCCGGGGCGGCCGCTTTTCTGCGTTCATATTTTTCCGCCCGGCCCGAATAGACTGTATCCAAAGGGGGCGGCGGCATGGAGCAGTTTATCGTGAACGTGATGGAGGACTTCGGCTATCCGGGCATGGCCCTGCTCATCGCGGTGGAAAACCTCTTCCCGCCCATCCCCTCGGAGGTCATCCTCACCTTCGGCGGCTTCCTTACCACCCGCACCGCACTGGATGTGTGGTGGGTGGTGGCCTGGGCCACCCTGGGTACGGTGGCGGGGGCGCTGGCCCTCTACGGAGTGGGCCGGGCGCTGGGCGGTGAGCGGATGCGCGCGCTGCTGGCGGGGCCCTGGGGCAAACGGCTGGGCTTTGACGCCGAAGCTGCCGACAGGGCTGCCGGCTGGTTCGAGAAAAAGGGCGCGAAAACGGTGCTCTTCTGCCGCTGTGTGCCCATTTTGCGCAGCCTCATCTCCATCCCCGCGGGCATGGCCCGGATGAACCTGGTGCGCTTTCTGCTCTACACCACAGCGGGCAGCCTTGTGTGGAACGCCGCGCTGGTGCATCTGGGCGCGGCGGCGGGGGAGAGCTGGGCGCTGCTGGCCCGGCGCTTTTCGGACGGCTCCGGTATGGTGCGCTGGATGCTGGCGGCAGCGGCGGCGGTGCTGCTGCTGCGCAGGCTGATGAAAAAGAAAGACAAAAAAAGTGCTGCCCCATGAGGGACAGCACTTTTTCTTTGCTTACGCCAGCGCTTTGGTCTTATCCGCCAGCCAGGCCGCCTCGGCGGCGGACAGGTGGGGGGTCAGCTTCTCCCGCACCATCTGGTGGAAGGCATTCAGCCACTCCTTTTCGTCCGCGTCCAGCAGCTCGGGCCGCACGGGGGTCAGGTCGATGGGGCAGTAGGTCACCGGTTCAAAGCCCAGGAACTGGCCGTACTGGTTCTTCACCCGCTCGCAGCAGAGCAGTTCGTTCTCGATGCGGATGCCCACTTCGCCCTCTTCGTAGATGCCGGGCTCGTCGGTGACGATCATGCCGGGCTTGAACACCGTGTGGTTGGTGATGCGCAGGTTGTGGGGGCCTTCATGCACGCCGCCCACAAAGCCCACGCCGTGGCCGGTGCCGCAGCGGTAGTCGATGCCGTGGGCCCACACCGGAGCGCGGGCGATCACGTCCAGATTGCCGCCGGTGCAGGTGTTCAAAAACTGGAGCTTGGCCATGTCGATGTGGCTCTTGAGCACATAGGTGTAGTAGGTGCGCTCATTGTCGGTCAGCTCGCCCAGAGCGTAGGTGCGGGTGATGTCGGTGGTGCCGTCCAGATACTGGCCGCCGCAGTCCACCAGCAAAAAGCCCTTGGGGGCCAGGGTGGCGCAATTGCCGGGGGTGGCGTGGTAGTGCATCATGGCGGCGTTGGCGCCCCAGGCGGCGATGGTGTCGAAGCTGACGCCGATGTTCAGCGCCTGCTCGCTGCGCAGAGCCATCAGCTTTTCGTCCACATCCACCTCGGTCACGGCTTCGCCCGCGGCCATCTTCTCTTCC
This sequence comes from Candidatus Allofournierella merdipullorum, assembly GCA_019116345.1. Lineage (GTDB taxonomy): Bacteria > Bacillota > Clostridia > Oscillospirales > Ruminococcaceae > Allofournierella_A > Allofournierella_A merdipullorum. The sequence goes on along the minus strand of DXBV01000070.1, from coordinate 20,650 downwards.
AGCCACATCTGGAACTTCACCATGGCCACGCCGTCCCGCAGATGGGCGTTCTTCAGGTTTTCGATTTCAACGGGGTTCTTCACGCCCTTCAGCGCCTGGATGGGGTCCTCGCCCGCCTTCAGGGTGAACACCGGGTTGCCCGCCAGAGCGGAGTACACCGCCCAGTTGGTGCCGGCCTCGTCCACCAGCACCGTCTGGTCGTGGTGATAGCCGGTGAGCGCGCCCAGCAGATGATCGTAGTCGGTCACCCGCACGCCCTGACGGCCCAGCGCCTCGGCGGCTTCGGCGGGCAGGCGGGCGGTGTTGATGAAGAGGATAGCGTCATCCGGAGTGACAAAGCAGTAAGCCAGGGCGAAGGGGGTGTTGTCCAGGTCAGAGGCCCGCAGGTTGAGCAGCCAGGCCACGCTGTCCAGACGGCAGACCACCATGGCGCCCGCGCCCTGCTTGGCCAGTTCGGCCCGCAGATCGCCCAGCTTTTCGGCGGCGCTGCGGCCGGCATAGGTCTCGTCCAGCAGGAACGCCTCGCTGGCGGGCACGGCGGGCCGGTCGGGCCAGTTGCCCTCCACCAGGTCCACGCTCTTGACGGACGCGCCCTTCTTGGCCAGAGCCTTCTGCAGCTCCTTCATGGTGGAGGTGGCGGTGACCATGCCGTCCACCGCCAGCACCTGGCCCTCACCCAGCGCGTCGGTCAGGTACTCCATCAGGGTGGGCACGCCTTCCACGCCCATCTTCTGCAGCACGATCTCGCTGCCCTCCAGCTGATGGGCGGCCTGCACGAAGTAGCGGCCGTCCACCCACAGGGCGCTGGCAGTCTCGGTGACTACCAGATTGCCCACGCTGCCGGTGAACCCGGAGAAGTAGCGCCGGGCGGACCAGTGGGCGGGCAGATACTCGCTGATGTGGGGGTCGGAGGAGGGGATGAGACAGGCGTTCGCGCCGGCGGCCTTCATGGCGGCGCGCAGCAGTGCGATCTTTTCGTTGGTGGTCTGCATAAAACAAAACCTCGATTCTCAAATAGTGCGATCAGCGCAGAGCGCTTCGATCAAAAACGACCGCTTCTATTGTAGCACGCTAAAGCCCCGTTGCAAAGCCCCCACCCGGTGCGGGTGTTGACAAAACGGGTATAATAAAAGTTGGAGCAATCACGCCCGCAGCGCCCTTTTCGCGGCGCGGCGGGCCTTTTCCCGGATGGATAAAAAGAGAGGTAAAACCATGACCAAGATCGACATTTTTTCCGGTTTTCTGGGCGCCGGAAAGACCACCCTTATCAAAAAGCTCATCAGCGAGGCCTACGCCGACCAGAAGCTGGTGCTCATTGAGAACGAGTTCGGCGAGATCGGCATCGACGGCGGCTTTCTGAAGGACGCCGGCATCGAGATCACCGAGATGAACTCCGGCTGCATCTGCTGCAGCCTGGTGGGCGATTTCCGCGAGGCGCTGAAAAAGGTCATCGACCAGTTCAGCCCCGACCGCATCCTCATCGAGCCCTCCGGCGTGGGCAAGCTCAGCGACGTGACCCGCGCCGTGGCCGCCGTGGCCGACGAGCGGGAGGTGAAGCTGAACTGCTTTGCCACCGTGGCGGACGTGAACAAGGTCAAGATGTATATGAAGAACTTCGGCGAGTTCTACAACGACCAGGTCTCCCACGCCAACGCCGTCATCCTCAGCCGCACCGGTTCTGCCAGCGAGCAGAAGGTGGCCGACGCGGTGGCGCTGCTGCGCACCGTCAACCCCGACGCGGTCATCATCACCACCGACTGGGCCCAGCTTTCCGGCGCGCAGATCCTGGCCGCCATCGAGGAAGGGCAGGACTTTGTGGCGAAGCTGCTGGCCCAGACTCTGGCTGAGCACGACCACGAGCACGAGCATCATCATGAGCATGACCATGAGCACGAGCATGACGAGCACTGCGAGTGCGGCCATGAGCATCATCATGACCATGAAGAGCACTGCGAGTGCGGCCATGACCATCATCATGACCACGACCACGGCGAGCATTGCTCCTGCGGCCACGATCATCACCATCATCACGCCGACGAGGTGTTCTCCAGCTTCGGTCGCGAGACTGCCCGCAAGTTCACCGCCGACGAGGTGAAGGCCGCCCTGTCCGCCCTGGACACCGGCAAATACGGCACCATCCTGCGGGCCAAGGGCATCCTGCCCGGTGAGGGCGAGTGGATCCACTTCGACTATGTGCCCGGCGAGGCGGACGTGCGCACCGGCGCCGCCGACGTGACCGGCCGGCTGTGCGTCATCGGCGCAAAGCTCAACGAGCCGGCGCTGGAGCTCATCTTCCATCTGGCGTAAAGGAGAGAACACAATGGCAGCGACTGAGATCCCGGTCTATCTGTTCCTGGGCCAGCTGGAAAGCGGAAAGACCACCTTCATCCAGGAGACCATGAACGACCCCAAGTTCGACAGCGGCGACAAGACCCTGCTGCTGATCTGCGAGGAGGGCGAGGTGGAGTACCGCCCCGAGGAGTTCGCCTTCGGCGGCGTCACGGTGGACACCATCGAGTCCCAGGCGGAGCTTACCCCCGAAGTCCTGGAAGAGAAAGCCAAAAAGAGCGGCGCGGGCCGGGTGCTCATCGAGTACAACGGCATGTGGCCGCTGGCGGCCCTCAGCGAGGCGCTGCCGCCCCACTGGCTCATCTACCAGACCATCTGCACCGCCGACGGCACCACCTTCCGCACCTATTTTGAAAACATGCGCCAGCTGATGCTGGAGAAGTTCGGCGCCAGCGAGCTGCTGGTGGTCAACCGGGCCGAGGCGGTCAGCTCCTCCGACGACCGGGAATACATCCACAAGGCCGTGCGTCAGGCCAGCCGCCGGTGCGACATCGCCTATGAGTACTCCGACGGCAGCGTGGAGTACGACGACCTGCCCGACGAACTGCCTTTCGACATTGAGGCCGATGTCATCGACATCGGCGACGAGGACTTCGGCATCTGGTATCTGGACGCCTCCGAGGACCCGGAGAAGTACGCCGGCAAGACCGTGCGCTTCACCGCCCAGGTCTGCCAGACCCCCCGGGTGGGCCAGGGCCAGTTTGTGCCCGGGCGCTTCGCCATGACCTGCTGCGTGGAGGACATCCAGTTCGTGGGCTTCCCCTGTAAATACGACGACGCCAAAAAGCTGGCCCAGCGCAGCTGGATCAAGCTCACCGCCAAGGTGCGTGTGCAGTTCCATCCGCTGTTCGGCGGCAAGGGCCCGGTGCTCACCGCCCTCGAGGTGGAGCCGGCAAAGCCCCTGGAGCAGGATTACGTCACCTTCAGCTGATGCTCTGTCGCTGATCGTGCAAATAAAGTGTTTTCGCCCCGCGGGCATTTTTGCCTGCGGGGCGCTTTGTTTTTGTTGACTCTGCATAAAAATATGGTTCTATATACTACATAAATCGTCTACTATTGTCATAGAGGCTTGCGAAAAACGGGCACAATAAGTGCAAAGTTACGAAAAAATTCCCACGGGGAAGTTTTATGCTGAAAAAGGGCGGGGGGTATGATATAGTAAAGTAAACAAGGGGATACTGCCCTCTTCTTGCCAGAAAAAATAGCCTGTGGCAGGGCGGAACGGACGGATCAACAGTGGAAACAGTAAAGCTGTTCGACGCAGAATGGAATCTGATGGAGATCGTGTGGGAGACGGCCCCCACAACGGCGAGCCGCATCGCCGCCATTGCCGGCCAGCGGTTCGACTGGGCAAAGAACACCACCTACACCGTGCTGAAGCGGCTGATCGGAAAAGGCGTTCTGGAGCGCAGCGGGACCGACTTTACGGTGACGCCGCTGGTGACCCGCCGCCAGATGCAGCTTGTAGAGCTGAACAACCTGGTCGAAAAGCGGTTTGGCGGCAGCGAGGCGGAAATGCTGGAGGTGCTTTGCCGCGACGGCTGCTCCGACCCCGCGCACCGCGCGGAACTGGTGCGCGTGCTGGACGAACTGCGCTGACGGAGCGTTGTGCACACAGAGAGGCCGGCCTTTTGGGCCGGCCTCTTCTCTTCGCCCCTTTTCGGTTGAAAGGGGCGCTCCGGCGTGGTATACTAACACCGTATCGCTTTTATAAAAGGCGCTTCGCCCGCGGGGCAGAGCGCATAATAGAGGGAGGAAACCATGGGATTCATTCGCCGCTTTTTGTCCATCGGCCTGGGGCTTGCCGCCGGGGCCTTTGCCGTGAAGCTTCTGCGTGATTACAACAACGACGGCCACATCGAGGGCGACTATGTGGAGGTGCCCCTGACCGAGGGAGACGACACTGCCCCCGCCGGGGAAGAAGAGCCTTACCATGCGGCCAAAAAGCCGGACGTGGGCCCCAACCCCAACCCGGTGGACCTGGGCGCGGCCGAAAAGCCTCTCACCGAGGACGGCAAGCTGGACGCCACCCGTATCGCCTGCGCCGAGGACTTCGGCGACTGGGACGATCTGGGCTGCCAGGGCTGAGCAAGAACAAAAAAGGACCCGCCGGGTAAAACCGGCGGGTCCTTTCTGTATTATTCGACTTTGTTTTTACAGCTTGGAATAACCAAAGCTGTTCACCAGCGCGTCCAGCTTGATGCCCTGTTTGCAATAGGGGCAGTCCTTGAATTCGTAGCTGGCGTAGCCGGGCAGGTCGGCGGGGGAGAAGATGGACTGGATGTCCAGCCCGTCGATGGACTTCATGGTGCTGTACACCGCGGCCACGCCCTGCACGATGCCGCCGTAGTACTGCACACACTCCACGCTCTTGTTGATGGTCTTGCCGGTGGCCACCGAGGCCATCAGAATGAGAACGTGCTTGCCGTTCAGCATGGGCTGGAGGTTGTCGCGGAAGAGCAGCTGGCTGTTGGAGTTGTACTCCGGGCGGATGACGTAGATGGACTGGTGGGCGTTGATGGAGGCAAGGCCGCTCTTGGTCAGTTCCCGGGCAAGGCAGGCGCCGATGACCTGCGTGCCGTCCAGGCAGACGATGGTGTCGATGACCGTGCTGGTGACGTATTTCTGGGCCAGTTCCCGGGCCACCGCTTCGGCGTCGCACAGGCGGGTCTTGAGGGTGGTGATGTCAATGTAGTAGTTGATGTGGCTGTGGTTGGTGGCAAAGTGGCCCTGCGCCACCTTCAGCGCCACCGCGCCGCTGCGGGAGTAGACCTTCTGCATACGCTGTTCCATAAAAGCGACCTCCATGTTCAAAGGCGCTTTGCCCGCCGGGCAAAACGCCTTTTTTTTAGAATACAATATTTTTGAATGAAAAACAAGGCGAACTGTTAAAAATTTATTGTACAATTTTTCATGGGGCGCAAAAAAACAGGGCCCCGAAGGGGGCCCTGCAAAAGGCTTATTTCGCGTATTCCACCGCGCGGCTTTCCCGGATCACGTTCACCTTGATCTGACCGGGGTAGTCCAGTTCGTCCTCGATCTTCTTGGTGATGGCACGGGCCAGCAGCACCAGATGGTCGTCGTCCACCGCGTCGGGCTTCACCATGATGCGGACCTCGCGGCCTGCCTGCACGGCGAAGGCGGTCTCCACGCCCTCGAAGCTGCAGCTCAGCTCTTCCAGGTTCTCCAGCCGCTTGATGTAGCTTTCCAGATTCTCGCGGCGGGCGCCCGGGCGGGCGGCGCTGATGGCGTCGGCGGCCATCACGATGAAGGCCAGCGGGGTCTTGGGCTCCACGTCGCCGTGGTGGGCCTCGATGGCATGGATGACAGCCGGGTTCTCCTTGTACTTGCGGGCGATCTCCACACCGATCTGGATGTGGCTGCCTTCGATCTCGTGGTCCAGCGCCTTGCCGATGTCATGCAGCAGGCCGGCGCGGCGGGCCTGGGTCACGTTCACGCCCATCTCGGCGGCCAGCAGGCCGGAGAGGTAGGCAACTTCCAGCGAGTGGTTCAGCACGTTCTGGCCGAAGCTGGTGCGGAATTTCAGCCGGCCCAGCAGCTTCACGATGTCGGGATGGATGCCGTGCAGGCCCATCTCCATCACCGCGCGCTCGCCTTCCCGCTTCATGCTCAGTTCCAGCTCGCGGCGGCACTTCTCCACCGTCTCCTCGATGCGGGCGGGGTGGATGCGGCCGTCGGTGATGAGGCGCTCCAGCGTCATGCGGGCCACCTCGCGGCGGGCCTGATCGAAGCTGGACAGGGTGATGGCCTCGGGGGTGTCGTCGATGATGAGGTCCACGCCGGTGGCGGTCTCCAGGGCGCGGATGTTGCGGCCCTCACGGCCGATGATGCGGCCCTTCATGTCGTCGTTGGGCAGGGGAACAACGCTCACGGTGGCCTCGCTGGAATGGTCGGCCGCGCAGCGGGCGATGGCCTGGCCGATGAGCTCCCGGGCCATGGCGTCGCACTGATCCTTGAGGTTTGCCTCGTAGGCGGCCACGCGCATGGCCTTCTCGTGGGTCAGGTCCTGGTCCAGACGGTTCAAAAGCAGCTGCTTTGCGTCCTCCTGGGTCAGGCCGGCGATGGTCTCCAGCTTTTCCAGCTGGCGGAGTTTCAGCTGTTCCAGTTCGTCCAGCTTGGCCTCCACCAGCTCCGAGCGCTGGCGCTGTTCTTCTTCTTTCTGCTCAAAGGCGGCCACGCGCTTGTCCAGAGCCTCTTCCTTCTGGTCGAGGCGGCGCTCCTGGCGGGACAGCTCGCTGCGGCGCTCTTTGATCTCCTTGTCGGCCTCGGTCTTCATGCGCAAAGCTTCGTCCTTGGCCTCGATCACGGTCTCCTTGCGTTTCTGTTCGGCGGCCTTGATGGCGTCGTTCACGATGCGCTTGGCTTCCTCTTCAGCACTGCCAAGCTTTGCCTCTGCGGTCTTGCGGCGGTAGGCCGAACCCGCAAAAAAACAGACAAACCCGGAAACGACAGCTGCAACGACCGCCACCACGATAGCGATGATGGGTGGCAATTGTTTCAACTCCTCAAGATAGAATAGGTATCTGAGATAATCGCCGTTCTGGGCTTGCCTGTTTCAAAAATGGCAAAACAAGGCCTTTTATTTATAATTGACAATGAGCATACCAAAAAGCCCCTTGCGGGGCCCTGTCATATAAATCGCACAGCGCCGGCCCGAAAAAGGCGTGGGGCCCAGCGGCAGATCATCAAATATACTACTACATTATTTTAATGAACAGTTTACAAATTGTCAAGAAATATTGACAGCAGGCCAAAAGAAGTATATCATTAGGGCACAGTCTTATCCCGCAAAGTGTCGAAGCGGACACGGGCGGGCGAAGGCGCGCATCAGAGAGAGCCGCCGCCCCTTTTGGGCGCGCTGCAAGCGGCTTTGCGCGTGTTGCCACGCCTACCACCGCTGAGCGCGGGGGCGAACCCCCGCCGGGCCGGGCCCGTTACAGCCCAAACGAGTGGCGCCTTTTGGCGCAATTCGGGTGGAACCGTGGAGCACGATGCTTCATCCCGTATGTTTTGCAACGGGGTGGGGCGTTTTTTCGTTTACAGGAGGTTTTGAGAACATGATCAATGTGGAACTGAAAGGGGACGTGCGCCAGTTCGAGGCGGGCGTGTCCGCGGCCGACGTGGCCAAGAGCATCGGCATGGGCCTTTACAAGAGCGCCTGCGCCGCGAAAGTGAACGGCGAGGTGTGCGATCTGCGCACCGCTTTGAACGAGGACTGCACCCTCGAGATCCTCACCTTTGAGGACGAGGGCGGCAAGCACGCTTTCTGGCACACCGCGGCCCATGTGATGGCCCAGGCGGTGCAGCATCTGTTCCCCGGCGCCCACTTCGGCATCGGCCCGGCGCTGGAGAACGGCTGGTACTACGACATCAAGGCCGACCGGCCCCTGACCACCGGCGACTTTGAGGCCATCGAAGCCGAGATGAAGAAGATCGTCAAAGAGGACCTGCCTCTGGAAAAGCGGGTCATCACCGTGGAGGAGGGCCGCGAGATCTTCGCGGGCCAGACCTACAAGCTGGAGCTGCTGGAAGAGTACGCCGAGAAGGGCTGGGAGCTCACCGTTTACAAGCAGGGTGACTTCACCGACCTGTGCGCCGGCCCCCACCTGATGAGCACCGGCGCCATCAAGGCCGTGAAGCTGACCAAGGTGGCCGCCGCCTACTGGCGCGGCGACGCTTCCCGCGACAGCCTGGACCGCCTCTACGGCATCGCTTTCCCCAAGGCCAGCGGCCTGGAGGAGTATCTGAAGCTGATGGAAGAGGCCGCGAGGCGCGACCATCGCCGTCTCGGCAAGGAACTGGAGCTGTTCACCCTGCTGGAAGAGGGCCCCGGCTTCCCCTTCTTCCTGCCCAAGGGCATGATCCTCAAGAACACCCTCATCGACTTCTGGCGTCAGATCCATCGTGAGGCCGGCTACCAGGAGATCAGCACTCCCATGATGCTCAACCGCAGCCTGTGGGAGCGCAGCGGCCACTGGGGCCACTACAAGAACAACATGTACACCACCGTCATCGACGACACCGATTTTGCCATCAAGCCGATGAACTGCCCCGGCGGCATGCTGGTGTACCAGACCCAGCCCCGCAGCTACCGTGACCTGCCCCTGCGCATGGGCGAACTGGGCCTCGTGCACCGTCACGAGCTGTCCGGCGCGCTGCACGGCCTGATGCGCGTGCGCTGCTTCACCCAGGACGACGCCCACATCTTCATGACCCCCGACCAGATCAAGGACGAGATCAAGGGCGTTGTGCAGCTGATCGACAAGGTCTACAACCTGTTCGGCTTTGAGTATCACATCGAGCTGTCCACCATGCCGGAAGACCACATGGGCAGCGAGGAGGACTGGGCCCGTGCCACCGACGGCCTGCGCAGCGCCATCGAGGAGCTGGGCCGCGAGTACACCGTGAACGAGGGCGACGGCGCCTTCTACGGCCCGAAGCTGGACTTCCATCTGGTGGACGCCATCGGCCGTACCTGGCAGTGTGGCACCATCCAGCTGGATATGCAGCTGCCCGAGCGCTTTGAGCTGGAGTACACCGGCGAGGACGGCCTGAAGCACCGCCCGGTGATGATTCACCGCGTGGTGTTCGGCAGCATCGAGCGCTTCATCGGCATCCTCATCGAGCACTTCGCCGGCGCCTTCCCCACCTGGCTGGCCCCGGTGCAGGCGATGATCATCCCCATCACCGACCGTCAGCACGAGTACGCCAAAGAGCTGGAGAAAAAGCTGAACGCCGCCGGCATCCGCGTGGAAGCCGACTATCGCAGCGAGAAGATGGGCTACAAGATCCGCGAGGCCCAGCTGAAGAAGATCCCCTACATGCTGGTGGTGGGCGACAAGGAGATGGAGGACGGCACCGTGGCCGTCCGCGCCCGCAAGGAGGAGAAGGGCGGCACCATGAGCGTGGACGCCTTCCTGGCTGCCATCCGCGCCGAGATCGACTCCAAGGAGCGGTAATCTTTCACTGAAAAAACGCACCGTTCCCCGAAAGGGGGGCGGTGCGTTTTTCTTCCTTGCTCACCGGGAGCGGGCGGGGTATAATAAAGACAAATACAACCGCCCGCAAAGGGAAAGGGGGAGCAAGCGTATGAAACTTTCGTTCCTGGGCGCCGCCCATGAGGTCACCGGCAGCTGTTACCTGCTGCAGACCGGCGGCTTCAACCTGATGGTGGACTGCGGCATGGAACAGGGCCGCGACATCTACGAGAACCAGCCCCTGCCCCTGGCCCCCGGCCAGGTGGACTGCATGCTGCTGACCCATGCCCACATCGACCATTCGGGGCGTATCCCCCTGATGGTGAAGAACGGCTATAAAGGCCCGGTCTTTACCACCGGGGCCACCGCCGAACTGTGCGGCATCATGCTGCGTGACTCCGCCCACATCCAGGAGTTCGAGGCCGAGTGGCGCAACCGCAAGGCCAAGCGCTCCGGCGGCGAGGAGTACCAGCCTCTTTATACCATGCAGGACGCGGAGGCCGCCCTGGCCCTGTTCCATGAGGTAGACTACGGTGAGACGGTGGAGGTGGGGCCGAACGTCCGTGCCCGCTTCACCGACGTGGGTCACTTGTTGGGCTCCGCGTCCATCGAGCTGTGGGTCACCGAAGGGGAGGAGACCCGGAAAATCGTCTTTTCCGGCGACATCGGCAACACCCGCCAGCCCCTTCTGCGGGACCCCCAGCCCATCCATGAGGCGGACTATGTGGTGATGGAGTCCACCTACGGCGACCGCAGCCACGGCCCCCGGCCGGACTATGTGCCCGCCCTGGCCGCCGTTTTGCAGGACACCTTCGACCGGGGCGGCAACCTGGTCATTCCCAGCTTCGCCGTGGGCCGCACCCAGGAGATGCTCTATTTCCTGCGCCAAATTAAAGAACAGAACCTGGTGAAGGGCCACGAGAACTTCACCGTCTATGTGGACAGCCCCATGGCCGTGGAGGCCACCCAGGTGTTCAAGACCAGCTGGGCCGAGTGCTACGACGAGGAGGCCCGCACCCTGGTAATGCAGGGGGTGAACCCCATCAATTTCCGGGGGCTCAAGCTCTCTTTGAGCAGCGACGACTCCAAAGCCATCAACTTTGATCCCGAGCCCAAGGTCATCCTTTCCGCCAGCGGCATGTGCGAAGCCGGGCGCATCCGCCACCATCTGAAACACAACCTCTGGCGGCCGGAGAGCACGGTGCTCTTTGTGGGCTACCAGTCTCCGGGCACCCTGGGCCGTGCGCTGGTGGAAGGCGCGAAAGAGGTCAAGCTCTTCGGCGAGACCATCGAAGTGCGCTGCAAGGTGCAGGTGCTGGCGGGCGTGTCGGGCCACGCGGACAACGAGGGCCTGATGAACTGGGTGAAGAACTTTGAGACAAAGCCCCGCACCGTGTTCGTCACCCACGGCGAGGACGAAGTGTGCGACATCTTCGCGAACCGCCTGCGGGCGGAGCTGGGCCTGGCCGCCGCCGCACCCTACAACGGCGCGGAGTACGACCTTCTCACCGGCAGCTGCCTTGTGGTGGGCAATACCCAGCGCATCGCCAAGGAAGAGGGCGGCGGCAAGAAGCGGGAGAACCCGGTGTTCCGCCGCCTGCTGGACGCCGGCCACCGCCTGCTGAACATCATCAAGGCGAAGGAAGGCCACACCAACAAGGAGCTGGCCCGCTTTGCCAGCCAGGTGGAAGCCCTCTGCGACAAGTGGCAGGACTAAAGTCCATAAAACAACAAAACGGCAGGCCCCCGGCGGGGCCTGCCGCTTTTGCTATTCAGGGCAAAAGTTCCGTGAGGATGCTGTTCTGCACCAGCATCCCCTTGGGGGTAAGGGCCAGACGGTCGCCGTCAAACACGGCATAACCCGCCGCCACGCACCGGCGGATGAAGGCGAGGCGGCCTTCGTCAAAGGCAAGGCCGTACCGCTCGTTCAACAGCGAGAGCCGCAGGCCCTCGGCAAGCCGCAGCCGCAGCATGATGTAGTCCGCCCCGGTGCACTCGCCCTCCTGCATGGGGGCCGCCCCGGCCAGGAATTCCGCCGTGCTGCGGCCAAAGGAGAAGCGCTTGCCCTCCATGCAGCTGGCCGCCGCAGGGCCGAGGCCCAGGTAGTCCCGGCAGTCCCAGTAAATGAGGTTGTGCCGCCCCTCAAAGCCGGGCCGGGCGAAGTTGCTGATCTCATACTGGGCGTAGCCCGCTTTCGCCAGCTGCTCCACGGCATACAGATAAAAATCCGCCGCCTGGTCCTCGTCCGGCAGGCCCGGCGGGGGATTTTTCCCAAAGGGGGTGCCCGGCTCGATTTTTAAGAGATAGGCGGAGATGTGGGTGGCGCCGCCCTCCGCCAGTAGGGAAAGGGTGCGGTCGAACTCCCCCCGCGTATAATGGGGCAGGGCCAGCATGATGTCGCCGGTGATATTCTCAAAGCCGGCGGCCCTTGCCGCGGCCAGGGCGGCGCGGCTTTGGGCGGCGGTGTGGGGCCGGCCCAGGCGGGCAAGGCTTTCGTCGTCCGCTGTCTGCACCCCCAGACTCAGCCGGTTCACCCCGGCGGCACGAAAGCCCGCCAGTTTTTCCGCGTCTACTGTTTCGGGGTTTGCCTCCAGCGTTATTTCCGCGCCGGGCAGCGGATGGGCGGCGTTCACCAGCCGGGCCACCTGGGCGGGGGAGAGGAGGCTGGGGGTGCCGCCGCCGAAGTACACCGTTTCCGGCCGCCCGGGGCACATGGCCGCCATGCGGGCGATGAGGGCGTCAATGTATTCGTCCGGCACGGCGCGGCTGGCCCCGGCGGAGTAAAAATCGCAGTAGCGGCACTTGGCCAGGCAGTAGGGAATGTGCAGATACAGCCCGAAACCCACGGCGTACGCCTCCTTCACACAAAGCTTTCACAGGCCATTATAAATTATTTTGATTTTGTTTACAATTCCGGCGGTGTTGTGCGATATAATAAGCTCAAAGGAGGGGGATATCCCTATGAATCAACAATACGGACCGGGCTTTGAGCCCGACAACAATACTTTTTACGCCAGCCAGGGCCCGGACGGTGTGTTCAGCACCAATGCCCGCTACGAGACGTTGGCGGAGTACACCGCCAAGACCTTCGGCTGGATGTTCGCCGGCCTGATGGTCACCTTCCTGGTGGCGCTGGCGGGCTACACCAGCGGCATCGGCATCCTGCTGCTCAGCAATCCGCTGCTGTTCTGGGGCCTGGCCATCGCCGAGATCGTGGTGGTGGTGATGATGAGCGCCCGCATCCACAAGATCGGCGTGAGCACCGCCCGGGGCATGTTCTTCCTCTATGCCGCCCTCAACGGCGCGGTGTTCAGCTGCTATTTCTACCTCTACCAGATGTTCGATCTGGTGCTGGCCTTCGGCGCCACCGCCCTCTACTTCGGCATCATGGCCGCCTACGGCTACCTCACCAAGCAGGACCTGTCCGGCTGGGCGAAGCCCCTGATGTTCGGCCTCATCGCCATGATGATCGTCAGTGTCATCGGCATGTTCTTCGGCGGGGTGAACATCCTGCTGTGCTGCCTGGGCATCGTGCTCTTCGCCTGCTACACCGCCTACGACACTCAGAAGATCAAAGCCGCCTACTTCGCCTACGCGGGCAACCCGGAACTGGCGAAAAAGGCCTCGGTGTTCTCGGCGCTGGAACTCTATCTGGACTTCATCAACCTGTTCCTTTATATCCTGCGCATCTTCTCCCGCAGCCGGGACTGATTTTCAAAAAGCAGAAGGGGCTGTTGCAAAACGAAAGTGGAGCAACAGCCCCGTTTTCTGTGGAAAAGTGGTTCTGTGCAGTATTTTGGGGTACAAATTGTTAAAAAGTTTGTCACCAAAAGGGAAAAATGGTACAGCAAAACTGGGCTTCTCGGGTGAGGAGAGGTCCAGTTTTTTGCATTTTCCGGTTGTGAAAAAATCTATTCTTTTTTCAGGGGAAAGAGATGACTTTTCAGCCGTCCCTGTTGCAGTTTGGCCCAGTACTTTTTCAGGTCAAAGGCCAGGCAGAGCAGGAACAGTTCCAGTGAGATATTGGTCTTGCCCCGCATGAGGAACCGTTTGAACCGGCGGTTGCTTTTCAGTACGCCAAAGGCCCCCTCCACCTGGATGGAGCGGTTCATCCGAAGAAGTGTTCCCCGCGGGGTGCTCAGCTGCCGGAGAGCATGGTCCCGGAACTGGGCAAACTCTCGGCAGACCTTTACCTCTTTGCAGAAAGCCGGATCCCGGGAGGTGGTGCACTGCTCCCGCAAAGGACAACCGCCGCACCCCTCGCAGCGGTAATAGTCCATGGTGGTGACCATGCCCTTTTCTTTTCGGGAGCAGCTTCGGCGCAGTGTCAGCTTTCTTCCTGCGGCACAGAGGAAACAATCTTCCCGTTCCAGATACTGCATATTCTCCAGCCGCCAGATCTGCTGCGAGTACTTTTTGGTCTTTCGTACTTCGTAGTTGGCAGGCTTTATATAGCATCCCTGGTCCTTGCGGTCCAGGTACAGATAATTGCCCACGCTTTCGTAGCCGGCATCCGCTACAATGTCCCGGTAGCTTCTGCCCTGCATCCGCTGGATATGCTCCAGAAATGGGATCAGAGTGCCGCTGTCTGTGCAGTGGGAGAAGGCCGCCACCCCGGTAATGTATTCGCTGTTTACCGCCAGCTGCACATTGTAGGCGGGCTTCAGTTGTCCGTTGCCCATATGGTCCTCCTTCATCCGCATGAAGGTGGCGTCTTTGTCGGTTTTGGACAAGCTGTTGCGCCGGCAGCCCATCTCAAACAGCTGGGCCTCATAGCGGTCCCACCGCTCCAGCAGCTGCTCCAGCTCCTCATACTGCCGTTGCCAGGACGGTTTCCGTCTCCCTGTACCCCGGACCATTTCCCCTCCTTCCGGCACAAGGCTTTGGGCAAGACGCCGCAGCTTGCCGGCGGTCAGGTTTCCGTTCCCTCCGTATTGCCGGAACAGCTCTTTTGCCTTCTCCTTTACCTTGGCCAGCTGCTTTTCCACACTCTTTCGCCACACAAAGGTATACCGGTTGGCCATGCTCTCTATCTTGGTCCCGTCGATGAATACTTCTTCGTACTGGATCTCTTCCTCTTTCGCCAGCCTTCTCACATACTGGTAGAACAATCCCTCAATGGCGTCCCGGGCCTTCCCGCTGCGGAACCGGGCAATAGAGCAGTGATCCGGCGCTCGCTCTCCCTGCAAAAGCCAGATGAAATCGATGTTCTTCCGGCAGGCTTCCTCCAGCTTTCGCGTGGAGTAGATCCCGCACATATACCCGTACACCAATAGCTTGAACATGATCCGTGGTTCTGCTGCCGATTTTCTCCCGATGGGTGAATACGCTTTGTACAGTTCCCTGTAATCCAGTTCCTCAAGCTGGGCGTTGGCTACAAATACGGGTTCATCTTCCGCTATCTCAATATTTTGCGCAATGGGCAGTGCTAACTGTTGATACTGCCATGCCTTTCTGTTATACTTTTCTTGTTGTATCTGGTACATTGCAATTTCAGACTACAACAAAAAATGAGATAGGCAACCCCTTTCGGGGAAATCTATCTCATTTTTTTATTGGGCCTGTTTTGCAACAGCCCCTTTTTTGTGTGTCAGTTCTCGTCCAGCTTGAGCACGGCGGTGAATGCCTCGCTGGGCAGTTCCACGCTGCCCAGCTGGCGCATCTTCTTTTTGCCTTCCTTCTGCTTTTCCAGCAGCTTTTTCTTTCGGGTGATGTCGCCGCCGTAGCACTTTGCCAGCACGTCCTTGCGCATGGCCTTCACCGTCTCGCGGGCGATGACCTTGCCGCCGATGGCCGCCTGGATGGGAATTTCAAACATCTGGCGGGGGATGTTCTCCTTCAGCCGCTCGGCCAGCCGGCGGCCCTTGGCGTAGGCCTTGTCCGCGTGGACCACCATGCTCAGCGCGTCCACCATGTCGCCGTTGAGCAGCATGTCCAGCTTGACCAGTTTGCTCTCCTTGAAGCCCTTCATCTCGTAGTCGTAGCTGGCGTAGCCCCGGCTGCGGCTCTTGATGGCGTCGAAGAAGTCGTAGACGATCTCGCCCAGGGGCAGCTCGTAGTGCAGGTCCACCCGCTCGGCGTCCAGATACTTCATGTCGATCATGGTGCCCCGCCGGTCCTGGCACAGGTCCATCAGGCTGCCCACATACTCGGTGGGGGTGTAGATGTGAGCGTCCACATAGGGCTCTTCCTGCTTGGCAATGCGGCCCGGGTCGGGGTAGTCCGACGGGTTCTCAATGGTGAGAACGGTGCCGTCGGTGAGGGTGAAGCGGTATTCCACGCTGGGGGCGGTGGTGATGAGGTCCAGATCGAACTCCCGCTCCAGCCGCTGGGTGATGATGTCCAGATGCAAAAGGCCCAAAAAACCGCAGCGGAAGCCAAAGCCCAGCGCCGCGCTGGTCTCCGGCTCAAAGCTCAAAGCCGCGTCGTTCAGCTGCAATTTTTCCAGCGCGTCCTTCAAATCGGGATACTTGGCGCCGTCCACGGTGTAGATGCCGCAGAACACCATCGGCGTCACCTTGCGGTAACCGGGCAGCGGTTCGGGAGTGGGGTTTGCCACCAGAGTCACGGTGTCGCCCACGCGGGTCTCTCGCACGTTCTTGATGCTGGCGGTGAGATAGCCCACGTCGCCGGCCTCCAGCTTGTCGCAGGGCATCAGGCTGGTGGCGCCCATGCGGCCTACCTCCACCAGGGTGAACTCCGCGCCGGTGGCCATCATCCGCACCGTGTCGCCGGGCTTCACCGTGCCCTCGAACACCCGGATGTAGACGATGACGCCCTTGTAGCTGTCGTAGACGCTGTCGAAAATGAGGGCTTTGAGGGGCGCGGTCTCGTCTCCTTTGGGGGCGGGGATGTCGGTGATGACTTTCTCCAGCACATCCTCGATGCCGATGCCCATTTTGGCGCTCACACGGGGGGCGTCCATGCAAGGCAGGCCAATCACGTCCTCCACCTCTTTGGCCACCCGGTCCGGCTCGGAGCTGGGCAGGTCGATCTTGTTCAGGATGGGTACCAGCTCCAGGTCGTGTTCCAGCGCCAGATAGGTGTTGGCCAGGGTCTGGGCTTCCACGCCCTGGGTGGAGTCCACCACCAGCACCGCGCCCTCGCAGGCGGCCAGGCTCCGGCTTACCTCGTAGCCGAAGTCCACATGGCCCGGGGTGTCGATGAGGTTGAATTCATAGTGCTCGCCGTTGCGGGCGGCGTAGTCCAGCGTCACAGCGCGGGCCTTGATGGTGATGCCGCGCTCACGCTCCAGCTCCATGTTGTCCAGCAGCTGGTCCTCCATCTGGCGCTCATCCACGCTGTGGGTCTTTTCCAGAATGCGGTCGGCCAGGGTGCTCTTGCCGTGGTCGATGTGGGCGATGATGCAGAAATTGCGGATGTTCTTTTTCGACAAACAGGTCCCCTCCAAAAAACAGGTGTAAAGCCGGGGTCAGCCCCGGCGCGTAGTTCAAATCACATTGTAGCCCATGCCCGCCAGCAGGTCCAGGGCCTTCTGGCCCATGGCGTTGTCGCCGGTGCCGCACAAATCTTTCAGCACGGTGATGGTGCTGGAAAGGAAGGCGGAATGCAGCACCACCGCGTTGCTCACCACGCAGATGTTGGTGACCACGCCGCACAGGGCGATCTCCTCCGGCTCGCCGCCGCAGAGAGCGCGAGCGGCTTCGGGCAGCTCCATGCTGCCGAAGGTGGGCTTGTCCACAAAGGCGATGCTTTCATTGCCCGCCGCCTCGAATTCGGCCAGCTTGCCGTAGAGGCGCCAGCCCTCGCTGCCCTTGATGCAGTGAGGCACCGGCAGGAAGCGGCCCTCCCGGGTGTCCAGATACTCGGGGGAGTGGGTGTCCCGGGTGAAAAGCACCTTCCAGCCATCGGCCAGCGCCGCTTTCACCTTGTCGTACAGGGGGCCTTCCAGCGTTTCCGCCCCGGCGTAGCCCAGCGCGCCATCCACAAAGTCTTTCTGGTAGTCCACCACCACAAGCAGCTTGCTCATCTTCCTGCCCTCCGATGCGTCAGAATGAGGTCTGGTTCAGATAGTCCGCCAGTGCCACGGCCTCGCCGCCCCGGAGATAGACCCGGGGCACCCGCAGCGCCAGCGCGCACATGATCTCGTAGGGGATGGTGCCCGCCTTGCGGGCCACATCTTCAATGGTGTCGCAGCCCGGCGCGCCGAAGATGCAGGCTTCGTCGCCCGCGTCCACGCCGTCCAGCCCGGTCACGTCCACCATCAGCTGGTCCATGCACACCCGGCCGATGACCGGGGCGCTCTGGCCGTGGATGCTGCACACGCCCTGATTGGTCAGGCTGCGGGGGTAGCCGTCGGCGTAGCCCACGCAGAGGGTGGCCACACGGCGGGGGCCGGGAGCGGTGTAGAGCAGGCCGTAGCTCAGTGACTGGCCCGCCTCGATGGTCTTGACCTGGCTCACCCGAGCCTTGAGGCGCAGCACCGGGCGCAGGCCTTCAAAGTGCACCTCGTCGCTGGGGTCGCAGCCGTAGAGGATGATGCCCGGCCGCACCAGGTCCATGCCCCATTCCGGGTGCTCGGTGAGGGCCGCCGAGTTGCAGCAGTGAACGGTCTCGAGGGCAATGCCCTGGCCTTTCAGCGCCTCGGCCACCTTCACGAACCGGTCGTGCTGGCCGGCAGTGTAGGCAATGTCTTCGGGGGCGTGGCTGTCCGCCACGGCAAAGTGCTGGAACAGGCCCGTCACGTTGAGGCCCGGCAGGACGCAGCAGCCCGCCAGAGCGGACACGCAGGCCTCGATGTGCCCCTCGCTGCGGGCGTCAAAGCCCAGCCGGCCCATGCCGGTGTCCACCTTCAAATGGGCCTTCACCCGGCCGCCCGCGGCCCGGGCGTTCTCGCTCAGCGCCTGGGCGTAGGCCCCGCTGAACACCGCCTGGGTCAGGTCGTTGCCGATGAGCTCGGCGGCGTAGGCCGGATCGGTGTGGCCCAGGATGAGGATGTGCCCCGTCACCCCGCCGGAGCGCAGATGCAGCGCCTCGGCAAGGCAGCTCACCGCGAACCATTCGGCTCCGGCGGCCTGCAGCGTCTGACACACCATGCCGTCGGCGTGGCCGTAGGCTCCGGCTTTCACCACCGCGCACACCTTGGCGGGGGCGGCGTGGGCCGCGATGAGTTTAAAGTTATGGGCGAGGGCGTCCAGATCCACCTCGGCCCAGCAGTGTTTTTCAAACTCCAATGGTAACACCTCGCTTGCCGCTTTTAGGCGGCGGAATGACCCGCGCTCACCGCCGGGTCCTGCGGCCCTCGGTGCCGGGCAGGGGCGCCCAGCCGTCCAGACCGGCGTCCTGCAGGGCCCCCAACATCTTCTGGCGGAAGGCCGGGTCCTTTTTGGCCATGGCCGCCACGTAGTCCTTCATCTCCTGGCGGCGGGTAGCGCCGTCCGCGGGGCAGGCGCTCTTCACCACCGGCAGGTCCAGCTCCCGCACCGCCCGGCGCACCTCGGCCTCGGTGGCCAGTATCATGGGCCGGATGAGGTAAAGCTCCTTGCGGGACAGCCAGGTCACCGGCGAAAAGCAGCCCAGCCGCCCCTCGCCCCAGAGGTTCATGTAAAAGGTCTCCACCGCGTCGTCCAGGTGATGGCCCAGGGCCACCCGGTTGCAGCCCAGCTCTTTGGCGGTGTTGTGCAACAGGCCCCGGCGCATCTTTGCGCAGAGGGCGCAGGGGTTCTTCTCCTGGCGCAGATCGAACACCACATGTCCGATCTCGCTGCGGCGGATGTGGTACTCCACGTTGTACTCCGCGAACAGCTGTTCCAGCGGCGTGTAGTCGGCGGGGGTGCCGCCGAACTGGGGGTCCAGGCTCACAGCCACCACCTCAAAGGGGATGCCCAGATACTCCCGCAGGCGGGCAAGGCCCACCGTGAGAGCCACGCTGTCCTTGCCGCCGGACACGCCCACGCACACCCGGTCGCCGGGCGCGATCATGCCGTATTCCTGAATGGCCTTGCGCATGAGTCCTTCCAGACGCTGCATGTCGCGGCCCCCTTCCATATAATGTATTATAAAGACGAGCGCTCCATGCCGCAAGGGGCAAAGAGGCGCTTTTCCCGGTCATTATACCACATACGGGGCAATCTGCACAAACTTTGCGCGAAAATTTGAAAAAATAGAAAGTGAGGAAACGAGAGAATAGGAGAGTATGAGAGAGCATGAGCGAGTGAGCCGGGATTAAATCAAAATAATCGAAAAAAGTGCTTGACGCGGCTTTTCCTATCGGTTATAATCAACCTTGCGCCGATGTGCGCCAAACCGCATTCACGCGCCTTTTGGCACGAAAAGAAAATCAGGAGGAACAGCAAATGAGCACTACTCTCGCTAAACCCGCCCAGACCGAGCGCAAGTGGTATGTGATCGACGCCGCGGGCAAGCCCCTCGGCCGCGTTGCCGCCAAAGCCGCCGTGCTGCTGCGCGGCAAGAACAAGGTCACCTTCACCCCCAATGTGGACTGCGGCGACCATGTCATCATCATCAACTGCGACCAGGCGGTTCTGACCGGCAAGAAGCTGGAGAAGAAGTACTACCGCACCCATTCCGGCTGGATCGGCGGCCTGAAGGAGACCCAGTACAAGACCCTGATGGCTGAGAACAGCGACAAGGCCATGTTTGTTGCGGTGAAGGGCATGATCCCCGCCAACACCCTGGGCGCCAAGGCCATGACCCGCCTGCGCTGCTACAAGGGCGCTGAGCACCTGAACGCCGCCCAGAAGCCCGAAGTCTACGAGTTTTAATAGGAGGCAATAGAATATGTACGAGACGAAACCTTATTTCTACGGCACCGGTCGTCGTAAGAATTCCGTTGCCCGCGTTCGCGTCTACACCGGCACCGGCAAGATCACCATCAACGATCGTGACATCGACGATTACTTTGGTCTGGAGACCCTGAAGCTGATCGTCCGTCAGCCCCTGGCTGTGGCCGAGGTGGAAGGCAAGTTTGACATCGTGGTCCGCGTGAACGGCGGCGGCGTTGCCGGCCAGGCCGGCGCCATCCGTCATGGCCTGTCCCGCGCCCTGCTGCAGTACGACGAGAACCTGCGCCCCGCCCTGAAGAAGGCCGGCTTCCTGACCCGCGATCCTCGTATGAAGGAGCGCAAGAAATACGGTCTGAAGGCTGCCCGTCGGGCTCCCCAGTTCAGCAAGCGCTGATTTCAGAACCCTTTGCTTCAAAAGCCCCGGAACCGTTGGCTTAACAGTGATAAGGAACTAAATCACTTATCAACTGTTAGCTGACGGTTTTCGGGTGCATACGAAACTCCCGTCTGATTCCTAACAGGAATTAGGCGGGAGTT
>DXBV01000069.1 GCA_019116345.1 Candidatus Allofournierella merdipullorum | reverse complement strand
GACCTCCACGACCTTGCCATTGGCGGCGGTGATGGTATAATATTTATCAGCACTGATCACGGTTTGAGCAGCCTTTTTCATATGAATGTCCTCCATTCCTTTTCACATGTTTCCCCCATTCGGAAACCTTGCATTTTATTATAGCACCACCGCGAAATCCGTCAAGCAAATCGGCCTAAAATGCCGTTTTGCGACGCAAGCTGCACCATGAAAGGGTCTTTTTATGACATACGAGCGCATTCGAACGGCACAGTTCCTTCTGCGGGAGAACCGCTTCACCGCCCAGGTGCTTCTGGACGGCGAGCCGGTGCGGGTGCACGTGAAGAACACCGGCCGCTGCGCCGAACTGCTGACGCCCAACGCCACGGTGTATCTGGCGGGGGCGGAGAACCCCGCCCGCAAGACCGGCTGGGACCTGGTGGCGGTGGAAAAGGGGCCGCTGCTCATCAACATGGACTCCGCCGCCCCCAACAAGGCCGCCGGCGAATGGCTGGCGGCAGGCGGGCTGGGGCAGCTGGAGGGCCTGCACCCGGAGTACACCGTGGGGGACTCCCGCTTTGACTTTTACGCGTTGCGCGGCGGCAAGCCGCTGCTGGTGGAGGTGAAGGGCTGCACGCTGGAAACCGACGGCATCGCCGCTTTTCCCGACGCGCCCACCCTGCGGGGCTTAAAACATGTGCGGGAACTGACGGCGCTGGCGGCCGAGGGCTGGCAGTGCTGTGTGCTGGTGGTCGTTCAGATGAAGGGGGTGCGGCTGTTCCGGCCCAACTGGGTCACCCAGCCCGCCTTCGGCAGGGCGCTGGCTGAGGCCCGGGCCGCCGGGGTGCAGCTTCTGGCCATGGACTGCCTGGTCACGCCGGACAGCATGGTGCTGGACGCGCCGGTGCCCATCGACCTGACGCCGCCGGAAGGGGTGTGAGCCATGGCCGTTGCACAAAAGACCCGCTACCGCTGGCTGGACGTTCTCCGCGGCGCGGCGGTGGTAAACATGGTGGCTTTCCATTTCTGTTATGACTGGTTCGAGGTGTTCGCCCGGCTGCCGGGCTGGTACTTCCTCTGGCCCAGCCGCCTTTGGCAGCAGGCCATCTGCTGCACCTTCATCCTCACCGCCGGGTTTTCCGCCGGTCTCGGCCGCCGGGCGCTGCGCCACGGCCTCGTTCTGAACCTGTGCGGCTTCGCGGTGAGCGCGGTGACGCTGCTGGCGCTGCCCAGCGAGGCAGTGTTTTTCGGCGTTCTGAACCTGCTGGGCTGCTCGGTGCTGCTGGTGTGGGCGCTGCGCCCGGCGCTGGAGAAGCTGCCCGCCGTCCCGGGGCTTTGCGTCAGCCTCGTCCTCTTTGCCCTCACCCGCCACCTGCCCGAAGGCTATCTGGGCTTTCTCGGTCTGTGGCGGATGGAGCTGCCTGCCGGGCTTTACCGTTGGAACGCGCTGGCCTTTCTGGGCCTGCCGGGGCCGACCTTCACCAGCAGCGACTACTTCCCGCTGGCGCCCTGGTTTTTCCTGTTCCTGGCGGGGTGGTTTTTCTGCCGTCTGGCCCGCCCCCGGCTGGAAGGCTTTCTCCCCCGCCTTTCCTGCCCGCCGCTGGAATGGGTCGGACGGCACAGTCTGGGGATCTATCTCATCCACCAGCCGGTATGCATGGCGGTGTGCTTGCTGCTGGATCTCTGAACAAAAACCGGGCGGACACGCGTTTGACGTGTCCGCCCGGTCTTTTTATGCGTTGATGATGAGATAAACGGTGTAGGCAACGTAGGCCAGCAGGCCCGCCGCGCCCATGGGTTTGGTCATCCGGCCCTTGATGCGGCACCAGATGAACAGCGCCGTGGTGAGCACCAGCATGATGACGCCGTCCACCAGAACGCCCCGGGCGCTCTCGATGGGCGAGAGGGCGCCGGACGCGCCCAGGATGAACAGGATGTTGAAGATGCAGGAGCCCACGGCGTTGCCCAGGGCAAGGCCGCTTTCGCCCTTGCGGGCAGCCACGATGCTGGTGGCCAGCTCCGGCAGACTGGTGCCCACGGCCACGATGGTCAGACCGATGAGGGTCTGGGAGAGGCCCAGCGCGGCGGCAATGTTGCTGGCGCTGTCCACCACCAGGTCGCCGCCCCAGATGATGGCCGCCATGCCCAGCAGGATAAAGGCGATGCACCGCAGCAGGCTGACCGGCTCCTCCTCAGTCTCCGGGGTGCGGGAGGCCAGCGCCTGCGCCACGGTGAGGGCGATGTAGGCGGCCATGAGGCCCAGCATCACGACGCCCTCCCAGCGCTGGAGCACATCGTCCCACATGAAGAACACCAGCAGGGCACTGGCGCCGATGCACACCGGGAAGTCGCGCACCATCAGCTCCTTGTCGGGCACGAAGCTCATGACCAGAGCGCAGAAGCAGGCCACCACCATCAGGTTGAAGATGTTGGAGCCGATGACGTTGCCCAGGCTCAGGCCGTTGTTGCCGGTGAGACCGGCGGTGATGGACACCGAGGCTTCCGGCAGGCTGGTGCCCATGGCCACCACGGTGAGACCGATGACCACGCCGGGCACCCGCAGCCGCCGGGCCACGCCGGAGGAACCGTCCACAAAGAAGTCCGCGCCTTTGACCAGCAGCACAAAGCCGACCACCAGCACAAGGCAGTTGAGAAGCATCGCCATTGTTTATTGACATCCTTTCTTTTCAGGGCGGCGGGGGTCAGTCCTCGTCGTCCACTTCGATCTTTTTCATGGGTTTGCGGAACATCAGGTCATAGAACACCGGCACGATGAAGAGGGTGAGCAGGGTGGCGTAGCCCAGGCCGCCCATGGTGACCAGCGCCATGGGTTTGGAAAGCTCGGCGCCCATGCCGGTGCTGAAGGCCATGGTGCTCATGGCCAGAATGGTGGTGAGGGCGGTCATCAGGATGGGCCGCATGCGGGTCTTGCCGGTCTCGATGAGGGCAGCCCGCTTTTCCATGCCCTCCAGCCGCAGCTGGTTGGCGTAGTCCACAAAGACGATGCCGTTGTTCACCACAACGCCCGCCAGGATGAGGAAGCCCAGCATGGAGATGACCGACAGGGGCAGCCCCGCGATCCACAAAGCGCCCAGACCGCCGGTGAAGGCCAGCGGCATGGTGAGCATCACGATGAAGGGGCCCAGCAGGCTCTGGAACTGAGCCACCATGATCATATAAATGAACACCACGGCCAGCAGGATCATCAGCACCAGATCCTGCATGGCCTGGGCCACCGTCTGGGTCTCGCCGCCCACTTCAAGGGTGTAGCCGTCGGGCAGATCGTAACTGTCCAGCGTGGGCTGGATGTCACGGCTGATGAGGGTGGCGTTGTAGCCCTCCTTCACCGCCGCGCTCACCGTCATGTAGCGCTGCTGGTTCTCGCGGTTCACCGACGCAAGACTGAAGTCGTCCTTCAGGCTTGCGAACTCCGAAAGGGTGTGGGTCTCGGTCTCGGCGTCCGGCCCCGTGCCGGCCACCTCGAACTCAAACTGCATCAGGGTGTCACGGTCCAGCTTGCCCCGCTCGTCCGCCACCACCACTTCGTAGTCCTCGGCCCCCACCGTCAGAGTGGTGGAGGTGGTCTCGGTGGTCAGGGCGGCGGCAAGGTCGCTGTAAATTTGCGCCACCGTCAGCCCGCAGCTCATGGCCGCGTCCTTATCCACCACCAGCCGCAGCTGGGGCGTGCCCTCCTCCTGGCCGTTGGTGGGCTCTTCCAGCCCTTCCACGCCCCGGAGGATGTCCATCAGATCGTGGGTGATCTGGTTGAGGGTGTCCACGTCCGGGCCGCGCACGATCAGCTCCACGCCGCTGCCGCCCAGCACCGAAAGGTCCATGCTGGAGGTGGTCACGCTCACCTCGCAGCCGGGCAGCTGGCCCGAGAGGGCGGTGAGGGCGTCGGCGGTCTTTTCGCTGTCGGCGTTCTCATCCAGCACCAGATGGAAACTCATGCTCTCCACGGTGTCGGAGCCGCCTGCGCCGCCCATGCCCATGATGCTCATGCCGGTGCCGCCGTCCATGGCGCCCACCGTTTCCACGCCCTCCACCTGCTGCATCAGCGTCATGGCCTCGTCGGTGAGAGCGTATGCGTCGGCGCGTTTGGTGTCCTCGGGCAGGGTGAGGGTGGCGCTGATCTGGTTGGCGCTCATATTGGGGATGAACTCCATGCCCATCCGGGTGGTGTGCCAGACGCACAGCGCCAGCAGAGCGGTGGCCAGCGCCAGCGGCGCCACCTTGACCCGCAGGCAGAAGTCCAGCGCCCGTGCGTAGGCTTCCAGCATTTTGTCGAACCAGGGATGGCGCTTTTCCTTGCTCTGGCGCAGCATGGTGGCGCTGAGGGTGGGCACCAATGTCAGAGCCACGATGAGGCTGGCCAGCAGCGAGTAGGCAATGGTGAGGCCCATGTCCACAAAGAGCTGGCGGGTGAGGCCGTCGGTGAAGACGATGGGCAGGAACACGCAGACGGTGGTGAGGGTGGAGGCCGCGATGGCTCCGCTCACCTGTTTCGCGCCCCGCACGGCGGCTTTGGCCGCGGGCACGCCCTGACTGCGCAGGCGGTAGATGTTCTCCACCACCACAATGGAGTTATCCACCAGCATGCCCACGCCCAGGGCAAGGCCCGAAAGGCTGATCATGTTGAGGGTGACGCCGGAGAAGTACATCAGCACCACCGCGAACATCAGGCTGATGGGGATGCTGAACGCCACCACCAGGGTGGGGCGCGGGTCCTTGAGGAAGACCGCCAGCACCAGCACCGCCAGCAGCGCGCCCCAGCCCAGGTTGGAGAGCACCGAGTCCACCGTCATCTGGATGTAAACGCCCTGGTCCATCAGCGGGGTGATGCGCAGGCCGGGGTACTTGGCTTCCAGTTCCTCAATGGCCGCGTTCACCGTCTTGGACACTTCGCTGGTGGAGGCGGTGGAAGCCTTCTGGATGCTCACCGCCACCGCCAGGTTGCCGTTCATGCGGGCGTAGCTCTCGCCGGAGTTGTCGATGGCCGTCACGTCGGCCACGTCCGAAAGGCGCACATCGCCCACGTCGCCCGCGTCCATGTGCAGCAGCAGGGCGTTTTCCAGCTCTTCCACGCTGGAGAAGGCGTCGCCCACCTTCAAAAGGTACTGGTCCTCGCCCTGATACAGGTAACCTGCGGGCATGGCGAAGTTCTGGGCCATCACCAGGCCGGAGACCATTTCTTTCGTGAGCAGCTTGCTCACGTCCGCCTGTTCCAGGGCCGCCTTGCGGGCGTCCTCAAACTGCTTTTGAGCGTCCTCCAGCTGGGCCTCGCCCTCCTTGAGGGCGCTCTCGGCGGCGGCCAGCTGGGCCGAGGCGCTGCCGAAGCCCGCCGCGGCCAGGATCTTGCCCTCTTCCAGTTTCTTGTAGGCCTCCTGGGCCTTTTCCACACCGGCCTTGGCCTGCTCGGCCATCGCCTTGGCAGCCATCAGCTCGGTGTCGATGTTGGTCAGCGCGGTCTCCAGTTCCGCCACCCGGGCGGGGGCGTTCTGCGCCTTGTCCAGCAGGTCGAGGAAACCGTCGCGGGTGAGGTCTTTCATCTCGTCGGGAATGGTCACGCCGGGGATGGGCGCATTGACGATGGCGCCCCAGGCGGCAGCCCAGGCCTCGTCACCGGCGGCCTTGATGACCTCCACCGCCTGCGCCGTGTCGCTCACCGGCGCGCCGCCCAGGATGAAGGCCACGCCCTGGGCCGCCTGCTCCAGCAGAGCGCTCTGGCCGGCCAGCTGCTCCATGCCCTTCTTCTCCGCTTCCAGCGCGGCCTTGCTGGCCTCCAGCGCGGTCTGCTGGCTGGCGAGGGCCTGGGCCTGCGCAATGGCGGAGTCCAGCTGAGCGCTGGCGTTCGCCAGTTCGGCGGCGGTGTCACCCTGCTGGTTTTCCAGCGCGGTCTTGCCGCTCTCCAGCTCGGCGCGGCCGTCCTCCACCTTTTTCTTAGCGTCGGCCAGCTCGGCCTTGGCGTCGGCCAGCTCTTCGTCCACGCTGGCCAGCACCTTGGTGTTGATGGCTTCGATCTTTTCCTCGTTGAGGCGGATCTCCACGCTCTTTTCCACAAGGCCGGTGCCGCTGACGCTGGCCACGCCCGCCTGCCGTTCAAAGGCGGGGATGACCGTCTCGGAGGCAAAATCGGTGAGCTGATAAACGTCCATGCCCTCCATGTCCACCGCGGCGATCATCACCGGCAGCATATCCGGCGAAATTTGCAGCAGCATGGGGTTGCCGGCGGTGTCGGGCAGCGCGCCCCGCACCTGATCCACCGCTGTGGACAGGTTGACCATGGCACTGTCCATGTTGGTGCCGCCGTCGAACTCAAGCACCACGGTGCTCACGTTTTCCGACGACGTGCTGGTGACGTTCGTCACGCCGTTCACGGTGCCCAGGCCCGCCTCCAGCGGCGCGGTGACCTGGCTTTCCACCTGTTCGGGGCTGGCGCCGGGCATGGTGGTGACCACCACCACATAGGGCAGTTCCATGGCGGGCAGCAGGTCAGTGACCATGTTGAAGAAGCTGATGACGCCCAACACGATCACCATCACCACCGCCACCACCACGGTGTAAGGCTTTTTGACGCAGTATTTTGACATAGACTCACTCTTTCTTTTGGAAAACGGCGGCTGCTCCGCCGTGACGCATAAATTTCAGTATAGCCTTTTTGAAGGCAAAAGGCAATCTCCGCAAAGGCTGAACCGAAACGCAGGAATGTAAAATTTACGCTTTGTTTGACGGGCGTGTTATCATAAAAATGAAAGAAAACAAACGACCCGGAGGAACGGAATATGCAAAAAACCGGCGGCGCCTCGGACGCCCAATTCATCAAAATGACGCAAACACCCATCCCGAAACTCATCGTCACGCTGGCCGCGCCCACGGTGGCAAGCATGCTGGTGAGTTCCATCTACAATCTGGCCGACACCTTTTTCGTTGGCCAGCTGAAAAGCAACAGCGCCACCGGCGCGGTGGGCGTGGTGTTCAGCCTGATGGCCATTCTTCAGGCCTTCGGCTTTATGGTGGGCATGGGCTCGGGCAGCGTCATCAGCCGCCTGCTGGGCCAGCAGGAAGGCAAGCAGGCCAGCCACATCGCCTCCATGGGCTTTTTCACCTCGCTGGGCTGCGGCCTGGCACTGGGCGTGGGCGGCCTTGTCTTTCTGGAACCGCTGATGCGTCTTCTGGGCGCCACCGACACCATTCTGCCCTACGCCTGCGACTACGGGCGCTACATTCTGGCGGCCGCGCCGCTGATGTGCGCCAGCTTCACCATGAACAACATGCTGCGCTACGAGGGCAAGGCCGCCTTTGCCATGATCGGCCTGACCACCGGCGGCATTCTGAACATCCTGCTGGACCCGCTGTTCATCTTTGTGTTCGACATGGGCATCGCCGGCGCGGCGCTGGCCACGGCCCTGTCCCAGTGCGTGAGCTTCTGCCTTTTGCTGGCGATGTTCCTCTCGGGCAAAAGCCAGCTTCACCTTTCGGTGCGGCTCATCGGGCACGACCTGCCCGGCCTTTGCAACATTCTGGCCTGCGGGCTGCCCAGCTTTGCCCGGCAGGCGCTGGCCAGCGTGGCCACCGCCCTGCTGAACTGGCAGGCGGGCCAGTGCGGCGGTGACGCGGCCGTGGCGGCCATGAGCGTTGTGGGCCGCATCTTCATGTTCGTGTTCGCGGTGATGCTGGGCATCGGCCAGGGCTTCCAGCCGGTGGCGGGCTACAACTACGGCGCGGGCAAATTCAACCGCCTGCGGCAGGCCTTCCGCTTCACCCTGCTTTTGGGCGAGGGCTGCATCTGCCTGGTGGCGCTGGGCACCTTCCTGGCGGCCCCCTGGCTCATCCAGGCTTTCCGCAACGACCCGCAGGTCATCGAGATCGGCGTGTTCGCCTGCCGGCTGCAGTGCTGCGCCATGCTGCTGGTGCCGCTGGGCACCTGCGCCAACATGCTGTTCCAGAGCACCGGCCAGAGCGCCGCGGCCACCTTTTTGTCCAGCCTGCGGCAGGGGCTTTATTACCTGCCGCTGATGCTGGTGCTGCCGCTGGTCATCGGGCTGCGGGGCGTGCAGATCGCCCAGCCTCTGGCGGACGCGCTCACCTTTGTCACCAGCGTGCCTTTCCTGCTGCGGTTTTTCGCCCAGCTGCCCCGGCAGGACCGGGAATAAAGCATTTCCCCCGCCCCCGGCTTTTCCGCCGGGGGATTTTTTTATTTTTGCTTCTTCAGCAGCCCCTCCAGCGTGTAGCGGCCCTTGCCGGCGGTGTCGCCGCCGTACTGGATGGCCGCCGCCGGGCAGGCGTTGATGCAGCGCAGGCACTGGAAACACCCGTCGCTCCAGACCGGCCGGCCATCTTGCATGGCAATGACCTTCGCCGGGCAGTCCCGGGCGCAAAGGCCGCAGCCGATGCAGGCGTCGGTGGTGTGAAAGGGTTTGACGGTGCGGGCAAAGCGGTTGAAGCCCCAGTTCACCACGCCGGACTTGAGCGCCGCCATGCTGCCCTCTTCCACCCGGTACACCCTTTCCCGCCGGGCCAACTCCCTCGCCAGCCGTTCAATGGCGGCGCGGGCGGCCTCCAGCTTGGCCAGGGCGGCGGCTTCGCCGTCCACGTCCGCCTTGCCCAGCAGGTAGTTATTGGGCATCACAAGGCTGTAGCTGCTGTCAAGGGGAAAGACCTTTGCCAGCTTTTTCATGGCGTTGCCCGCCTCTTCGCCGCAGGTGCAAACGGCAAAGGTGAACGCCCCGCCCGTCCACAGCCCTTTGGCAAAGGCCAGCACCGGCTCCGGCGCGCCCCAGGCGTAGACCGGGAACACCAGCCCCACCTGCCCTTGCCCCGCCAGGTCGGGGGCCTGGTTCATTTCCACGATGTCCACGGCTTCGTCCCCGGTGAGGGCCGCGATCTGCCGCGCCGCCCAGCGGGAGTTGCCGGTGCCGGAAAAGTAAAAGATCATGTCTGGTTCTCCTTTCCTTTTGCCGCCTCCACCACCTTGCGGTAAGGCGCGACGATGGCCTCGGTCATTTTGCCCTTCGCCTGCTTTTGCACCGCCGGCACCGCCAGCAGCGCACCCACAAGCTGCATCTGCAAAATGCGCATCTTCTGCTTCTGGGGAAAATCGTAGGCGCCGTGGGCCTTGTAGAACTTGTGGTCGGCCTTCATCATTCCCCGCATCACATAGATGAGGTCGCGGAAAATCTTGCTGCCGCCCACACCGTAGAAATTGGCTGGGCGGGAAAAGCCCTTGTCCAGCGCCAGGGCCAGGTTCGCCGCCAGCGCGGCGATGTCCGCGGCCGTGTCGCCCTCGTCGGTGGCCACGCCCGCCAGATAGTTGCCGCCTACCTCCGCCCGGGCCTCCAGCACCATCCGCAGGTTGGGCTCGTACCGGTAGTCGCCCCGGACGAGGTAGGCCACCGGCTTGCCCTGGGTCACGGCCCGGTGGCCGTTGCAGAACTGCCGGTCGTCGTAGCATTTGAACCGGGCTCCGGCGTAGTGGTCGGAGATGGAAAAGGCATAGACAAAGGCGTCGGCGGTCTGGACGGTGCCCCGCAAAAAGTCGTCGAAGCCGTCCTTATAAACACATTTGCCGGTGACGGCGCAGTTCATGCATCCCAGGCACCCGCCCGCAAAGGGAAACTCCCGCAGGTCGATGACCCGGCTGGCACAGGGCAGAGCCGCCCGGAAATCGGCGATCATGGCGGCGAGGCCCTCGTCTTCGGGGGCGCAGTCGGTCACGATGACCACGTCTTTATGCCCTGTTTTTGCTGTTTCAGGCAGGGCGGGGCGATAGGCCGGGCGCGCACTGCCGGGGGCGGCGGGAGGCGGCGTGACGAAAAGCCCGTGCTCACAGGAAAAGATCAGCTGTTCGAAAAAGTCCCGGGCCTGCCGGCGGCCTTTTTCGTTCGGCAGATCCTCCATGTCCGCCGAGAGGCCCCGCACCGGCTTCATTCCCAAGTCAAAGCAGTTCTCCTCCACCCAGCGGTGGGCGGTCACGTCGTAGAAGTGCTTGGAGGTGGTGATCTGGCTGGCGAATTTGCCCGAGAGATCCACCCCGTCGGCCTTTACCAGTTCCACGAAGCGGTGCAGCTGATAGGGCGCGAGGAAGGTGTAGACCGGGTAGCAGAAGAGCACCAGGTCGGCCCGTTCCAGCGCCGCGCGGGCGGGGGCGAAATCCTTTTCGTAGCGTTTGATGCGCACCCCCACCGGCAGGAATTCAAAGGTGTGCTCCGGGTGCAGCGCTTCCAGGTACAGCGCCGTGTGCAGCGTGGCGGAAGCCTTGCCTTTGGGGCTTGCGTTCAGCACAAGAATGTTCATTCTTCTTCCTCCAGTTCTTCCAAAAGGCGGCTGTACCACTGCCGCTCAAACTCGGCCGCTGCAATGCCGTACTCGATGGTGTAGCCCTGAAAACGGAACACTTCATCCCAGTTGCACCCGGGAGGCAGCGGCCCAGCCTGCACCCGGTGCAGCTGCTGGCGCAGGGCGGTGAGCACCGTTTGCGTCTCTTCCATCTGGCGCAGATAGTCCCGGATGGCGGCGGCGCGCTGGCCGGGCCGGGCCAGCCCCAGAAAGAACATCCGGGCCAGTTCCATGTTCTTGACCTTGCCCGCCTGCATGGGCTGGGCCACCCAGGCCTCAAAGGCCTGCCGCCCCTGGCCGGTGATGGAAAAGGTCTTTTTGCGCCGCCGCCCCTCCATGGCTTCCTCGGCGGCGATGCGGCCCTCCCGCTCCAGCTTGGCCAGCGCGGTCTGCACGCTGCCCGCGCTGGAAGAGCAGATGAGGGCGAGGTTCTGTTTGATGAACCGCTGCAGCTCGTAACCGGTCATGGGCGTGAGCAGCAGCAGCCCCAGAATGAGATATTCCATGGCAGCCTCCAAATATGTCTAATAGAGAGATTATACGCCCGGGAGACCTCATCTTCAAGAATAGGGGTGAAACCGACTGTTTTGGCGGGCGGTCTTTCCTTTGCCGTTCCCGGCGATTGCTGGTATAATAGGGAAAAACCTGCACCGGGAAAGGGACGAACCATCATGATCGCAAACGAAATGAAACAGGCCTGGGCACAGCAGATCGCCGCGATCGCCAAACGTGCCGGGGCGTTTATTGCCGGCAGCAAGATCGGCAGCGTCACAGAAAAAGGCGGCTCGGCCAATGTGGTGACCGACATTGACGTGAAGTGCCAGCAGCTCATCGTAGAGGAATGCCTGAATCTTCTGCCCCAAAGCTGCGTTCTGGCGGAGGAGGGCACACACCGGCAGATCGGCGATGGGTTCACATGGGTCATCGACCCCATCGACGGCACCACCAACTACCTCTATGACTACCGCCACTCCTGCATCTCCATCGCGCTGTATCATCAGAAAAAGGGCGTGGTTGGGGTGGTGTACGACCCCTATCTGGATGAGTGTTTCGTGGGCGCCGAGGGCATGGGAAGCACCTGCAACGGAACGGCACTGTGCGTCACGGACAACGAGCTGGAAAACGCGCTGATCATGACGGGCACCTCCCCCTACGACAAAACCCTGGCAGACAAGACCTTCGGCATCATGAAGGAACTGTTTTTGAAAGGCCGCGACATCCGGCGCAGCGGAAGCGCGGCTCTGGACCTGTGCTATCTGGCAAGCGGCCGGATCGACGCCTTTTACGAGCACACCCTGCAGCCCTGGGACTACGCCGCGGGGGCCATCATCGTCCGCGGCGCCCACGGCACGGTGGAAGGGATGACCGAACACGCGCTGGATGAGGTGAAGCCCACCGGTATCCTTGCCTCCAACGGCAGATGCCACGCAGCCCTGCGGAGCGTCGTTGCCTCCTTTCTGTGAGCGGCCGCGTCAAAACTTGAGCGCCGTTCAGAAAAAGATGCCCGGCGCTTGAATCCGCCTCTCTTGGCACGGGGGCGCGGCACGGTTACAATAAAGGCAGAAACCGCGCGGAGCAACAAAGAGAGGACTACGCTTTATGGAACAGATGAACCCATTGAAGATAGGCGCCACCATCGCCTCACTGCGCAAGGCCCGGGGGCTGACCCAGGAGCAGCTTGCGGCGCTGGTGGGAGTGAGCGGCCCGGCGGTAAGCAAGTGGGAGACCGACGCCTCCTGCCCGGACGTGGCGCTGCTATGCCCCCTGGCCCGGGCGCTGGGCACCACCGTGGACGGCCTTTTGCAGTTTGAGGCTGCCCTCAGCGACGAGGAAGTGGCGCGGCAGATCAACGCCCTGATGGAAGCCCTGCCTCAAAAGGGGCCCGCCGCCGGCGAGGAGGAATTGCGCCAGCTGGTGTGCCGCTGGCCCGGCTGCACCGCCCTGCAGTTCAACGCGGCCGCCGTGTGCGACGGCTTTGAGATGTTCTTTCCTGACGCATCGGCGGAACAAAAGGCCCGCTGGCGCGCTTTCAAGCGGGAACTGCTGGAGCGGGTGCGGGCCTCGGGCGCCGCAGCCTACTGGCAGGCGTCCACCATTCAGCTGGCCAGCCTGGCGCTGGCAGAGGACGACCCGGACAAGGCCCAGACCCTGCTGGACGAACTGCCCGAGCACCCGGGAGACGCCACCGCCGTGCGGGCCCTGCTGTATCGAAAACGGGGGCAGGACGAAGAGGCCCAAAAACTGCTTCAGACCCAGCTCTACACCGCGGTCAGCAAGGCGATGTCTACCCTTGCGCTGATGCTGGGCAGCGAGAAGGAGCCCCGCCGACTGGAAAAAATGGTGCAGGCCTACCGCTCGCTGACGGGCACCTTCGGCCTGGCCGACCTGAGCGAGGGATTTCTGGTGGAGGCACACCGGAAGGCCGGCGAGTGGGACGAGGCCGCCGAGCATTTTTCCCTCTATGTGGACCAGCTTCTCTCTCCCCTGCCCCGGCCGGACCCGGACCTTTTCGCCCCGGGGCTGAACTGCGAAAAAAAGTCCGATGACGTTTTCCCCTCCGGGATGCGGCGGATGCTGCTGGACGGCGTCCGCCGGGAGATGACCGACCCGGAACTGCGGGAACATCCCGTCTTTGCCGCCGCTGTGGAAAGGCTGGAAGAGAGCGTGTGAGCGCGCCTTTCCCATTCAAAAACCCCCGCGGGCCTTTTTGAACTGCACCCCATTTGTTAGACAGTATGATATACTGGATAACAAGTGGGGTGCTTTGCTATGCCAAAAGGAATACCAAACAAACGATACACGCCGGAATTCAAGCGACTGGTAGTGGAGACAATGCGAG
>DXBV01000068.1 GCA_019116345.1 Candidatus Allofournierella merdipullorum | reverse complement strand
GCGTTGGTGAACCGGTACTTGCGGATGTACTCCTCGTTGGTGGCGTAGTACTCGCCCAGACGGTTCATGTCCGGCAGGGTGTTCATGTAGTCGTGCTGGAAGTCGGTCCACTCCGCACGCAGGTAGGGCCACAGCTCGTCGTGGAAGAAGCCGTTGCAGATGGAGGAGCAGATGATGACGCAGTGGTCGCTCATGACACGCTTGAAGCGCAGCACCTGGGCAGACAGGGCCTGCATCATCATGATGGGGTTGGTGCCCATGCCGTCGCCGTAGTGGAACTTCTGGGGCATACCGAACACCAGCACGTCGTACTTCTTCTCCGCCCAGTGCACGTAGGTGCGCTTGTCGGCGATCTTCCAGCTCTCGGGCATCATCTCGGCGGCGTAGCCGGAGTAGATGGCGATCTGGCGGCTCTTTGTGTCCAGCACCGCGTCGCAGCAGAAGAAGGGATGGCCCATCTTCTCCTCCATCAGCATGCCGATCTCGTTGAACTTGTGGCGCATGAGGCTGCCGCCGTTCACCGGGGTGAAGTCGTCTCGGTGCATGACCTCGGGCACATGGTGGCTGGCGATGCTGCGCCAGTTGGTGATGCCGGTGGCGCAGTGCTTGTAGCCGCCGGAGTAACCGCCGTAGGGGTTGCCCTGCACATGGCCGATGAGGATGGGCAGGTCGCACTCGAACACGGTCTTGTTCATGAACACAGGGTCGCCCCGCTTGGTGGTGCCCAGGTCGATCATGTTGTCCGGGTCCTCGGAGTCGTGGCTGGTCATCTGGTGGGTGGGCCAGAACTCTCGGAACAGCTCCTCACCGAAGATGGCCTTGTAGTCCTCGGGCTTCGCGCGGGGATGCAGGCCGTTGGAGATGATGAACTGAATGTCCTCCTTCTTCACGCCCGCGGCATACAGCTCCTTCAGGATGAGCTTGATGCTCACCTTGCGGTGGCTGGTGGGCTGCTCGCCGCCCTTCACGCGGTCAGGCACGATGAAGACCACCTTCGCGCCGGGGAAGGCCAGCTCGCTCAGGGGCTTCATGCCGATGGGGTTGTGCAGGCTCTCAAGATACGCTTCCTCCAGCTTGTCCTCGGGGATGCAGGGGGGATCCGCCACGGTGGTGCCGGGGATAAACACATCGGTGTTGTCGGGCAGCTCGGCGCTCATCAGGCCGTGGCCGTATTCAAAATCCAGTTTCATTCGCGCTTTCTCCTTACAGGTCGTTTTTGAAGGTGACGAAGGTGCGCAGCGGCTCGCCGATCAGCGGGCGGCACCACTCCACAAAGGCTTCGGTCACGTCGTTGCCCCGCCGGTTGATGAACTCGTCGGGCATGGTGCGCTCGGTGAGCATGACCTGCTGGATGGGGATGCGGATGGGGCGCACGGCATACTCCGCGCCGGGCAGGCGCTCAAAGCCGATCATCACGCCGGTCTCGCCCTCCACGGCGGCTTTCACCGCCTCGGCGCCGGCGAGAATGGCTTCCTCCCGGTCCACCGAGGACTGGAAGGCAATGGAGGCCCGGCCGCAGATGCCGGGCTTTTCGCTGCGGGCCTTGACGCCCAGCTTCTTGATGACCAGATTGGCCAGATGGGCGCTCACGTCGCCGTAGTAGGTGGCGCGGCCCACCTGGAAGATGGGCTCCACGATGGGTTTGCCGTCGGGGCCGGTGAGGCCCTCGCTGGCCACCACCACAACGCCGCCCTTTTTCTCCACAAGGGCTTTCACATCCGCCAAAAACTCCTCCTCGATGAAGGGGCGCTCGGGCAGATAGATGAGGTCGGGGCCGTCGCCGTTGCCGCTGCGGGCCAGAGCGCTGGCGGCAGCGATCCAGCCGGCGTTGCGGCCCATGGCCTCCACCACGCTCACGTGGATGGGCAGGGCCCGCACGTCCTGGCTGACCTCGCTGACGGTGGCCGCGATGTAGCGCGCGGCGCTGCCGAAGCCGGGGGCGTGGTCGGTGACGGCGATGTCGTTGTCGATGGTCTTGGGAATGCCCACCACCTGCACATCCACGCCCAGCTCCCGGCAGGCGCTGTACACCTTGCCGCAGGCGTCCATGCTGCCGTTGCCGCCGTTGAAAAAGACGTATTTGATGTCGTTCTTTTCGATCACCCGGGCAATGGCCTGATAGTCCTCCGGCTCCAGATGGTCGCGGCTGGTGCCGATGGCGGAGGCGGGGGTGAAGGGCAGCAGCTCCAGCCGCTGCTCGTCCACGGTCTTCATGTCCAGGAACTGCTGCCGGATGACCGCGCCGCTGCCGCCGATGGCGGCATAGATCTTATCGATGCAGCCGTGTTTTTTCGCTTCTTTCACCGCGCCGTAGAGCGACGCGTTGATCACCGCCGTGGGCGCGCCGCCGTGGACGATCAGCATATTTGCCATGGTCGTTTTCCTCCTGCGGCGCCGCTCAGGCTTTGCCTTCCGAGCCGGACAGCCGGATGATCTTCTTCACGTCCTCGCACAGGGCGTTGCTGGCGTACTGGGAGAGCTTCCAGGAGTGGCCCTGGTGGTCCAGCTCCCGCAGGGCCTCCTCATAGTGCTGCACGTACTTGTAGCGGATCTCGGTGCCGAAGTTGATCTTCGCCACGCCCAGGCCGATGGCCTCCTTCACGATGCTCTCGTCCATGCCGGTGCAGCCGTGGAGCACCAGGGGAATATCGGTGAACTTGCGCACCTCACGCAGGACTTCCAGCTTGATGTCCGGCTTGCCTTTGTAGTAGCCGTGGGCGTTGCCGATGCCGATGGCCAGCGTGTCGGGGCTGCACAGCTCCAGGAAGCGGCGCACCTGCTCGGGGTCGGCCACATTCTTGTTCTCCTGCACCACGCCGTTGTCCAGCCGCTGCAGCTCGCCGATCTCCGCCTCCACAGGCACATCGAAGTATTTGGCAACATTCACAACGCTCTGGGTCAGCGCCGCGTTCTCCTCGATGGGCTTGGTGGAGCCGTCGATCATCACCGAGGTGAAGCCCAGGCGCAGCGCCTCCATGCAGATGGGGAAACCGTCGCCGTGGTCCAGATGGATGGACACCGGCACCGACACCTTGTTCGCGCACCATTTGGCCACATTCACGAACCAGTCGTGGCCGGAGAAAGCGCCGGTGGAAACATAGTGAGCCAGGATCACCGGGGAGCGCAGCTCTTCCGCCGCTTTACAGATGCCCATGATAATGTCATAGTTGCCGCCCTGGGTATTGATCGCCGGGATGGCATATCCTTCTCGGCTGGCCTTTTTCAGTTGTTCCAGATTGTTCGTCAGCATATGTTTCGCTCCCTTGTTTTGTAAAATAGTGGTATCTGTGCGGCCGCTTGTACACTCGTGTGTATTTTGAGTATACCGTTTATTTCACGCTTCGTCAAGGGATTTTCAACATTTTATTTGTCTATGTTGACGAAGTGGGCGAAAACGGTATAATTGTAGTAGAAATGCCGTCTTGAAAGGAAGGACTCGCTTTGAGCCAGGTAAGGAACACCCCCACGCGAAAGGACGTTGCCGCGATGGCGGGCGTGTCGGAGACCGTGGTCTCCTATGTGCTGAACAACAACCGGTATGTGGCCCAGGACAAGCGGGAGCGGGTGCTCGCCGCGGTGCGGGAGCTGCATTACCGCCCCAACACAGTAGCGCGCACCCTGAAGGGAAAAAAGAGCAACCATATCCTTTTCATCGCCGACAACATCTCCAACGAGCACTTTGGAAAGATCGTTGAGGAGATGGACAAGATCGCCTACGACAAGGGCTATCTCATCTCCCTTCTGGCCGACCGCAACGACGAGGAGTTCGTTTCCCAGGTCAACAGCCGCCTTGTGGACGGCATCGTCATCAGCGCCACCGGCTTTGACGAAAAATACGTGCAGATGCTCATTGATTCCGGCGTGCCGGTGGTGCTGCTGATGAACCGGGAATACCCCAACATCGGCAACGAGGCCGTCCGCATCTACACCGGCCTGAACAAGGGCATCCGGGACTGCGTCAAGCTGCTGGAGAGCCGGGGCCGGCGGCATCTTTTGTACATCGACCGCATCAGCCGCCACGGCCGCTTCAGCAAAAAGGACGACCTGCGCTTCAGCGGTTTCTGTTCCCAGATGGAGGAAAGCGGCCTGCCCTTCAGCGCCGAACGCTTTGTCACCGGCTGCACCAATGAGCGCGAACTTTTCGACGCCGTTTGCGCCCGGCTGAACAGCGGCCTTGAGGTGGACGGCATCGTTGGCCGAAACGACGACATGGCCTGCGTGGCCCTTTCCGCCGTTTTGGCCTGCGGGCGGCGGGTGCCCGAGGACATCTCGGTCATCGGGTTCGACAACTCCCGCATCAGCAACTACGTCACCCCGGCGCTCACCAGCATGGAACTGGACCGGCCGGCCATCGCCAAGGCCATCATCACCACGCTGGACGAGATGATCGCCGGCGGAAAGCCCTCCAACCAGACCTTCGACACCAAACTCATCGAGCGCCAGACCACCTGAACAAAAACCACACGCCCCTGTCATCCGCGAGCGATCGTGCTTGACAGGGGCTTTAAAATAGCATATAATTCTTTCAGATGACATACACTCGTGTTTATATTTCATTCCACACAGAATTTTCTTGGTTCGGAGGAATTTACTATGAAGAAAGCACTGAACGTCGGCTTTGTAGTGACGGTTTCCGGGCGCTGGCCCCGGGAGCTGCCGGAAAAGCGGCTGCGGGAATACGGCGACTGGGTGGAGAACAACCTGCTTCACACCCATGTGTTCCGCTTCCCTCACCTGGTGTGCACCCATGAGGACATGGATGAGTGCATCGCCTATTTCAATGAGAACAAGGTGGACATGATCCTGCTGGTGTACGGCGCGTTCACCGGCGACGACATCGCCTGCGGCCTGGCGGACGCCTGCCGCTGCCCCATCGTGCTGTGGGCGCCCCGGGAGGAGAAATGGGAGCGTCAGGACCGTCTGTACGCCAACGCTCTGTGCTGCGCGGCCATGAACGGCGCCAGCCTCGTTCGTCTGCACGCGCCCCATCACGTGGTGTTCGGCAACAAGGAAGAGGAGCGGGTCAAGACCGAGCTGGAGAACCTGACCTCCGCCTACGCCGTCATCAAGAACCTGCAGGGCTTCACCTTCGGCCTGTTCGGCTATCGCCCCACCGCGTTCTACAACTGCGCCTTTGACGAGGTGACCATCCGCCGCACCTTCGGCATCAACTTTGAAGAGACCGACCTGAAGGTGGTCTTTGACGCCATGGCCGCCCTGCCCTGGAGCGAGGTGGAAGCGGAGATGGCCCGCGTGAGCGGCAAGTGGGATGTGACCGCCCTGCCCGACGGCCATCTGGAGAACCACGCCCGCCTGTATCTGGTGCTCAAAGAGCTGGTGAAGAAACAGGGCTACGACTATTCCTCCATCAAGTGCTGGCCCGAGATGGGCAACCTGCACACCACCCCCTGCGCCGTGCTGGGCCGCCTGGCGGACGAGGGCGTGGGCATCTCCTGCGAGGGCGACATCGAC
This sequence comes from Candidatus Allofournierella merdipullorum, assembly GCA_019116345.1. Lineage (GTDB taxonomy): Bacteria > Bacillota > Clostridia > Oscillospirales > Ruminococcaceae > Allofournierella_A > Allofournierella_A merdipullorum. Next base: position 23,913 of record DXBV01000068.1, on the reverse strand, counting down.
GCCGGTCTCGCCGCCATCGTGCAGAACATGTTCTGCGGCCAGCCCGCCTTCATCACCGACCTGATCAACATCGACGAAGAAGAGAACACCGTCACCTTCTGGCACTGCGGCAACGCCGCCCCCAGCCTGCACAACGAGGCTGACGGCGTGACCATGTGCAACCATCCCCTGGTCGGCCAGGGCACCGCGTTCTGGTGCTCGCTGAAGAGCGGCCCGGTGACCGCCGCCCGCTTCACCAACATCGACGGCCAGTACCGCCTGTTCCTGCTGCGGGGCGAGGCAGTGCCCACCCAGCGCAACACCCGCGGCGCCATGGTCAACGTCAAGGTCAAGACCCCCGTGCTGGAGCTGGTCCAGAAGATCGCCGAGAGCGGCATGAGCCACCACTACAGCGTGGTGTGGCAGGACGTGGCCGACAAGATGGTCGCCGTTGCCAAACTGCTGAACATCCCTGTCGTGGAGTTGTGAGGACCACGACCGGATCAAAAAAGGATCCCGAAGCTCTTTTGAGCTTCGGGATCCTTTTTATCTGCCGTTCAAACGTCCCGGATCTCAGGAGTCTTGCCCTCCGCTTCCCCGATCCATTGCAAAAGTTTTTGGCGGAGCTGCTGCTTCACTTCGGCGTAAGCCGGGTCCCCCACCAGATTGTTCAGCTCATAGGGGTCTTTTTTCAGATCGTAGAGGAAATCGTCCGCGTAGACGGGCGAATCCGCCGCGGTGCAGCCGTTGAGCCCCGGCGCGTAGACGGAATAGGCGTAGTCCGGGGTGCGGATGGCGCGGCCCACTCGGCTCTCGGAGATCTGGGCGAAGGCCTCGTTGCGCCGGTCAGGGCATTTGCCCTGCACCACGTCCGCCAGGTCTTCGCCGATCATGGCGTCGCCCACCTTCACCCCCGCCAGGCCCAGGATGGTCTTGGGCAGGCTGGCGGTGCTGACGATATCGCGGAAATCGCCCTTTCCTTTGAAGGGTCCGCCGGCAATGACGAAGGGCACCCGCAGGCAGGCGTCGTGCATGGAGCGCTTGTAGTCGTCCATACCGTTCAGGTGTTCGTCCCGGTTGCGGGTCTTGAAGTGGCTGCCGTGGTCGGACACAAAGATGATGACCGTATTGTCGTAAAGACCTTTCTCCTTGAGGCGGGCAATCATCCGGCCCAGGTTCTCGTCCAGCGAGGCCACCTGGCCCAGATAGTCCGGGTATTCCTCCCGGTAGTCGCCGCCCAGGGCTTCCAGGTCCCTGGGGGGCTGATAATCTTTGTACTTCTCCTTGGAGCCTTCGGGGCCTTCGTAGTGGCCCCGGTCGTTCTGGTGGTGGGGCTCGATGTGGGAGACGGTCATGAAGAAGGGCTTCTTGCCGTCGTACTGATCGAAGAATTCCAGGGCCATGTCGGTGATGCAGTCCGCCCGATAGCCCTTGAAATCGATGCGCTGATCGTTCTCGTCAAAGACATAGCCGTCGTAGCCGTGGCTGGTGAACTCCAGCACGTCCGACACCCGCCAGAAGCCGGTGTAGCCGCCCCGCAGCTCTTTGGGAACGGCGGTGCGGGAATGGTCGATCACCGAGGGCTTGCCGATCTCGCCCTCGCTGGCCAGATGCCATTTGCCGATGTAGGCGGTCTCGTAGCCCGCCTCCTCCATATATTCGCCCAGAGGCTTCACATCGGCGGGCAGCATGATCTTGTTGCGGTAACAGCCGGTCTCGGTGGGCCATTTCCCGCTCTGGAACAGCGCGCGGCAAGGCCCGCACACCGGCTGGGGCGTGAAGGCATATTCAAACCGGGTGCCCTCCCGGGCCAGCTGGTCCAGCCAGGGCGTCAGAGGAAGGCTCTGCCCGTAGCAGCCGCAGGTGTCTGCCCGCTGCTGGTCGGTAAAATACAGCAGGATGTTCTGTTTCACGGTTCTCTCTCCTCTCACAAAAAAGCTGCCGCAGACCAATCTGCGGCAGCTTTTTTGTCAAAACTTATCCCTTGACCGCGCCGGAGACCAAGCCCTTGATCATGTACTTCTGGAAGAAGAAGAACACGAAGATCATGGGGATGGCGCCCAGTGTAGAGGCCGCGTTGATCAGCTGCCAGTCACTGACTTCGCCCAGGTAGGTCAGCTTCAGGCCCTGAGACAGGGTCCACAGATCGGAGGAACGGATCAGCGTGATGGCGTGGAGGTAATCGTCCCACGTCTGCAGGAAGCTGTAAACGCCCACAGCCAGCAGGCCCGGCACCACCAGCGGCATCACGATCCGGAACAGCGTTTTAAAGCGGCCGCAGCCGTCCACCGAGGCGGACTCTTCCAGTTCTCTTGGTATGCCGTCGAAGAAGGACGCCATCAGGGATACCGCAAACGGTATCTGCGTTGCGCTGACGGCCAGCACCAGACCAACGTGGGTGTCCGTCAAGTTGACCTTGCGCATGATGGTGTACAGAGAGATCAGTCGGCTGATGACGGGCATCATCTGGGTGAAGGAGAAGGTGGCGAACAGCAGCACGTTCCACTTGAAGTGGAAGCGGCTGAGCGCGTAGCCCGCGAACAGCGACACAAAGCAGATGAACGCTGCCGCCATGGCGGAGACCAGAATGTTGTTCTTATAATAAGTAAGGAACTTGCCGTCCTTGATCAGCGAGATGTAGCCGTCAAAGTTGACATTCTCCGGCCAGAGGGTGGGGATCGCGCGGTAGGATTCAATGTTCGTCTTCAGAGATGTGGTCAGCATCCAGTAGACAGGGAACAAAAGGAAGAAGAAGATCGCGAAGATCGCCAGGTATTTCAGCGTGGTGCTGCCGAAGCGCAGCGTGTTGCGTTTCAGTTTCGGATTCATTGCTCACATCCCCCTTTAATCATCTTTCTTGCGGAAGATGGCGTTGAACACGAACACAACAACGACCATCAGCAGCAGCCAGACAGTGGTGACCGCGGCGCCGGAGCCGTAGTTATAGTTGACGAACGCCTCATCGTAGGAGAGGACCGCCAGCGTCGTTGTGGCCGACGCAGGGCCGCCGTTGGTCAGGGTGGCAAACAGCGGGTACTGTTTGAAGTTGTCGATGATGGACAGCGAAACCGTCACCGCGATGACGCTGCGCATAAAGGGGAAGATGATCTTGAACAGGCACTGGAGATAGTTCGCGCCGTCCAGCTTGGCGGCTTCCAGAATGTCTTCCGGAACGTTCTGCATGCCCGCCAGCAGCAGCAGGGTGATCAGCGGGATCTGCTTCCACAGCGCCACGATGATCACGCCCCAGATGGCGGTTTCCTGATTGTTCAGGATGCCGAAGCCGGTCACACGGCCGTCGGTGACAACACTGATCACATACTGCAGCAAACCGTAGGGGTTGGCGTAGATCCAGGCCCACAGCAGGCCGGAAATGACAGTGGGGATGACCCAGGGGATCATCATCACACTGCGCAAGAAACGAGCGCCCCGGATGTTGCTGTTGAGCATCAGCGCCAGCGCCATTCCGATCACAAAGCTCAACGCGACCGTCACGAAAACGAACAGCAGCGTTACCTGGATGGAATCCTGCAGCTTCCCGGAAGACCACAGGCGGGTGTAGTTTGCGAAGTTGTTCCACTCGCCGGGGATGTTCTGGGTCAGATTCGCGATCTTATAGGTGGTAAAACTCATTTTTACCGAGTCGATGATGGGAAACAGGATAAAGATGACGCAGCAGATGATCGCCGGGGTCAGCAGCAGCAGAGAGAACGCGGCATCCTTCTGCCGCCGGGTCTTCAGCAGCGAAAAGGACTTTTTCGGGCCCGTCGCAACGCCATTTTTCACGGTTTGCATATAGCTTCCACTCCTTAGTGTCTTGAAAATGGGGGTGGGTGACGGTCACCCACCCCCACGTTTTTGCGTGCCGGGCAATTACTGGTTCATGTAGTACTCAGCCTGCGTGATGTAGTCAGCGATGGTGTCCTCCAGGGACATGCCGTTGACGCAGTAGTTCAGGGCCGCGGTGGCCAGCTCGGTCTGGACACTGGCCAGAGCAGCGGGCATGGACTGGTACACGGTGTTGTTGGCGCCCTTGGCAGCACCCTCCAGGATGGGAGAGATCTTGACGTCAGCCATGTTCTCGTGGGCGGGGAAGGCCAGGCCGATGTTGTTCAGATAGCCCTCCATGACCTCGTTGCTGGTGCAGTACTGGATGAACAGGTCGATGGCCTCCTTGTGGGAGTCCTCCAGGCCGGCGCCGAACAGGAAGGTGTGGGCGGAGACCAGGGACAGGCCCTTGCCGTTGGTGCCCATCTGGGTGGGCAGCGGAGCGGTCACGGTGAAGTTGGCGGCGTTGGGATCGACCTCGCCGATCTGGGCGTAGCCCCAGGACTGGTCGATGTACATGCACACGTTGCCGGCGCCGAAGGCAGCGCGGTAATCTTTCAGCTTCAGGTTTTCCTGGGTGTAGCCGTTGCCGATGAGGTATTTGCAGAAGTCCAGGGTCTCGGTCAGGGCGGTCTTGTTGGTGGCCTCGTTCAGATCGGCCAGGGTGCCGTCGTCATTGAACAGGGTGCCGCCGAAAGCGGTGTACAGGCCGTTCAGCGCCATGCCGGTGGCAGCCACCTCAGAGGTGGTCATACCAAAGATGGTGGACACATCGGTGCCCTTGTAGTAGTCAGCCAGGGTCTCGATCCAGGTCTTCAGATCGGCCTCGGTGGTGGGGAAGTTGTCCATGCTCAGGCCGGCGGCCTCGATCAGGTCCTTGTTGACGAAGATCAGCCAGTTGGTCATGTAGTGAGGCACACCGTAGATGCCGTCGTTGTACTGATAGGCAGACAGCACGTCGGGGTAGTAGCCGGCGTAGAAGTCGGGGCTCAGCACGTTCTCGGGCTTGTCGATGAAGCCGGCGTCGGCCAGAGCGGGCACCCAGGAGATCTCACCGTAAATGATGTCGGCGGTGAGGCCGGAGGCCAGGTCGTTGGTCAGGGTGGTCACCATGCTGTTGTAGTCCACAGAAATGGGCTCAACGGTGATCCAGTCGTATTCCGCTTCAAAGTTGGCGATGGTCTCCTCCCACCAGTCGGCTTTGGCGGTCTCGGAAAGAGCGTAGTTGTAGAAGCGCAGGTTGACGGGCTCCTTTTCCTCGGTAGCCGAGGAGCCGGAAGCAGGTGCCGCGGGTTCGGAAGCAGGGGTGCTGGCGGGCGTACCGCCGCATGCCGCCAGCGACAGCGACATGGCGAATGCCAGAGCTAAAGCAAGCAACTTTTTCATTTCTGTTTCCTCCTAAAAATGTGTCGGTCTTTTTTGTAAAACGCGTGTGTCCCGGCCACGATAAGGCGCGATGAACGGAATCCTCTTTCCGTTCTACCGGAGCATACACACGTGTTTACATTTCCCTCTTTTAGCTTATTGTGAAATCAGCCTTTTGTCAAGCATTTTAGAGTATTTTGTCTGTTTTTTATATCAAAACAGAAATATTTTGTTCACAATGCCTATATATCGTGCTGTTTTCACCGTCCGTTGAATTCTCTCACCGCGTCAAAGGCGGCCATCAGGTTTTCCACAGGCGTTTTTGCCACTACGTTGTGGATAAAGTTGAACACATACCCTCCCCCGCGGGACAGGATCTCCAGGCGCTCCAACACCTGCTTGCGAACCTCTTCCGGCGTTCCGTAGGGCAGCGTCTGCTGCGTGTCCACTCCGCCGCCCCAGAAGGTGAGCTTGTCGCCGTATTTGTCCTTGAGCATTCGGGCGTCCATTCCCTTTGCAGAAAGCTGCACCGGATTAAGGGCGTCCACACCCATGTCGACAAAGTCATCCAGGAATCCGACGATGCTGCCGCAGCTGTGGTAAAACGTTTTCCAGCCGGTGTTCTGGTGCACCCATTGATTCACCTTGGCATAGTAGGGCTTGTAGAGTTCACGGAACAGTTCCGGGCGGATGAATTCACCGTTCTGCGTTCCGAAATCGGTGCCGCTGATCCACACCAGCTGGATGCGGTCCCCCACTGCCTGGCGGTACATCTCCAGGTTCTTCAGCATCACATCGCTCTGAAGTTTGAAAACCTCCTCAATGTACTCCGGGTACAGGATGTGAGCCATCATCCAGTCTTCAATGCGGCGGATGCCCCGCGGCTGCTTTTCGTTGGGGGCAGGAATGTTGGCCACGTCGCCCAGGCCGCATCCGCCCAGTGCGCCCAGCACGGCGCAGTCTGTGGAGTTATAAAGGCGGTCCGCTTCGCGGCGGAGGTACTCGCAGTCCGCCTCGTTCAGCAGCGGGAAAGAGTCCTTGAAATCTTCCAGCGGGGTCAGGTTATCCTCGTCAAAATCCTGCGCCCGGTCCAGCGCATCGCATCAAAGAAAAAGCCGTTGGCCGGCATGCGCGCGCCCGGCCGTGCGGTGCGGTCACCCTGGGGATAGATCACCCAGGAGTCGTCCTCTTCCCTTCCATAGGCTACGTTGTCTCCAATCAGCACGGGCGTTCCGTCGCACATGGTGAGGGGCTGGGTCAGGTTATTGACGCCGTTTTTCATGTCTGCGGGGTTGAACAGGCCCACCACGTCTATGCCAAGCGCCTGGCGCACATCCTCTTCCACGAGCCCCAGCAGCTGGAACAGGCTGTATACAGGGATATCATGCTGCTCCAGCCCCAAAGCCGCCCGCAACTTGTAAAGCGTGCTGGCGCTGATGCCGCTCTGGTGACTGGCCCCCAAGTCGATGGGCACACGGTCCGGCTGGCGATGTTCCAGCGCCGCGATCACTCGTTCACGCGAATTCATAAAAATTCGCCTTCCATCCTTTGCTGTTTCGTTTTTGTTGTTTCAAATCGCCTTTGTTTGCCTGTATTTTCCCGGAAACCGCCTCGTGTTTTCATGTAAACACGAGTGTATATTTTGTTATCAGTATATATTTTTCACACTATTGCGTCAAGCACCTGCTTCACTTTCGGCATTTTAACGATTTTTCACCGGATGTATCTGTGCAATTAGACATTGTCATTCCGGGCGGTATTTGTGCATGCTTTTGCATTGTGACACAGCACAGCGGGCCCCCGGCCAGATTCGGCCGGGGGCCCGCTGCGTTTCGTTTGCTCATCGGCGCGTCCGTACGGCGTGCCGGTGGCTCAGTTTATCACTCCTCTTTGCGGCGGCGGATCACGATCACCACGATGATCGCTGCGCCGGCCAGAGCCGCCGCGATGACGGCCGGCAGGATCCAGCCGCCGGTTTCCGCCTCATCGGCGGCCGCCGGGGTCTCCCCTTCCGTTTCGCCCTCGGGCTGGGCGCTGGGCGCCGGGGTCTCGGCGGGCGCCTGGGTGGGTTCCGGAGTCGGCTCCTCGGCGGGCTCCGCCGTGGGTCCCGGCGTTGCCGTTGCTACCGGGCGCGCCGTTGCCAGAGGCTTCGGCGTGGGGGCCGGCGTGGGCACGGGCGTGGGCGCCGGAGTGGGATCGGGCGCGGGCGCTTCCGTGGGCGCCGGGGTGGGGGCTTCCTTCTGCCGCACCTCAATGGTCACGCCTTCGCTGACCACGCCGCCCGCAGAGGCCGTCACGGTGACAGACCCTTCCTTCCGGGCGGTGAGGACCAGCTCGTTGCCGCGGCTGCTCCACTCCATCGCTTCGCCGTTCACCGTCCAGGTGACGCCGGTGTATTCCGCATCCGCCGGCTCCACCTTTGCGGTCAGGACCAGCTCGCTGCCCACTTCCACAGAGGCGGGCGCTCCTTCGATGGACACCCGCTCCACCGCTGTCGGCTGCACCGCTTTCAGCCGGACGGTCAGCTTTACCTTGCCCGCGGGCATCGTGAAGCTGTAGCGGATGCCCGCCTCCACCTCCTGGATCTCCAGGGGGTTCTCCTGCACGGCCGGCGTCTCGGGTTCGTCCGCAGGTTCGGGCTGCGTTGCCGCCTCGGCCTGGGTTTCCGGCTCGGTCTGGGGCTCGGGTTCAGCCTGGGTTACAGGTTCAGCCTGAGTCTCGGGTTCCGTCGGGACCTCGGGTTCGGGCTGGGGCTCGGGCACGGGCTGGGGCTCAGGTTCCGGCTGGAGGGCCGTGGCATCCTGCTGCCACACGCCCTGGATCGTTTCGATCGTGAAGCCGGTGGTCTCCGGATCGATCGTCACCTCTACCGCTGCGTTCTCCGCGGCCTGCTGCGGGACCTGGATCTCCGCCTGCCCGCCCTCGGTCAAGACTTCGATGGGGTACAGCGTTTCTTCCTTTTCCGCAACGTTCACGGTCAGCCGGGCTTTGACGTCGTCCGGGTTGGTCATTCCCTCCGGCAGGGCAATGGTTCCGACAAACACATAGCTGCCCGGCTGTTCGGGGTTGTATTCTTCGCACTGCCAGCTCACGGGCAGCCGTTCGCTCTGCTGCAGCGAGGAGGTGACCACAACGGTCTCGGGCAGAGCAAGCTGCGCCACAGGCGTGCCAAAGGGCACGTTCACATCCGCCGGCGCTCTGACCTGGGTCACGACCAGCGGCTGCTCCATCTCGGTCAGCAGGGCCTGGATATCCTCCACGATGCGGCCGATGCGGGTGGCGGTGGCTCCGCCGGGCAGCGGGTCGGTCACGGCCACGTTCGGCCATGTGCCGGTCAGCAGGCCATAGCTGTTGTTCACAAGGCAGATGGTCTCCGATTCAAAGGCCATGCGCACCTGCGAATGCAGACCTTCCATGGAGAAGGCGTTCAGGCGTTCCACTGCCTGCTGCAGGGCGCTGACGTCGGGCTGCGTTTCCTTGGCTCCGGTGGTGATGACCGCCCGGGCAAAGTTGATGCTGGTCAGTCCGGTGCCCTCCTGGGCCGATTTGTTCATGGGGTACAGCCGGAAGGTATACTTGCCCTGCTCCAGGTCGGAGACCTGATAGATGCTCCGGGTGCCGGGCACACCGCTGCCCACGTTCGCGTCGTACAGGCTGATGTCCTTCTGCTCCCGGACCACCTCGCCCGCCTCGTTCAGGATCTCCACGCGGGCATAGCCGGAAGTGGTGGAATAGCGGGCAAGCACATCGATGCCGGTGCCCTCAAAACAGATCTCCGCATAGGGCACGGGCACATCCGCCGTGTTCACCTTTTTCAGATAACGGTTCTGCAGTTCGGGCTTGTCCGCGTGCTCCAGCACCCAGGAGCTGGCGTTCTTCGCAAAATAGTACGCCTTGTTCAGCGTGCCCTGCTGGGTGGTGCGGTCCGCGTCGGTGCAGTCCACCGTGATCGTTTCCACAACGGTGTTCGGCTCCAGCGCGCTCAGCGCCTGCTCCAGCTCCTGCCGGATCTTCTGCACTTCTTCCAGCTGAGCCTCGCTGTCGCGCAGGACGCGCTCGGCCTCCAGCATTTTGCCGTCCAGCAGGTCCAGAGACTCGGTGGTGTAGCGTTCGCGGTCCAGCGTGTCCGCACGGGCCATCGCCGCCGCCAGGGCCGTCTTTTCCTGCTGCAGCGGGTCGATCTTCTCATACACCATCGCGTAGCCGAAGCTCACGCAGGCGTTGGCCGGGTTCTGGCTGGGCGTGCCGGTGACGCGCACCTTGACGGTGTGCTGGCCGGGTTCCAGAATGTCGCTTTCCCAGAATTTTTCGCCGGTCACCCGCGGGTCGCGGAACTGATCCACGATCACCTCTTCGCCGTCGTCGATGGACACCGCGGCGTAGCCGTGGGCGTTATCCATCTGGCTGTACAGCTCGATCTTGACGCCCTCAAAGGTGATGGAATAGTAATCCTGGTCCGTTCTCTGCTTGTTGGCGTAGGTGTTGTTTCCGCCGTTGTTGGTCCAGGTGCCGGCCACCTGCTCCACGTAAGCCACGCCGCCCAGCTGGCCTTCCATGCAGGTGCGGGTGTGGGGGATGCGGGTGACGCCGGTCTGCTGCAGGCCGTTCATCGCCGTCCGCAGCTGGTCAAGGGCTTTGCTGAGGATCGCGTTGGTCGGCTGGCTCATCTGCAGCACGCTTTCGGCATAGGCCACCGCGTCGTCCAGCAGCGCCAGCGTTCCCTCGGTGTACTGGCTGCGGTCCAGACCGGCAGCCTCCGACAGGGTCATTTCCAGCGCCAGGCGCGGGTTTTCCTCCGGCTGCGGCGCATCCGGCAGGGTCGGGTCCAGCGGCACACGCCGGGACTCGTCCGCCAGAGAGGTCACGGTGATGGTGGCCTCCACGTCGCTCTTTCCGTCGAACACCTTCAGGCGGTCGATGTTCACCTTGCCCTGGGCGGTGACGGTGACAGTGTGGGTGCCGTATTCCAGCACGGGGCTCTTCCAGACCTGCTGGTTGGCGATGACGCCGTATTTGTCGGCGTTGCCGCACTGCATGCTGCCTGCGTCCCGGCCGTCCACGGTCAGAACGGCGCGGCCGCCGCCGGGCTGGCTTTCGGAATAGATGGCAAGCTGGGTGCCGGTGAAGGTGATCTCGGCGCTTTCACCGCTTGCCGCCTGATGGTAACCGTTCTCCCAGGAATCCTGTTTGCCGGTCACCTTGGTCCATCCGTCGCTGTAGCGGACGGACGGATCGTCGTCGTCCAGCGTCTCGCCCAGGTCCGCCGCGGCGCGGATCACCGTATCGCCGGGGACGTCCTGCTCCGAGCGCAGGTAGAAGCCGCTCAGGCCGTCCACCATGATGGGGTCGTCGCCGCTGTACACCAGCTCGCCGGGGCCGGACAGGATCTCCGCGGTGACGTTGTCGTCGCCGTAGAATTCACGCTGGCCGTTTTTGTCTTTCAGCTCCGCCAGCAGCCAGGCCACATCCGCGCCGTCCGCAGTGATGTCGCCGATGGTGTTGTGCAGCGTCAGGGTGGCGCCGTCCTTCTCGCTGGCGTAGGTGGAGGCATACACGATGTGCTCCTTCACCGGCTGCGCGCTGTTCTCCCGGTAGCCTTTGGCCAAAAGCCAGGAGTCCTCCGTCCAGCTGCGGTCGCCCAGGTCGAAGCGGAACAGGCCGTTTTCGAGCTTGAGCAGCTCATTGGGCGCTTCCAGACGGCCCACCAGTTCCGGGGCATTGTCACCCTGGCCGTAGTACAGCTCCACCACGTCCAGGTTGGTGCTCACGGTCAGGCTCTTGGGAGAGTCTTCCTTCCATTCGCTGTTGATGAACAGGATATCGCCCACGTCGTCGGGGTTGGGGGCCTGCGCCGCCATCAGATAGGCGATCCAGGTCTTGTGCAGCGGATCGCGCCAGTGGCCGTACACGCCGGAGCAGCGCCACAGGTCCACGTTCTTGCCCCGGTCGTCCTCGCTCATGGGCGTCATGTAACCGAACAGGTCCCATTTGAGGCTGCCCATGATCCTGGAGTTGGTGGAAAGCTGGGACAGTTTCAGGCCGTCCTGTTCCACCTGAAGGATCTTTCGGGTCTCGCTGTCGTTGGGGATGATGAAGTGTTTGCCAAGGTTAGTGTTCCATTCCGTCACGAACCAGGACTTTGCTTTTGCCGGCACGCTGAAGGGATTGGACGCGCCGGGGTTGGTATAGTCGTGCCAGCCGTAAACGTCGGCGATCACCTCAGAGGACTTGAACTCCTCCTGGATGGTCAGACGGCTGGGGTCCAGCGCTTTGGTGGTCTCCTGACGCTCGCGCCCCGCCTCCACCGAGGGGAAGTTCTGCATCCGCTCGTTGGGGATGATGCTCCACATCACGATGCTGGCATGGTTGCGGTCCCGCTTGACCATCTCTTCGGCGGAATAGCAGAACTGCTCCCAGCCCGGGGTGTCCTGCCAGCCAAGGGGTTCTTCCTCCACCATGATGCCCAGCCGGTCGCAGGCCTCCAGGAAAGAGGGGTCGGTCTGGTAATGGCTGGTGCGCACGAAGTTGATGCCCAGATCGTGCTTCAGGGTCTCGGCGTCCTTTTCGTTCAGCTTGCTGGTGAGGGAGTTGCCCAGATAGGGCGCCTGCATATGGCGGTTGCCGCCGATGATCTCGATGGGCTCGCCATTCAGATAGAACTGGCCGGTGGTCTCATTCGGCTTTGTGGCAGTGAGGGTGCGGATGCCGATGGTGGTCTCCACCCGATCGGTGCACACACCGTCGGCCAGGATGCTGGTCTCCACCGTGTAGAGGTAGGGGTCGTCCGGGCTCCACAGGTGAGGCGCGGCGATGTTGTGGGCCAGTTTGGCCTGGGTGATCTCCATCGACGGCGCTTCGGCCTGGATTTCCTGCTCCGACACCACGGCGCCCTGGGCGTCCTTTACAACGGAGCGCACGGTAACCTGCTCTGCCTGCGGATAGTCGTTCGCCAGATCGATCCAGCCGTTCAGCACGGCGGTCTCGCAGCCGTTCACCACCGGATCGTTATAGTAAAAGACGGAATCCGACCGCAGGTTGTCCACCAGGGTCATCGAGGCCTCGCCGTGGAGGCCGCCGAAGAAGTGGAAGTCGATGTTTTTCCCCGGAGGCATCTCCCCGGAATGATACCGGCTGTCCACCTGAACGGCGATCACGTTGTCGTAGGCGCCGAAGGTGACGTAGTCGGTGATATCAAAGGAAAAATGCGTGAAGGTGCCTTTGGCCTCGCCCACCAGCACGCCGTTCACATAGACGCGGTTGATCTGGCCGCCGCCGTTGAATTCCACGATCACCCGGTCGCCCTTTTCCTCTTCGGGCAGGGTGAAGTGGCGGCGGTACCAATCCACGGTCTGCAGCCCCTCGATGTCCGGGTCGTACAGGTCGTAGGCCTCCCGCGCATGGGGCAGCGAGACGGCCCGGGCGCCGCTTTCGTCATAATCCTGCTCTTTGGCCGCGCTGTCGTCGCCGGGAATGAACAGCCAGTCGGTGTTGAAATCCAGCACCTGGCGCTCGTTTTCCTTCAGCTCCTGCTGCGGGGCCCCGTTCTGCTGCGGCAGCGCGATCTGCGCCACGCGCTGCTGAAAAGCCTCTTCGTACAGTTTTTCTTCCGCAAAGGCTGTGGGCGCAAGGCAGCTGGCTGCCAGCGCGAAGGCAAGTAATCCGCTTACGATACGTTTCATGTTCTCCTCCCGTGTTCGGTCTTTTCGCACACTCGTGTGTACAGGGACGGTAGCAAGGCCCCCGGTCCGGCTTGGCCGGGGGCTTTGCTGTTCATCGGTTCAACCTTTCTGGGTCGGTCGGATCATTCCTCTTTGCGCCGGCGGATCACGATCACCACAATGATCGCTGCGCCGGCCAGAGCCGCCGCGATGACGGCCGGCAGGATCCAGCCGCCGGTTTCCGCCTCATCGGCGGCCGCCGGGGTCTCCCCTTCCGTTTCGCCCTCGGGCACGGCGCTGGGCGCCGGGGTCTCGGCGGGCGCCTGGGTGGGTTCCGGCGTCGGCTCCTCGGTGGGCTCCGCCGTGGGTCCCGGCGTTGCCGTTGCTACCGGGCGCGCCGTTGCCAGAGGCTTCGGCGTGGGGGCCGGCGTGGGCACAGGCGTGGGCGCCGGAGTGGGATCGGGCGCGGGGGCTTCCGTGGGCGCCGGGGTGGGGGCCGCGGTGGGTTCAGGGGTGGGATCCGGCTCGGGGATCACCGCGCCTGCCATTGTCTCCATGGCCTTTTCCAGCTCGCCGCAGGCGGCTGTGAGGGTCTCTGCCGTCGCCGCGGGATCGGCCAGGGCCTGCCGCGCGGTCTCGACCGCTGCCCGCAGCGCATCCACCGCGCTCTGGGGGTAGTTGCCCGGCTGGTCGCCCACCACGGCGGCGTCCGCCTGCGCTGTGGCCGCGTCGATGGTCTTGGTCAGTTTTTCCTTGGCGGCCAGAAGGGCTTCGTCCTTGATGACCGCGTTCTCAAAGTCGGCCAGCGCCTGTTTCAGCGCCTCGGTCTCCGCCGTCAGCTGCTCCGGGGTGGCCTCTTCGCTGTCCAGCAGGGCCTGGGCTTTGTCGATCGCGGCTTTCATCGCGTCGATGGCCTCCTGGGGATAGTTGCCCGGCTGATCGCCGGGGACCGCGCTGTCCAGGGCGCTTTGGGCTTCGGCCAGCGCGTTCTTCAGCGCCAGTTCCTCCGGCGTGGCGTCCGCCTCCACCGTAACGGTGACTGTGGGAGCCAGCGCGGCGGTGTTCAAAATCCAGTCGGGCAGCACCAGCGCGCCGGTGAACACATAGTCGCCCGCAACGCTGCCGTCAAAGGTCTCGCAGGTCCAGCCGCCGGCATCCACGTTCTGGCTGGTCCCGTCGCTCAGCACCACCGTGACCTGGGCCGGGAAGGCGATCTGGTCCGCCGTTGTGCCCAGGGCCACCCGCAGCTGCGCTTCGGGTTTGATCTCGGCGATCTCCTGCATGCGTTTGAGCCCGTAGAGCGCGTCCGCCAGGCTTGCGTACAGGGCGTCTACCTCCGCCTGCTTGTCCGCCGTGGGCACATTCGCCAGAAGCTCCTGTGCCTGGGCGCGCAGCGGCTCAAAGACCGCCCAGGTGGAGGGGCTGAAGCTCTCCTGTTTCTGCTGGCTCGCAACGAGCATCAGGCTGTACAGCGCGCTGACGTCCGCCTTGGGCTCTTCCGGTTCGGTCACGCTGCCGCCGGTGTAGATCTCCGCCTTTTTGAAGGAGACGCAGCCGTTGGAGCTGCCGCCCTGGCTGCTGGCCTTGTTCAGGACCCGCACTTTCAGCACGTGGTCGCTCTCTTCCAGGACGCCGGTGTCAAAGACCAGACGGTCGATGTCCTTGTCTGCCGTGGCCGGATCGCCCTGGGACCAGAAATCCACCTCCTGCTCCGGGCCGCCGTCCACCGAGATCATGGCCAGGCCGTGTTTCTGGTCGGTGGTGGCATAGAGCTTCAGCTGGCTGCCGGTAAATGCGATGGAGTAGAAGTCGTTCTCGGTGCGGGCGGGATTCGCCTTCTGGGAGTATACGCCGTCCCGCTGCTCGTCCGCTTCCTTGCCGGGCATTCTCCAGGCCGTTCCGGAGGCCGCGCCGGTCTTGGCCACGTCGGTATGGGTCGCGGTGCCCACGGTGTTCTGGGCCCAGAAATATACCTTGTTCTTCTCCGCCGGGTCGTCGGTGCGGTCGGTGTAGGCGATGGTGGCGGTCAGCTCAGAAGGCTGCTCCGCCGACTGCTCCAGGCCGGCCAGGGCCTGTTTCAGTTCCTCCAGCGCCGCCTCCAGTTCCTGCTGCGCCGCGTCGGGCCGCATCAGCAGCTGGTCCGCCTGCTCCAGTTCCGTCTGCAGGGCGGCCACGCTGTCCTGGGTGTAGCCGCTCAGATCCATGGCACGGATCTCCTGCACCAGCAGGCGCAGGTCGGTCTTGTAGTAGGCGCTCATGGTGGTGAACACGTCGGCGCCCACCACGGCCACGCTGGCGTTGGTGGGGTTGCCGCCGGATTTTCCTGTCACGTACACCGTGATGTTATGGGTCACCGACGGGTCGAGGCCGGTGAGGTCGATCATGGTGAAGTCTTCCGCCTTTTCCGACCAGGTGTTCACCTCGTTGCGCTGGCCGTTGTCCATCGTCCATTCCAGAATGCCGTTGTTGGCGTTTCTTCTGGAGTACAGCCGGACGGCCACGCCCTCAAAGTTGAGGGAGATATAGTCGCCGGGCAGACGGGACTTGTTGGCGTAGATGTTGCCGTCCGACGCCTGCCACACATTCGCGTTCTGGGACCAGGGATAGAAGGTGTGCAGGTTGGTGGGGGTGTCGGTGGTGTTGTCGTAGCTGATGTGGATGATCTCCGGGCGGATGCTCTTCAGCAGGTCTTCCAGACCGCGCAAAGCGTTCCGCAGCTGCAGATCCGTCGCGTTGGCGTCGTCGTACACCATCTGCGCGTAGGCCACCGCGTTCTGCAGCGCCACCGCCTGCTCGTAGGGATAGAGAGACAGATCCAGCGCATTGGCCTGGTCGATCAGCGCCTTCAGCTCTTCCTTGCTCACCACGTCCGGCGCGGGCGCGGAGGGCAGGCCGTCCTTCTGAGGCACTTCGTTGCCGGTGTAGGGCTGCACATCCACCGTGATGGAGGAGGTCAGGTCGGTCTTGCCGTCGAACACCTTCACGCCGTCCACCGCGATGGGCGCGGCGCCGCTGGCGGTGATGACGATGGTGTGTTCGCCGTGTTCCAGCGTTTCGGTCTCGAACATATTCTGGAAGCCGATGGAGCCGTACTTCTCCTCACCGGTCTTGCAGTTCATGGTGCCGGCGGGCTGGCCGTCCACCGTCACGCTGGCGGAGCCGTATTTCCAGGCGTCCCGGGCATAGACCATGGCCTTGGTGCCCTCAAAGGTGATGGTGACGGAATCGCCCTTCTGGGAAGACTCCATGAAGTCGCCTTCGTAAGAAGAGGTGGCGGGAGTGCCCAGCTTGGCGTCGCTCTCGTTTTTCTTCGTCCAGCCGCCGCTGTATTCGAAGCAGGCGGCGTCCTGGTTGTACAGCTTGCCCACGTCCACCGCGGCTTCCACCACCGCGGGGCCGGACGCGCCGTAGGCGGGCCGGAAGTAGAAGCCCACCAGGCCGTCCATCATGTGCAGCGCAGGCCCGTAGATCAGCTCGCCCTGGCCCTGGGTCAGGCTGAGATCCACCAGTTCCTCGCCGTAATACACCCGCTGGCCGTTGGAGTCCACCAGTTCGCCGATGATGTAGGCCATATCGCCGCCGTCGGCCCAGATGTTCTGGTTCTCCACAGCGGTGCCGCCCCAGCGGTCGAAGTGGTCGGAGTCGTACAGATTGGAGGTGACGTTGTGCAGGATCATCTGCTCCGGCACGATGTCGTAGCCGGAGGGATAGAGCACATCCTCGCCCACCTGTTTGCCGTCGGCGTCATAGGCGACGGCGCGCAGGGTCTTGTCCGCGCTCCAGACGATGTCGTCCCACTTGAAGATGCCCTGCCAGAGCTTGGTGTTTCCGCTGTTCAGATAGTTGGGCTCGATGCGTCCCATGGACTCGTCGCCCACGAACAGCTCCACCTGGGCCGCGTTGGACGCGACGTACACGGTGGGGTCAGAATCTTCCTTCCATTCGGTGATGAGTTCCACCACGTTGCCCACCAGGGCGGGGTCGGCCTGGGAGCGGAAGAAGTCATTCTGCCAATAGGCCTGCAGCGGGTCCTTCAGCACGCCGTAGGTGCCGGCGCAGCGCCAGATGCCGATGTTCTTGCCGTATTTGCCCTCGTTGTTGGGGGTGAGGTAGCCGGTCATGTCCCACTTGATGAAGCCGTCGATGGTGTCATCGGACATGAATTTCGCCTGGCGCAGCGCGTCGGTCAGGAACTGGTCCAGCTTGCGGTCCTCGCTGTCGCCCGGGATCACAAAGGATTCGCCCAGCGCCGTGTTCCACTCGCCCACGATGTAGGGCTGCCACTTGGGGTTCTGTTTGCCCGCCGTGCTGTAATCGTGTCTGTTGTACACGTCGGTGACAAAGGTGTTGTTGTGGTTCTCCTCCTGGCAGGTCAGGCGGCTGGAATCCAGTTCTTTTGCCATTTCCTGCAGTGCCTTGCGCTCCGCCAGAGGATAGCCCTCTTCCGTCCATTCGTTGGGAATGATGCTCCACAGGATGATGGAGGGATGGTTGCGGTCCCGCAGGATCATCTGCTCCACCGAGTATTTGTGCTGCGGACGGTTGGGGGTATCGTTCCAGGCCAGGGCCTCTTCCTCCACCAGCAGGCCGATCTCGTCGCAGGCGGCCAGGAAGTCCGGGTCGTTCTGGTAGTGTGCGGTGCGCACAAAGTTCATGCCCAGATCGTAGCGGATGGTGTAGGCGTCCTTCGCCTGCAGCTTGCCCGTTCCGGCGTTGCCCACATAGGGGAACTGCATGTGCTTGTTGATGCCGTAGAGCACGATGGGCTCATCGTTCAGCAGGATCTGCTCGTCCTCCGGGTTGCTCACGCCCTTGTTCTCTCCTGAGTGGCCGGTGGTGCCCACCCAGCGCAGGCCGGTGCGGGTGGACACTTCGTCCAGGCCCAGCCCGTTGGCGATCACCGCGGTCTTGACGGTGTAGAGATAGGGGGTGTCAGGGGTCCAGAGGAGGGGATTTTTCACCTCCTGCTTTGTGTCCAGCGTCACCGTCTCGCCGGAGGGCACGGTGACGGGCGTGTCGGTGGAGGCCACTTCGGCGCCGTCGGGGTCCAGCAAAGTGGTGCGGACCACCGCCTCCATGGGCTCGGAGTAGAAGTTGGTCACCTGCACCTGCCCCACCAGATCCACCGGGTCGCCGGCCTGATAGGTCTGCTCCGAGTTGGTGCCGGTCTGCTTCTGGGTGTAATAGTACACGTCCTCCAGATACAGGCTGTCGGTGACGGTCATCGTGGCGTCGCCGTGCAGGCCGCCGAAGAAGTGGAAGTCCTTGCTGTTGCCGGGGGGCAGCTCCTTGTGCGCGGTGCTGTCCACCTGAACGGCGATGACGTTGTCCACTTCGCCGAAGGTCACGTAGTCGGTGATGTCGAACTCAAAGTGGGTGAAGGTGCCGGTGGCGCTGCCCACAAAGACGCCGTTGACGTAGATTTTGTTGATCTGGCCGCCGCCGTCAAAATAGACGGACACCCGGTCCCCGTCCCAGGATTCCGGCAGCGTGAAATGCCGCCGGTACCAGGTGACCTTTTCCCACTGGCTGGTCTCGTTTTCGAACAGATCCAGCTCGGTCTGCATATGAGGCAGCGAGACCGTCTGCGCGCTGCTCTCATCGTAGCCGATCTCCTTGGCGGCAGGGTCGTCGTGGTCGATGAACAGCCAGTTCGGGTTCAGGTCCATCTCCCGCCGTTCATTGACTCCCGCCGGCGCGGTGACGCCCAGCACAACGGGTTTCTGCTGTGCCGTTTCGTCCTGCGCCCATGCCGTCATGGGCATGAGCAAAGACAGCGAAAGGGCTGCGGCAAGCGCCGCAGACAAGATGCGTTTCATACGATTCCTCCTACTGTTCTTTTTCGTTTTGCGATATGCCCGTTACGTCCCCCTTTCCCGGGCTTATACACTCGAGTGTATCAAAGACAATTTGTAAAGCTCTTCGTCGGCGTTCCCTTTTTCGAAGGGATAATTGGGGACGAAGAGCCTCTATTTTTTTACAATATTATCATATTTACATTACATTGTAAACACTTTTTATTCACATCGACCGCTTTTGACAAACCCGGACAACAAAAGCAGCGGCAGCCCGAAGGCCCACCGCTGCTCTTTTATTTCCCGGTCTATGCTTTGCTTCCGGCCAGCAGCTCCTCGAACCCGCGCTCCATGGCCCGTTTGGCTGCTGCGCTATAAGATAACGAATGCCGGGTTGCCTTAACGTCAGGAGACGAATGATTTTTCGTCCTGGTCTCATTTCATCTTGCCGCAAAACGCCGCGCGGCCTGTTCCAGATCGCGGATGTGGCGGCCGAAAAACTCACGGTGGGCCTCGCAGAAGTAGTTTTTCGCCTCGTCGCCGGGGCCGGCCACACGGTCCCGGGGGCAGCCGTTCCTGCACAGCGCATACCAGGGGCAGCGCCGGCATTCCTCCGGCACCGGGAGGCTCTGCTCCACGAACCGCAGGTCTTTTCTTTTCGCGTCCAGCTGGGCAAAGTCCTCCGTCAGGATGTTGCCCAGCTTCCACTGGTCAAGACAGTAAAAATCACAGGGATAAACGCTGCCGTCCGCCTCCAGCACATACTGCACCGAGCACTGCCCCCGCATGCTGCAGCTTTCGGGCGGATAGCCCAGCAGAATGGAGATCCAGTTGTTGAAATGCCGTATGGAAACATACCGTCCCCGGTCCAAGTCCTCTTTCCACAGGCAGAACAGCCGGTGGAGAAATTTTGCATATTCCCTGGGGGTCAGGGAGTAGTCCTGCCGGCCTCTGGCCGTGCCCAGCGGATCCATGCAGGGAATGTACTGCTGGTACATTATCCCCTTTTCCGCGAAGAACCGATAGGTCTGCTCGATGTTCCGCGCCAGCTGCTTTGTCACCACCGTCAGCGCGTTGCACTCCACCCCCGCGGCCAGCATCCGTTCCAGATTTTCCGTCACCCGGGCGTGGGAGGCGGTGCCGTCCGCCCGGGGACGCAGCAGGTCATGCACCTGCGCGGTGCCGTCCAGCGAAACGCCCACCAGAAAGTGGTTCTGGGCAAAAAAGTCGATCCATTCATCATCCAGCGCCAGCCCGTTGGTCTGGAACGCATAGGACACAGGCACCCCGCGCGTATTTTCTTTGTCCACCGTCTCCACAAAGGACCGGAAGAACTCCAGCCCCGCCAGGGTCGGCTCGCCGCCCTGGAACATGAAGCTGCACATATCCTCCGCATGGGCCAACGCTTTTTGGATCGCGGCCTCGGCGGTCTTTCGGGTCATGATCCCTCTTTGCCCCTGCTCGCGGCAGGCCGCTTCGTCTGCGTAAAAGCAGTATCTGCACCGCATATTGCATCCCGCGGATGCGGGTTTGATCATAATGCTCACCGGCGGCATGGATGCGCCTCCTTTTCTTCCCCGCCCTTCCGGAACGGCGTGACAATAGCATAGCATGTTTTTTCGCGGTTTCCAAGGATGTTCTTTTTCACGCCCGGCCTTCCCGGAAGGTCCGCGGCGTCATGCCTGTGGTTTTTTTGAAGGAGGTGGAAAAATTGCTCTCGTTGCCGAAGCCGCAGCAGCGGGCGATCTCCTTCAGGGGCATCGAGGTGAATTTCAGCAGGTACTTTGCCTTGTTCACCCGGGCGTGCACGATGTACTCGTGGGGGGAATTGCCGGTCTCCCGCTTGAACAGCCGCGAAAGATAGAACGGGCTCATGGCCGCGTTCCGGGCCAGCTCGCTCAGCGGCAGCGGCTCGCCGATGTGTTCCGTGATATAACTCAGCGTCTCGTCCACCACATCCGTCGCCCGGTTCTGGCCCTTCGTCCGCTCCTGCGCCAGCATGAACGCCGTGAGGGCGTCCACGATGCGGCGGGACACCTCCGCCTCGTTCACGCTGCCCGGCTTCTGAAAGGCCTCAAAGATGCGCCGCAGCTGCCGCGCGCACATATCCGCGTCCGCCGGCCGCAGCAGCGGCCCGCCCGCGGCGCAAAGCTCGTAATACCGGCGGGCCAGCCCGCCGTCAAAGTGCAGCCAGTAGATCTCCCAGCTGTCGTCGGTGCCGTAGTGCTGCGGCTGATAGCAATCCACCAGCACAAACTCCCCCGCGCTCACTTCCAGCCGCTGGGCGCCGTCGTAAACATACCCCTTTCCCGCCACCACATAGATCAGCAGAAAACTGTCGTAGCGGCCGCGGTCCACCTCATATCCCTTCGCGCAGTAAAAATGTCCGGTGCACAGCGGAAAGAAAAAGATCTCCCGCGCCAGCGCGCTGCAGGTGTGAAAATAAATTTTTGAAGGAGGAAGGATCTCCTTGCTGACAACGTCCATCTTGCCGTTCCTCTCAAGAGCAATAATTCAAACTTGCTTATTAGATAATACTATTCTCATCCCTCTTCGTCAAACCAAAAGGGCAAGATTTAACAATAAAACGGTAATCCGGGAGAATGACATCTCCCGAGGGCATTGCTATAATAACGGAAAATCGGTCTTTGTGCGAATTGGACCGAAAATATCGGATTTATACGGAGGATCACCATGGAACACATCAGCGTGCAGGACCGTCAGATCCTGCGTCAACTGGCTCAAAAGCAGCTTGCGTTCGCCAACAGCCCCCGGAACGATGAGATCCTGAAGCAGTGGGACGCCCTGGCCAACGGCCGTCGGGAGAACCCCACCGTGCGCCTTCTGTTCTCCAACTTCCCGAACGAGGTCGTTCATCCGCGGATGCGGTGCGAAGGCGCCCGCGCGCGGGAACTGGAAGAGATGCTGCTGAGCACGATGGTCGGCCGGGAACTGTTCGACGACGACACCCCCATCTCTCCCACCTTTGACATCCGCTGGAAGACCTGGGTGCACCCCTTCGGCACCCAGCCCCACATCACCAAGGCGGAAGGCGAAGGCGCCATGGGCTTCCACATCGACCCCATCATCGACGATCTGGCCGAGGGCATGGATCTTCTGCGGGGCGGCAGCTTTGGCGTGGACCGCCAGGCCACCGCGGAGCTGGAAGAGGCCGCGAACGAGGCCTTTGGCGACATCCTGCCGGTGCGCAAGGTGATGCCCAGCCTGACCGGCATGATGACCAACCCCCTGGTGCATCTGATGGGTATGGAGAACTACTACCTCTCCATGTACGATTACCCGGATGAGCTGCACGAGGCGATGGACATGGCCACCACCGTATATGAGCAGTACTACGATTTTCTGGAGAACGAGGGCCTGCTGCTGCCCACCAACGGCATCAGCCCCATCAACCAGGAGAGCTTTGCCTTCACCGCCGAGCTGCCCACCGAAAACGTGACCAAGACCACCCAGTGCTGGGGCTTTTTGGAGTCGCAGGAGACCACCGCGGTCTCTCCCGACGTGTTCGGCGAGTTCGTCTTCCCCTATCAGGACCGGCTGGCAAAGCGCTTCGGTCTGCTGAGCTACGGCTGCTGTGAGCGTGTGGACGCCACCTGGCCGGACTACCTCTCCAAGTGGAAGAACCTGCGCAAGCTGTCCGTCTCTCCCTTCAACAACGAGCAGCAGGTGGGCGAGTATCTGCGGGGCACCAACGTGGTGTACTACAGCAAGCCCCGGGCCGAGTACGTTACCAATCATGGTCCTCTGGATGAAGAGGCCCTGCGGGCCTACTTCAAGGGCGTGTGCGAGGCTGCCAGCGGCTGCCTGTTCGAGATGGCCCAGCGCGAGGTGGGCACCATCTTCGGCGACTTCGATCGTGGCCGCCGCTATGTGCAGATCGCCCGGGAGTGCATCGCCGAGTACTGGAAGCCCTGAACTCTCTTCCCTGAAAATGCTGAAAAGGCCACCCGCTCGGGTGGCCTTTTGCGCGCTTTCAGACGAGGCCGTTACGAAAACCTGTCGGAGCAGGTTTTTTTAAGCCGCGAGTCCCTGCGCGCTGAACCGGAGCGCAGGGGGGCGAATAGCGAAGCCGCCCCGCAGGGGGAAGGGCAGTGAATTGTCAAAGTAAGTGCAACAGGAATTGAGTTCAAAGTCCCATAGTTCCCGGGCAGAATGGAAGTTAAGAACCTTTCGAGGCCTGGCGTTAATCAACGCCAGGTTTCGTTTTAGTGTAGCGGGGGCAACACGGGAAAGATTTCTGCCTTTGGGATAGAACTCCCGAAGCAAACCATTCAAATTTTCGTTTGTGCCCTTCTGCCAAGCACAGTAGGGGTCAGCAAAATAGACCTCGCAATGCAATCGTTCTTCAATGCGGTGCCAGTTGGCAAACTCTGTGCCTCGGTCGCAAGTAATGGTTTTGACTAGTTGAGGAGGAAACGCAGATAGTGCGGCGACAATAGCGTTCTCCATAGTCTCTGCTCGTCGGTCCGGCATCTTCACTGCAATGTAAAATCGGGTTTTGCGTTCTGCCAGGGTAGCAAAACAAGCCTTGCTCTTACCCTGGCCGCTCACCACCGTATCTGCTTCCCAGTGTCCAGCTTCCTGGCGACTGTACACCGACTTGTCCCGCTTGCGGATGGACTTTCCCTTGCTGTACTTTCCCCGGGTTTCTTTCACTCCATGGCTCTTTCCCTTGCGGCGAAGTACCTTCAGATTACCGTTCACCAGATACTTCTCATAGATCCAGCGGTAGATCGTCCGCCAGCTGGGCATCTTCAATTCACAAGGGGTACAGGCGATCTGCTCCGGCGACCACGTCGCACGCAGTTTTCCCTCTATGTAATCAATAATCTCCTGGGAATGGAACATTCCTCGGTGGCAGTAGGAACGACGCAGCAGGTACTTCTTCTGTGCTGTGTGTGGGTAGTAGGTCGGGATGTCATACATATGGGTACGATTTCGCCGAATCTCTCGTGATACCGTGCTCACATTTCTCCCAATCAGCCGGGCGATTTCCCGGTAACTTAACCCATCCACATAATATTTTCGTATACAACTACGCTCTTCTATGCTAAGATGATGGTAGTTCATACAGTTCCCTCCCGGTGGTTTAGTTGTGTGGTAACTCTATTCTACCAGGGTTCTGTATGAACTTCTTTTTATTTTCCTAAAGTGTTGCACTTGATAGTATAATTCACCTGCACATAAAAGCCGGGCAGTGCCTTTGCACTGCCCGGCTTCTGCTTGGTCGGCCCGTGTATTGGGCGGGTCACACCACTTAGGGAAAG
>DXBV01000067.1 GCA_019116345.1 Candidatus Allofournierella merdipullorum | reverse complement strand
AGCACTCCAAAGCCATAATAGTCAACAAAGGTAACCATCCCTATGGCCCAGCCCAAAAACGTGATCAGAATGACCAATACAGTTTTTACCGCTATATTCCTGTTGCTTATTTTTACTTTATCAATGCCAAGCATACATACTATTGCAATCAGGAACGTCCATAACACATTTTGATGATACAGATTTAGCCATCTGCCCCCTGTCATAAGGTTAAACGGTATTTCAGAGATGAACGCAAAGGCAAGCAATCTGCCCATATATTTTTTTATGTTGCGGGTGCGAAAATATCCTTCCACGATCATAAAAGCAAAAATCGGGAAAGCCAATCTTCCAACGTTGGTCATCCATTCCTGGCCGGTCATCATCGTCGCCCATAAATGGTCTAACAGCATGAACGTCATGGCAAAAACATGCAGCCCGAAAGAAGTGATTCCGATTTTTCTCTTTTCCAAATTCATCAATCCTTTTATCCCTCTCTCACTCGTCATCATATGAACACGGCGATCCGAAAGCAAGTTGATCCTTGTTTTCCCGACGTCCTGATGCCCGATTCTGCTGGCATCGGCTTTTTTACAAACGAGAGATTCGCCTTTATGTTTTTATTTATGCAAATAGACTTGTTTCAACCTTTCCAAAATCACTTCATCCGCCGGGCAGAATTCATACCGGTCGATTTCGTCCACTGTGATCCAACGGATGTCGTTGTGCTCCAGCTTTTGGGGTACGCCCTCCCGAATCGCAGCATGAAAGAGAGTCAGGTGTACCGTCAGATCCGGGTATTCATGGGTCACGTCCATAAACTCGTCTCCCACCTCCAGCGTAACGGCCAGTTCCTCCCGGCACTCGCGGATGAGAGCCTGCTGTTTTGTCTCGCCCGGTTCCACCTTTCCGCCCACAAACTCCCACAGCAATCCTCTGGCTTTGTGGGCCGGGCGCTGGCAGGCCATGAATTTGTCGTTATCCCAAATCAGGGCAGCCACCACTTCTGTCATTCGCTTCATCTCCCCTTTTCTATAAGTTTCATTATAGAAGGGCCGGCTGTTTTCGGCAAGACACAGCCGACGATCTTCACCTGCATTCCCCTTCCAAGCCCGCATCACACTGGTCTGGACGGTCAAAAAAATGTATAATACCAATATCATACCCATGACCCGTACAAGGAGATGCCCATGAACCTTATCATTCTCTCCGACACCCACGGTCTGCTGCGGCCGGCGGTGCTGGAACTTCTGAAATCCGCCGACGCTATCCTTCACGCCGGGGACATCAACTCCCAGGCGGTGGTGGATAAACTTGCTTCCTTTGCACCGCTGTATGTGGTGCGGGGCAACAACGACAAAGAATGGGCCGAAGCCATCCCCCATGACCTGACCGTAACGCTGGGAGGAACGCGGTTTTACATGGTCCACAACAAAAAGGACGTTCCCGCCGGCCTGGACAGCACGGACGTGGTGGTGTTTGGCCATTCCCACAAATACAGCGAGGAACAGCGCGGCGATGTGCTGTGGCTTAATCCCGGCAGCTGCGGGCCGCGGCGGTTCCACCAGGAGATCACCCTGATGCGGGCCGTGGTCTCCGACGGAGCCATCCGGGTGGAGAAGATCGTCATTCCCCACGAGGTGCCGTGATGGAACTGGGCCTGACTTTTCCGTTACAGCGGTTTCTGCATCAAAAGCCGCCGCCCTACGGCAGCGAAGCTGACCGGCGTTTCTGCTGGGACCTGCACGTCATCGAACTGCGGGGCCGCAAATGCCTTTTGGCGGTGCATTGCCACAGCCGTTACACCTTTGTGCGCTTCGATGTGCCGGGGCTGCTCTGGGCCGATCTGCCCGAGCTGTTCCGCACCGGCCTTGTGGACAGCCTGACTGCCGCAGGGTTTACTTCCGAACAAATCAACATTTATCTGCAAGCCGCCGGCGACGCGCAGCTCACCCGCACCCACGGGCGGCGGGAAGTCGCCTTTCTCAACCGCGCCTGGGAGGATGTTCTCTCGCTGGACACCTGTCTGGACGCTGCCAGCGCCGCGCAGCCCATGCTGGACTGGGCAGTGAACGCCCGCCCCAGCCGGTGTGTGGGCTTTGACGGGCTGGCCCCTGCGGCGGGGCGAATTGGGGTATCACTTTCCCTCAAATAAACGCCATTCACCGGGCAAAACAAACGGGCCGGGTCTCGCACACGCGAAGACCCGGCCCGCTCTTTATTTATCCTTTTGCGCCACCAGAAGATACCGGTGGATCGTTCCCTCGATCACGCCGTTCCGCTCCAAAATCTGCTGCGCGTGATACAGCTGCTCCCGGCAGGTTTCCACCGAAAAGCCCGGGAATTCCCAGGGCAGCACGCGGGCAAACCACACAAGCGCCCCCACGTCCCAAAAGCGGATAGGGCGAAAAGCTTCCTCCCCGCGCACGACCCGCAGGCCGGCGCTTTGTACCTCTCCTGCGGCGCAGGCAAGGGTCTGCCGGGGAAAGGGCAGCGGCAACTCCCCCAGCAGCAGCTGAACCAGTTCCCGGTCGTTTTTCACCCCCACCTGTTCGGTGATGAACGTTCCGCCGGGCCGCAGCAGGCGGCTGATCTCCGCCGGATCATAGCTTCCGTGACGGTTCAAAATCAAATCGAAAGCCCCATCGGTAAAGGGCAGAAGCCCCCCGCCATCCGCCTGCTGAAACCGTATCCCCAACGGGGAGAGCCGCCGGCGGCAGAGTTCCGCGTTGGGTGGCCAGCCCTCGGCGGCGCTGGTTTTATTATAGGGGTGCCCCAGAGACAGCAGGAACTCCCCGCCGCCGGTGTCCATATCAAGAAGCTCTTTATCCGGCCGCAGGAACGCTCGAACCACCTGCTCATAGTCCCAAGGCAGGTCCTGCTCCTCCTCATAGCGCCCGCGCAGATGGGAAAAATCCCAGCCTTTCATCTGCGCCGCACGCTCTTCCTGCAGCCATTGGCGATACAGCTCCGTTCTGTTCATTCAAAACCGCTCCTTTTCGTATTCGTCTGTACGATTTGGTGCAGTTCGCTGATAACAGTTATTTACTCGATGCAGTCTGCTATCAGACGGATCACTGCACCGAGAAATTACCTCGAAGGAGCGTCATTTGGACTTCACCGCCTTTCTGAATGTATGATACCACGACAAAAGTCACATGGCAAACATGACAGACAGCTGTCCGGTTCCTGTGGTATAATACAGGCAAGCAGAGGAAAGGCGGCGGGGCGCATGAAACTGGACCGGCTCATCGGCATTTTGTCCATCCTGTTGCAGCAGGAAAAGGTCACTGCGCCGGAGTTGGCAGAGCGGTTCGAGGTGTCCCGCCGCACCATCCAGCGGGACGTGGAGGCTCTCTGCCGGGCAGGCATTCCCATCGTCACCACCCAAGGGGCGGGCGGAGGCATCTCCATTCTGGAAGGTTACCGGGTGGACCGTACCATGCTCACCGCCCCGGAGATGCAGGCCATTCTGGCGGGGCTTCGCAGTCTGGACAGCGTCAGCGGCACCCGCCGCTATGCCCAGCTGATGGAAAAGCTGTCCGCCGGGGCGGGCACACTGGTGCCCGGCAGTGCCGAGCTGCTCATCGACCTGTCCTCCTGGTACAAGGACAGCCTCGCCCCCAAGATCGAACTGATACAGGACGCCATCCGCCGGCACCGCGCCGTACATTTTTGCTATTTCTCTCCCAAGGGAGAGTCCCGCCGCACGGTGGAGCCCTGCTATCTGGTGTTCCACTGGTCGGCCTGGTATCTGTGGGGACGCTGCCGCACCCGGGAGGACTATCGCCTGTTCAAGCTGAACCGCATGACCGAACTCTCCACGGGCGAGCCCTTTGAGCCTCGCCCCGCGCCCCTGCCGGACCTTGCCCCGGAGCGGGTCTTTCCGGTGAAATACCATGTGACCGTTCTCTTTGACCCGGCATGGCGCTGGCGGCTGGTGGAGGAATACGGCGCAGACGGTCTTGCAGAAGAACCGGACGGCCGCCTGCGTTTTACCGGCGGCTTTCCCGACGCGGACAGCGCCCTCGGCTGGGTGCTCACCTTCGGCGAGGACGCGGAACTGGTGGAGCCGCAGGAGCTGCGCCAAAAACTGCGCGACCTGACCCGGTCGCTGGCCGAACGCTATGACGGGAGGAATTGATATGGCATCCCATCCGGATTTTGTGGACTTTGTGGCCGATCAGCTACGGGAGGCAGGGACCATCCGCAGCCGCAAGATGTTCGGCGAATACGGTCTTTATTGCGACGGCGTGTTTTTCGCCG
Source organism: Candidatus Allofournierella merdipullorum (assembly GCA_019116345.1). GTDB lineage: Bacteria > Bacillota > Clostridia > Oscillospirales > Ruminococcaceae > Allofournierella_A > Allofournierella_A merdipullorum. Next base: position 3,536 of record DXBV01000067.1, on the reverse strand, counting down.
TCATCTGCGATGACCAGTTTTTCGTAAAAATCACCCCCGAGGGCCAGGCTGCCTTCCCGGACCTGCCCAAAGCTCCGCCCTACGAGGGAGCCAGAGACTCCTTCCTGGTGGAGGACGTGGAGGACCGGGAGCTGATGACGGCGCTCGTGCGCATCACCTGCGGGGCGCTGAACACCCGCCCCCGGAAGAAAAGGAGGAAATGACCATGCCCTTCGACTAAAAAAAAGAATGCAAAGAATTCTATCTTCCGCCCAAAACGCCGGGCATCGTCACGGTGCCGCCCATGAATTTTCTGGCGGTGCGAGGGCAGGGCGACCCCAACCAGGAAGGCGGCGCCTACAAAGAAGCTCTGGGCCTGCTTTACGCCGTGGCCTATACCATCAAGATGAGCAAGCACCGGCCGGAGGGCTACTTCGACTATGTGGTGCCGCCGCTGGAGGGCCTGTGGTGGCAGGAGGGCGTGCACGGCGTGGACTACGCCCGCAAAGCGGATTTTCAGTGGATCAGCCTCATCCGCCTGCCGGAGTTCGTGACGGAAGAAGTGTTCCAGCGGGCCATCCGTGAGGCCACCGAAAAGAAGAAGCAGGATTTTTCAAAGGTGGAGTTCTTTTCCTGGGAAGAGGGACTTTGTGTTCAGTGCATGCACCTGGGCCCCTACGATGACGAGCCCGCCACCGTGGCGGCGATGGATGAATACGCCCGTGCCCAGGGGTATCTGCCGGACTTCAGCGAGAGCAGGTTCCACCACGAGATATACCTGAGCGACGTGCGCCGCTGCAAGCCGGAAAAGCTGAAAACGGTCATCCGGCAGCCGGTGCGGAAGGAGGGCCGGCCGTGAAAGGATTTACGCGGGAGCACACAGAATTCAGCCTCTGCGGCCTTGCCTGCCTGCTCTGCCCCATGCAGGTGGGCGGGTACTGCCCGGGCTGCGGCGGCGGGGCCGGCAACCAGAGCTGCGCCATTGCCCGGTGTTCGCTGGAGCAGGGCGGGCCGGAATTTTGCAGCGAATGTGCTGCCTACCCCTGCGCCCGCTACGATGAGTTTGACGCGGCGGATTCCTTTGTGCCCCACAGCCGCCGGGCCGCCGACCTGGCCCGCGCCGGGGAGATGGGGCCGGACGCCTGGCTGGACCGGCTGCGTCAAAAGCGCGCCGTTCTGGACGAACTGCTGGCGGGTTGGAACGACGGCCGTCGCAAGTCCCTTTACTGCGCGGCCGCCTATCTGCTGGAACCGGAGGCCCTGCGCCGGGTGATGGAGACGCTGGCTTCCCAAAGCGATCTGGCCGCCGCACCGGTCAAAGAAAAGGCGCTGGCCGCCGCCGCGCTGCTGCAGGCGGAAGCGGACCGGGCGGGCATCAGTCTGAAGCTGAACAAGGGAAAGGGGTGAGCGAATGGCAACGTCACAAGTGGCGGCGGAGTTCTCCTGCCCGGTGGAAACGCTGTGGCACACCGTGACCGACCTGGAGCACACCGGCTGGCGCAGCGATCTTGCCCGGGTAGAAATTCTGGACGAAAGCCGCTTTGTGGAGCACACCCGGAACGGCTATGCCACCTGCTTCACGGTCACGGCCCGCGAAGCGCCCCGCTTTTGGGCCTTCACCATGGAGAACGGCAACATGTCCGGCGCCTGGGAAGGGCATTTTGAAGAAACAGCGAATGGTTCCCGTCTGGTCTGCACCGAGACCGTCACCGCAAAGTGCTGGTGGATGCGCCCCTTCGTGCCCGGGTATCTGAAGCGGCAGCAAGCGCTGTATCTGGAAGATCTGCGCCGTGCACTTTCGAGCAAATAAAAAGCGCCCCCGGCACTTGCCGGGGGCGCTTCTTTTATTTTGCCCAGTGCTCCACCGCGTCCCGCAAAAATTGGGCGCAGCCGGGCACCGCCCGGTCGTAGTAGGCGGTGAACCGCTCGTCCAGCACATACAGCTGGGCGATGCCCCGGTGCTTTTGAGGGGTCAAATCTTTCACCGTCACCGCCAGCCAGCGGCGGTGCAGGTCATAGAGTTTCCTGCCCTCTTCGCTGTCGGGTGCAAGGGCCGCTTTCACCGCGACTTCCAGTCTCTGACGCAGTTCAGCGTCCAGCGCGTTCCACGCGTCGTACTGCTCCTGTGTCAGGCCCATCACGTTGGCGTTGGCGGCATCCACCGCTCCGTCGCCGTATTTGGCCCGGGCCTCTTTGCCGTGGGCGGCCTCGTTCTCCGCCACCAGCTTCGCTTTCAGGGCGGCAAATTTCTTCTCGTCCTCCATAGGCTCCTTCCTTTCTTCGCAGCCGATGGTCTCTTCCACCGACTGTATCAGGCTTTCCAGCCGTGCCTTTTGGGCCTGCAAGGCAGCCAGATGCTGCCGCAGGGCGGCCAGCCGGTCGAAAGAGGGCGCCTCCAGACATTCCCGGATGCGGGCCAGCTCCACCCCGAGGGCCCGGTAAAACAGAATGTCCTGCAGCCGGTCCACCTGGGCCGGGCCGTAGTAGCGGTAGCCGCTCTCGGCCACCCGGCCGGGCTTCAGCAGGCCGATCTCGTCGTACCAGCGCAGGGTGCGGGTGGACACCCCCGACAGGCGCGACAGCTCATGGATGGAATATTCCATGCTGCTCCCTCCTTCCTGCTATCAGTGTACCAGTTGACGGTACGGCAGAGTCAAGAGGGAAAATAAAAAAATCGTCCAGGCATTCAGCCCGGGTCATAGGTGGCCAGCGCCTCGCTCAGCTGCGGCAGCCACTCCGGGCCGTCGTAGCCCACGCTGGGAACGTAAATTTGCATCCACTCCACCTTCCCGTTGCGCCAGGTGCCCTGGCAGGTGAGCAGATAGGTGATGCTCTCCTGCTGCACCGTCAGTTCCAGCTCGGTGAAGAGGAACATATCGTCCAGCCGTGTGCGGCTGAAACTCGCCTCGGCGTTTCGGATGACCACGCCCTGCTCCCTGAGTTCTTCCAGCGCTTCATAAATGCCGCCGGCATTGCCGATATAGTGCTCTATGCCCTCTTTGTCGTAATCTTCCAGCGCCCGGGCGGCATTGCGGGCACACAGCCACGCGGGGATGCACCGCCAGGCGAACCCGTCGCCGCCCAGCGTTCCGTTCAAGACGGGCAGGGCAAGCAGCAGGGCCAGGCAAACGCCCACCGCCGCCAGCAGACTTCGTTTGCGTATGGTTTTCCCCTTGCGGGTGATCTCCTGTTCCGAATACCGGAGCACTTCCTGCACGGCGCTGTCTACGTTTTCCGGGCGCGTCTCTTGTTTTGCCCTGGCTCCGGAGATGAGTTCCAGCACCGTGGCGTCCAGCGTCTGCGCCAAAGGTTCCAGCAGGGCAATGTCCGGGGCGCACAATCCAGTTTCCCTTAGTTAAAGATATTGTTGGGTATCTCAAGATGTGTCATTCGATTTTGCCGATAAAGCGGTAGAAGATTTCTACCTCCTGTTCCCGGCTTCCGTCCTCACTTTTGACCGCTTCATGGATAAGGATTTTTTCAATCAGCGTATTCAGAAGTTCGGCGGTCAGTTCTGTTGGATTGACGCACTCTTTCATCAAGGCAATCCACTTTTC
>DXBV01000066.1 GCA_019116345.1 Candidatus Allofournierella merdipullorum | reverse complement strand
CTACTACAATAACCGACGAATCAAGGCAAAACTGAAGGGCTTGCCGCCTGCGATTCACAGACAACAAGCCCTTTCGGTTGCTTGAACTATTTTTGCTTCAAAATATTGTCTAACTTTTTGGGGTCACTTCATTTGCCGGGTCCGCGGGGGTTTGTTTTATTTTTGGGGCAGAAGGTTGCTCACATAGGGCCTGCGGCCCGCCAGCACCTCGTCGTAGAACGCCTGTTTGTCGTCCAGATATTTCAGCGCGCTTTGCAGCCGGGCCATCTCTTCCTCCAGCGCCTTGCGCCGCTCGGCCAGAATGACCTTGCGCTCCGGGATGGACGCCTCCCCCCGCAGGCACAGCTGCACATAGTGCTGCATCTCCTTAATGCTCAGCCCGCAGCGGCGCAGACAGCCCAGCCCCTCCAGCCAGGCCAGGTCCCGCTCGTCGAACACCCGGCGGTTGCCGCCGTCCCGCTTGACGTTGGGCACAAGGCCCTGGTTGCAGTAGAATTTCAGCGTTTCATAGTTCATGCCGGTCTTTTGGCAAACCTCTTTCATGGAATAGAGCATGGGCCTCTCCTTTCGCACTTTTCTCACAAATCAGGGGTTGACCGGTAGTAACTACCGGATGCTACACTGAGGATACCACATCCCCCGGCGCGGTGCAAGGGGGGTAGAAACGGAGGAAGAAACGATGGAATACACGACTCTTTCCAACGGGGTGAAGATGCCCATGCTGGGCTACGGCGTTTATCAGGTGAGCCCGCAGGAGTGCGAGCGGTGCGTGCTGGACGCCCTGGGCGCGGGTTACCGTTTGCTGGACACCGCCCAGAGTTATTTCAATGAGGCGCAGGTGGGCAGCGCCATCCGCAAGTCCGGCGTGCCGCGGGAGGATATTTTTCTGACCACCAAGGTGTGGGTGGAACATTACGGCCAGCAGGCCGCCCGGGCCTCGGTGCTGGATTCCATGGAGAAACTGGGCGTGGACTATCTGGATCTGGTGCTGCTGCACCAGCCCTTTGCCGACTACTACGGCGCCTGGCGGGCGCTGGAAGAACTTTATGACGAAGGGCTGGTGCGGGCCATCGGCGTGTCCAACTTTTATCCCGACCGGCTGGTGGACCTGGCCAGCTTTGCCCGCATCCGGCCCATGGTGGATCAGGTGGAGATACACCCCTACCACCAGCAGGCCGAGGCCATACAGTGGATGAAAAAGTACGGCGTGCAGCCGGAGGCCTGGGCGCCTTTTGGCGAGGGCCGGGGCGGTCTGTTCTCCGACCCGGCGCTGACGGACATCGGCCGCCGCCACGGCAGGACCGCCGCCCAGGTCATGCTGCGCTGGCACTTGCAGCGGGGGGTGGCGGTCATCCCAAAGTCCGTCCATCTGGAGCGCATGCGGGAAAATCTGGACGTGTTCGATTTTTCCCTCAGCGAAGAGGAGATGGAGTCCATCGCCGCGCTGGACAAAAAGCAGAGCGCATTTTTCTCCCATCAGGACCCGAATATGGTAGAATGGTTCGTAGAGATGGTGGAGCAGCGCCGGCACCGGCAGGGCGGCTCCAAGGCAGAATGACGCCGGGCATAAGGAGGAGATACCATGCGCAAAAATTTCGGAGCGAAACCCTGGACCTATCCCCAGCCGGTGTTCATTCTGGCCAGCTGGGGCGAGGACGGCATCCCTGACGCGATGAACGCCGCCTGGGGCGGCGTGAGCGATGACAAGGAGCTTTCCTTCTGCATCAGCGCCGACCACAAGACCACCGCCAACATCCTGGCCCGCAAGGCTTTCACCGTGAGCATGGCCACGGCCGACCAGATGGCGGCCTGCGACTATGTGGGCATCGAGTCGGGCAACAAGGTGAGAAACAAGCTGGAAAAGGCGGGCTGGCACGTCACCCCCTCCGCCTTTGTGGACGCGCCCCTCATCGACGAACTGCCCATGGCGGTGGAGTGCCGCCTGGTGAGCTATGACCCGGAAAGCTGCCGTCTGGTGGGCGAGATCGTGAACGTGAGCGCCGACGAGGCGGTGCTGGACGAAGCCGGCCGCATCGATCCGGCGAAACTGCGGCCCATCACCTTTGACCCCGTCCACAACCTCTACCGCACGGTGGGCGAGGTCGCCGGCCGCGCCTTCCACGACGGGCTGCAGCTGAAATAAGCCCCGCGCCCCGGCATACAACACCGCCCTCCCGCCATACCTTTATGGCAGGGAGGGTTGTTTTATGTTCGGCATCTTTTTCAGTTTTATCGCGTCCCACATTTTGTATCTGGCGCTGCATCTGGAGACGGGCAGTTTTCCCCGCCCGCTGACGCCGCGGCAGGAAGTGGAGGCCTTCGAGGCTTTCAAAAAAGGCGACATGGCCGCCCGGGACCGCATCATCCGCCACAACCTGCGGCTGGTGGCTCATGTGGTGAAGAAATACTATTCCCTGCCCGGCGACGCCGAGGATCTTATCAGCATCGGCACCATCGGGCTCATCAAGGCGGTGAACAGCTTCGACAACACAAAGCAGGCCCGCTTTTCCACCTATGCCTCCCGCTGCATCGACAACGAGGTGCGCATGAGTTTCCGCAAGCAGAAGAAGGCCCCCGCCACGGTGAGCATGAACGAACCCATCGAGGCGGGCAAGGACGGCAGCGCCCTGACGGTGATCGACGTGGTGCCGGACGATTTTCTGCTGGACGAGGACTGCGAGCGCCGGGACGAGACCGCCCGGCTGCGACAGCTGGTGGACGGCCTTTCCGGCCGGCAGCGGCAGGTGGTGCTGCTGCGCTACGGGCTGGGCGGCCAGCCGCCCATGACCCAGCAGGAGGTGGCCGATCTTCTGGGCATCAGCCGCAGCTACATCAGCCGCATCGAAAAAGCGGCGGTGGGTTCGCTGCGCCAGTCGCTGCTGGCGCAGGAGGAGGGCTGAATCCGCCGCGCAAAAAAGCGCGCCTTGCCCTTTGGCAAAGCGCGCTTTTGGTTTGTGGAAACGTTCAGGGCAGCGGCAGTTCCTCGCCGTTGAGGGTCACCTTTGCCACATTCTCCAGGTCGATGACCCGGTCAAAGATGCTGCGGCAGATGACGGTCCCGTCGCCGGTGCTGACGCTGGCGCTGCTGCTGGACACCTCGGTGCCGTCGGTGAGAATGACCTTCATGTCGGCGGCTTCGCTCTCGGCGGTCATCTCGCCGCTGCCGAAGGCGGTGACAGAGATGGGAGACACCTGCACTTCGTCCAACGTCCAGGGATTCATATCCTTGCCGCAGGGGATGACCAGCGACTCGCTGGCTTCCTCCAGCCGGAAGGTGGTGGCCCAGTTGCCGTCGAGCAGATGGTCGTAGGTCATGGTCTCCATCCGGATGGACAGCTCCGACAGGTCCGCGTCCTTGGGCGGGATGAGCACATACTCCACCAGGTCGTTGTAGCTCTGGAAGGTGCCCATCTTGTGATCTTCACCCAGGTCCATTTCCAGCTCGGTGCAGGGCACCCGTTCGCCGGAAGCGTCCCACAAAGAGAAGGACAGCCGGTTGACCCGGCCCATGCCGCCCAGGTTGTTCACCTGGATGTGCAGCTGGCCGTTCACCACGCCCGCGGCGTTCACATTGGCCCAGTCCACGCCGGGCAGGGCCAGCGGCTCCTCCCAGCCGGTGAGCACGGGGATCTTGCCCTCGTCCAGCAGCTTGGTGTAGCACTCCATGGCGGGGCCGGTGGCGCCCCAGGAGTCGATCTGCTGGTCGTACTGCACCGGGATGTGGCCGGTGAGGCTGCGCACTTCTTCCATGGTATAGCCCAGGTCCACCGGGTCGTTGAAAGACAGCCCGGAGGTGATGCTGGTGGTGCCCACGGTGACCTTTTTGCCCGCCAGCTGCTGGCTGCCGTCGCCGGTGAGCCGCAGGATGGCGGTGCCGGTGCTCTCGTCGTACTCCACCACCTCGCCGGCGGTGAAGAAAGCGCCGCTGATGTCGGCGGTGTACATGTCGGCGTCCGGGCCGATGCGGCCCTGGCCGGTGGTGTCCTGCAGGGCGATGTAGACGGCGGCCACCTGGCCGTCGCTCATGGCGGCCAACACTTCCATGCGCACGCCATCGTCCTCGCTGACCTGGTTGATGGGCTGGAGCATCTGCAGCGTCTCCTCGCCCAGCACAGCCAGCTTCTGCTGCAGTTCCGGAGCCGCGGCCAGCACGCCGCCGCCCAGGCACAGAACGAGGGCAAAAGCCGCGGCCAGCGCCAGCACGCGCCGCAGCGGGCGAAGGGGACGCCGCACGGCCACCGTGGGCCGGCACTGGGCCAGGATAGCCTGCTTTTGAGCAGCGTCCATCTGGACGCTGCTCAGGCCGCTGTCGACAGCGGCCCGGACCGTTTCGTCACAGATCTTCATTTGGCCCTCCCTCCAATCTTTTTTTCAATGCCTCGCGGGCGCGGCGCAGCCGGATGCTCACCGTGGACTGGGGCGCGCCCAGCACCGCGGCGATCTCGTTGACCTTCAGCTGCTGGTAATAGTGCAGCAGAATGACCTCTTTGTATTTGGGCTT
>DXBV01000065.1 GCA_019116345.1 Candidatus Allofournierella merdipullorum | reverse complement strand
AAATGTCAAATTAAAAAACCGGGATTTTATTTTTGATTTTTATTTACAATTCAATTTTTTGTTTATATAATTAAGTTGCGCCCAATTTCTTATCCCGGTTTTTAATTTTGTTAATTTTTACAGTCAAAACTCTTTAATTTATCAGTTTTTTATCACTATTGCCATCTATCTCTGGAGGGGACACACTATGGACAAACTGGACAAAAAAATTCTCAGCCTTTTAGCACAAAATGCAAGAATGTCGGTGAAAGAGATCGCGGAACGGGTCTCTCTCACCAGCCCGGCAGTGTCCAGCCGCATCCACCGGCTGGAAAAGGAGGGCGTCATCGGCGGCTACACGGTGCTGCTGAAGAGCCCCGGCAGCCAGCAGGCGGTGAACGCCCTTATCAGCGTGTCGGTGGCCCCCGCCGACCGGGACGAGTTTCTGGCGGCGGTGAACGGCGAGCGGCAGGTGACCCAGTGCTTCCACGTCACCGGCAGCCACAGCTACATCGTGAAGGTGGCCTGCGACACCATGCAGTCGCTGGAGCATCTCATCACCCGGTGCCAGCGCTCCGGCCCCACCAGCACCCAGATCATCCTGTCCACCCCGGTGGACCGCCGCCCCGACCCGATGGAAACCCCGGCGCAATAATTCCGCCCGCCGGCGCGTTTATGCATTGAAGGCCCCTTTCGGGGGCACAGTATCCAAAAAAGGAGATTTGAATGATGAAACGTATTTTCAGCCTGATGGCTGTCTGCCTGCTTGCTCTGGGCCTTGCCGCCTGCGGCTCCTCCCCCGCTTCCTCCGGCGAGCCGAAGGACTATGTGACCATCCTCACCGACGCCCGCCCCGCCGAGGACAACGAGAGCCTGGTCATCTTCCACCTGAAGGACGGCGTCTACACCGCCACCGGCGGCTACGCCTCCGACCTGACCGAGGAGGACGTGGCCAGCCAGGGCGCCATGTGCCTGCAGGTGCTGGGCCTCACCGAAGAGAACGTGGAAGAGGCCGTGTTCAGCGTGAGCATGATGAACGTGCAGTCCTACGGTCTGGCCATCGTCAAGCCCGCCGACGGCAAGGAAACCGCCGTGACCGAGGGCCTGCAGACCTTCATCGACGGCCAGAAAGCCGCCCAGGAGAACTACCTGGCCGACCAGTACGCCATTGCCAAGGCCGCCAAGCTGGACACCGTGAAGTCCGGCGAGGTGGTGCTGGTGATGTGCGAGGAGCAGGACACCGTGTTCTCCGCCATCAAGGACGCGCTGGCCTGACAACGCAGCCTGCCGCCGCCCGGGCGTTGCCCCGGGCGGCGTTTTTTGCTATAATAGGGCAGGCGGGGCCTGCCCCGCCGAACTTTTGCAGCGAAAGGCGGCACGCCATGAAAGCCACCGTTGTGATCCCCAACCTGAACGGCGCGGGCTGGCTGCGGGACTCCATCGAGTCCGTCTGGGCCCAGACCGAGCAGGATTTTGAACTCATCGTGGTGGACAACGGCTCCACCGACGAGAGCCTTGCCATCGCCCGCAGCTATGTGGGCCGGGCGAACTACACCCTCATCGAAAACGCCGAAAACACCGGCTTCTCCTATGCGGTGAACCAGGGCATCCGGGCCGCGAAGGGCGAGTTCGTGGCGCTGTTCAACAACGACGCCTTCGCCGAGCCGGACTGGCTGGCGAACCTGCTGGCGGCGGCCGAAAAGGACCCGCGCATCTTTGCGGTGAGCAGTTTGATGATCCGCCATTTCGAGCGGGAGCTGGCCGACGACGCGGGCGACTACGTCACCATCCTGGGCTTTGCCTGCAAGCGGGGCGACGGCATGAAGGTCAGCCGCTACCAGAAACCGGGCCGGGTGTTCTCCGCCTGCGGCGGCGCGGCCCTTTACCGCAAGAGCATCCTGGACAAGATCGGCCTGTTCGACGAGCATTTCTTCGCCTACTTCGAGGACGTGGACATCAGCTGGCGGGCCAACAGCCTGGGCTACAAAAACGTCTACTGCCCCGCCGCCCGGTGCTACCACATCTGCGGCGCCACCACCGGCGCGGTGCGCTACAATCCCTTCAAAAGCGTGCAGAGCGGGCGCAACAGCATTCTGCTGCCCTATAAAAACATGCCCATCCTGATGTTTTTGCTCAATCTGCCCTTTTTGGCGCTGGGCTATCTGATGAAAGCGGTGATGTTCCGGCTGCGGGGCTACGGCCCGGCCTACTTCCAGGGCTTCAAGGAGGCGCTGAAGGTGATGGGCAAGCTGGACAAGCCCAAATTCCGCTTCAAAAACCTGCCCAACTACGTGCTCATCCAGCTGTGGCTGGCGGTGGACACCGTGCGCTACTTCATCTACCGCGCCCAGCGGGCTTTGCACATCACCTGAATCTCTCCCCTGCCCCTTTCGGGCGGGGGATTTTTTGTGCTCCAATCATTTTGACAAAAAAAGTTGTCAAAACCCATTGACAAAGAAAGTTGTCATGCTATACTGATATTGACAAAGATAGTTGTCATTCTGACAAACATCTTTTGCAAACCATGAAAGGAGGCCGCCTATGCCGCTGGCAAACCGCGTAAAAGAGCTGCGGGCTGCGAAAGGGCTGAACCAGCAGGAGCTGGGCGCGCTGGTGGGCGCGTCCCGCCAGACGGTGAGCCTGATCGAACGGGGGGACTACAACCCCTCCGTGACGCTGGCGCTGCGCATCGCCCGGGTGTTTTCGGTGCCCGTGGAAGAGGTATTCACATTGACCGGGGAGGAAACGGAATGAACAAGCAGGCCAAAACGCCCAAAACGAGCAGGGGCGTCTACATCAAATTCACCCTTATCATGATCGCCAGCGCCCTGACGGGCGCCCTCATCAGCATCTTCCTGCTGGGCCGCGAGGACGGGCTGATGCAGCTGGCCCAGCAAGCCGGCGACTGCCTCACGCAGGCCGGCCCCTGGCTGATGGCGCTGGGCCTTGCGCCCTGCGCCGCCGCCCACTGGCTGTACCTGGCCGGCCAAAAGGCCGCCGCCCGGGCCGGCGAGGACGACGAAGCCTTTGAGGCGGCGAACCGGCGGCTGAGCCTTTCCATGGTCTTTTCGGCGGTGGCGATGCCCTGGGTGATGCTCACCTCATGCCTTGCGGTGCCCGCCGTCACCCTGTGGGAAAGCGCCGTTCCCGCCCTGGCGGTGGCGCCGCTTATGATCGCCGAACTGGCCTGGAGCTACGGGCTGCAGGCGGCGGTGGTGCGAGCCGAGCAGCGCCTTGCGCCGGAAAAGCGGGGCAACGTGTTCGACATCCGCTTTCAAAAAGACTGGTACGACAGCTGCGACGAGGCCGAGCGCCAGCGCATCGGCGAGTGCGGCTACCACACCTACACCGTCATGAACAAAATCTACCCCTTCGCCATGCTGGCGGCGTTGCTGGCGGTGATGTACGGCGGCGCCAGCGTGCTGTGGGCAGTGATGCTGGGCGGGCTGTGGCTCACCCAGACCCTGACCTACCTTTTGCGGGCCCATGCGCTGGATAGCGGCCGGGCCAAAACCGAATGAAACAGGAGGAACCAGACGATGAAATGGACCAAAACGGAAAAACGGCAGCTTGCCATCTTTTTTGCGGTGGCCTTCGGCGCGCCCTGCCTGATGGGCGTGGCGATGGCCCTGGTGCACAGCATGGGGGGCAGCACCGCGGTGTTTGCCAACGCCCAGATGTTCTACCCCGCCGCCGGCGCGATGCTGGCGCTGCTCATCACCCGCCGGGGAGATAAGCTTCTGCCCCGCCGCTTTTTCGTCGGCTTTCTGGCCCTCACGGCGGTGATGGCGGTCGTCACGCTGGTCACCTTCATACAGCCGCAGGCGGCGCTGCTGCTCGCCAACCTCGTCATCATTCTGGGCAGCCTGGTGTGCCTTGTGCTTTATTTCCTGGACGGCAGGGCCCGCCGCACCGCCGGCGGCCTGCGCCTTGGCGGCTCCGGCGGCGGCAGAGCCATCGTGCTCACGGTGCTGCTGTTCCTGGCTTTGTATCTGGGGCGCTATGCCATCCTCATCGCCGCCTCCAAGCTGGCCGACCCCTCCGCCACCCTGGCGGACATGGGCTTTACCACCGACTGGCTCTATCTGGGCATCAATCTGGCTGTCCTGCCGCTGTATTTCTTCCTGGTCTACACCCCCTTTTTGGGCGAGGAATACGGCTGGCGCGCCTTTTTGCAGCCGCTGCTGCAAAAGCGGTTCGGCCCCCGGCGGGGCGTGCTGGCGTTGGGCGTTTTGTGGGGGGTTTGGCACCTGCCGCTGAACATCTTTTTCTACAGCCCCAGCACCTGGCTGCAGAGCCTTGTCAACCAGATCGTGCTCTGCGTGTGCCTGGCGAGCTTCTTCGGCTATGCCCAGCACAAGACCCGCACCGTGTGGGTGCCGGTGGTGCTGCACTATCTGAACAACAACCTCATCGCCGTGTTTGCCGGCACCACCTCCGTCATCGAGAACCAGGTCATCGGCTGGGCCGACGTGGCGGTGGGCGCCGTGCTGCTGGCGGCCCTCTATCTGCCCAGCCTGGCCAGCCGCTTCTGGAAAGAGCCGCTGCCCTGCCTGCCTTTGGACGCCCCCGCGGAGCCTGCGGCCCCCGCCGCAAACGCCGAAGCGCCCGAAGCCGGCAAGCAGCCGCCCCAGTGTGGGCCTTTGAACTGAACGCAAAAAAGAACGCCTCCACGGGGGCGTTCTTTTTTGCGTTTACTCGCCGTCTTTCAGGATGCAGGCGTCCCGGTCGGGGCCCACCGAGATGTAGCGGATGGGCCGGCCCACCGCCTTTTCGATGTAGCGCACGTAGTTCTGCGCGGCCTCGGGCAGCTCCTCCCAGCGGCGGCAGCCGCTGATGTCGCAGTGCCAGCCGGGCAGAGTTCTGACCACCGGCTGCGCGTTGTCCAGCGCGGTGCCCATGGGGAAACGGTCGGTCTCCACGCCGTCCACCAGGTATTTCTCCACCACCGGCACCTGGTCCATATAGTCCAGCACGTCCAGCAGGGTCAGGGCCAGTTCGTCCGCGCCCTGGCAGTTCGCGCCGTAGCGGCTGGCCACCACGTCGAAGGGGCCCACCCGCCGGGGCCGGCCGGTGGCCGCGCCGTATTCGTGGCCGGCTTCCCGCAGAAGGTGTTTTTCCTCCTCGGTCATGGCCAGCTCGGCGGTGAAGGGGCCCTCGCCCACGCAGGAGGAGTAGGCCTTCATGATGCCGATGCTCTTGTCCAGCTTATGGCCGGGCAGTCCCGCGCCGATGGGGGCGTAGGCGCCGATCACATTGGAGGAACTGGTGTAGGGGTAGATGCCGAAGTCGATGTCCCGCAGCGCGCCCAGCTGAGCCTCGAACATAATTTTCTTGCCCGCGTCGTCCGCGTCCGCCAGATAAGCGCCGGTGTCGCAGACGTAGTCCCGGAACAGCTCACCGTACTTCTGGCACCAGGCCCAGGCCTCTTCCAGATCGATGGGCTTTGCGCCGTAGACCCGCTCCATGGTCAGGTTCTTCCACTCCACGATGGTGGCCAGGTGGCGCTTGCGGCCCTCGTCCGGGTGCACCAGATCCCCCATGCGCAGGGTCTTTTTCATGTATTTGTCGCCGTAGGCGTAGGCGATGCCCCGCCGGGTGGAGCCGAACTGGCTGCCGCTGGCGGAGAGGCGGTCCTCCTCCAGGCCGTCCTCGGCCACATGCCAGGGCATGCAGACAGTGGCCCGGTCGCTGATCTTCAGGTTCTCGGGGCTGATCTCCACGCCCTGCGCCCGCAGAGAAGCGATCTCCTTCTCCAGATGGGCCGGGTCGATGACCATGCCGCCGCCCATCACGCAGACCACGCCCGGCCGCAGGATGCCGGAGGGCAGCAGGTTCAGAATGAACTTGCCCCGCTCGTTCTTCACGGTATGGCCCGCGTTGTTGCCGCCCTGATACCGGGCCACGATGTCATAGTCGCGGCTGAGCAGGTCCACCATGCGGCCCTTGCCCTCGTCGCCCCAGTTTACGCCAGTGATCGCTGTCAACATGCCTTATTCCCCTTTTCCCCGTTTTGTGTATAGTATGGCCAAAAAAAGATGCAGCGGCCGACGGATCGTGAGATCCGGCAGCCGCTGCATACCCTTTTTCACGCAGATTAGAATACCACCCTGAAAAGCAGATGTCAACAGTTTTTTTGCGTCTCATATCCCGCAGCGCCCCGGCATATACATTCTGCGTGAGAACTCATCACGGGGAGTGACGCTGTGTGAAAGGGAACATCGACGAGCGCGCCACACTGCTGGCGCTGTACATCATCGAGCACCGTGCCACCGTGCGCAGTGCCGCCGGCGCCTTCGGCGTCAGCAAGTCCACGGTGCACAAGGATGTGACCACCCGGCTGGAGCGGCTCAACCCGCAGTTGTATCGTCAGGTGCAGCAGGTGCTGGAGGCCAACAAGGCCGAGCGGCACCTGCGGGGCGGGGCCGCCACCCGGCTGAAATATTCCCAGGGATGAAAACGCAAAGGGGCGTGTCCGGCCGGGCACGCCCCTTCTTTTTTCTGTTTCAGGCTTCGAATTCCTGCGCCGCCAGCGCCAGCAGCTTGCGGATGGGCAGCTTCTGGGGGCAGGTCTTTTCGCAGGCGCCGCAGCCCACGCAGGCCGAGGCCTCCCCGCCGGGCACGGCGGCGTAGCGGGCAGCGGCGTCCGCCTCGCCCCGCAGGCGGGCGTTGTAGGCCGCGAAGCGGTCCGGGATGCGGATGGACGCCGGGCAGCCGGAGGTGCAATAGCCGCAGGCGGTGCACTGCACCAGCTGCTGTGCGGTGAGGATGCGCCGCAGCGGTTCCACCGCCGCCCGCTCCCGGTCCGACAGGGGCGAAAGGCTGCCCATCACCCGCAGGTTCTCCTCCATCTGCTCGGGGGTGCTCATGCCCGAAAGCACCATCTTCACCCCTTCGAAATCGGCGGCAAAGCGCAGGGCGAAGGCCGCCGGGCTGCTGTCGCTCACCTTGGCCAGCAGCGCCCGGGCCTCGTCGGGCAGCTGGGCCAGCCGCCCGCCCCGCACCGGCTCCATCACGATCACCGGCTTGTGGTGGCGGCGGCAGACCTCATAGCAGGCACGGCTCTGCACCTGGGGGTCCTCGAAGTCCAGATAGTTGAACTGCAGCTGTACAAAGTCCAGCTGGGGATACTCGGTGAGGATGCGCTCCAGCACCTCGGCGGTGTCGTGGAAGGAGATGCCCACATGGCGCACCTTTCCCTCCGCCTTCAGCGCAAACGCCGTCTCGTAGGCCCGGCAGCTCTTGTAGAACTCAAAGCGCCCGGCGCTCTGGGCGTGCATCAGATACATGTCGAAGTACTCCACGCCGCAGGCTTCCAGCTGCTGTTCGAACAGGGGCCGGATGTCTGCCTCCTTTTCAAAGTAAGGCGGCGAGAGTTTGTCCGCCAGGATGTATTTCTCCCGGGGATACCGGCTGGTGAGGGCCGCTTTCAGCGCGGCCTCGCTCTTTCCGTCGTGATAGCCGTGGGCGGTGTCGAAGTAGCAAAAGCCCGCCGCCAGGAATTCATCCACCATACGGCTGGCGGTCTCGATGTCCACCTCGTCCCCCTTCATGGGCAGACGCATGAACCCAAAGCCCAGTTTTTTATCCGCAGGACCGAACACAAACCATTCCCCCTTTTTTTCTATTATAGCGGCCCCGGAGCCGGTTGGCAATGCGCCGTTTTTTGTGATAAAATTACGGTAAACGGGGCCTCGATGCCCTATACTGAATACAACGATCAACGGGCAAGGAGGCGCGTTTTTTATGAGTGAAGCCATGTTGGACTGCGCGGTGGTGGGCGGCGGGCCCGCCGGGCTTTCGGCGGCCATCAACCTGCACCAGCGGGGCAAGAGCGTCCGGGTGCTGGGCGCGGGGGCGGGCCTTCTGGCCAAGGCCGAGCGGGTGGACAACTATCTGGGTCTGCCGGGGCTGTCCGGCAGCGAGATGCTGGCGGCCTTTGCCGACCACGCCAAAGCCCTGGGCATCGTGCCGGAGCCGGGCCGGGTGGCCAATGTGCTGCCCATGGGCGACCGCTTCATGCTGAACTTTGACGGCAACATTCTGGAGGCCCGCACGGTCATTCTGGCCGGCGGCGTGGCCAAGGCCAAACCCGTGGAGGGCGAGAGCGAGTTTTTGGGCCGGGGCGTGTCCTACTGCGCCACCTGCGACGGAATGCTCTACCGGGGCCGTGAGGTGGCGGTGTGGGGGCTTTCCCCCGAGGCCGCCGGCGAGGCAAACTTCCTGGCCTCCATCGGCTGCAAGGTGCGCTTTGTTTCCCCCAAGCGCCCGCCGGAGCTCAGCGAGGCCATCGAGCACCTGCCCGGCGCGGTGCAGGCGGTGGGCGGCGGCCAGACGGTGGAATGGTTCAAGGTCGCGGGCAAAAAACTGCCCATCCAGGGGCTGTTCATTCTGCGCAGCGCTATCGCGCCGGACGCTCTGCTGCCCGGGCTTGCCATCGAGGACGGCTTTGTGAAGGTGGACCGGCAGATGGCCACCAACATCGAGGGCGCCTTTGCCGCCGGGGACATCGCCGGCGCGCCGCTGCAGGTGGCGAAGGCGGTGGGCGAAGGGCTCATCGCGGGGCTTTCCGCCGCGGAGTATCTGGATAAACACTGACTCACATATAAAAAGAGGCCGCCCCGCGGGGCGGCCTCTTTTTTGCGCAAAGCCGCGTTTTGTGTTTACTCTTTTGGTATTTCATGCTATGTTTAAAGCAAGGAACACCCCTTTAAAAAAGGAAAAGGAGGCCCCGCTCATGAACGTCCGCATCCCGAAGCTTTTTCTGGCAGTCCTGGCGCTTGCTCTTGCATTGTGCGCCTGCTCCCCCAAAGAAGCGGCCTTCCAGACACCGGAGGAGGCCGGCGAGGCATTCCTGACGGAATTCTTCACCGCCAACGCCGACGGCCGCTACGATGCCTTCTCCCAGGTTTCCGTCACAGACGAGGCCGCCGTGACGGATTATTACGAAGGGCTTGCCCCCTGTGTCAGCCCGGAAGCACTGGACGTGCTCATCGCCAACCGTACCCTGAGCCGGTACGACGAGTTTTATGCGGGCAAGCAGGTGGAGGTGGCAGAAGTTCAGCTGGAAGGGACAGGCGACGACAACTTTGATTTCACCGTCAGCCTGACGGTGGACGGCAAGCCAGAGGAATACACAGGCCAGCTTTCGGCCGGGCCGCTGGACGGCACGTATGCCGTGACCCGTTTTTACTGCGGCGGGATGTGAGCCTCCCCGAAAGACAATATAAAAAGGAAGAGGGGCCGCCCCGCGGGGCGGCCCCTCTTTTTTGATTTGTTCTGAACGCCTTACATCAGGCTGCGGTAGAGGGCAGCGATCTCCTCCACGCTGGTGTCCTTGGGGTTGCCGGGGCGGCAGGCGTCGGCATAGGCGGACTCGGAAAGGAACTGCACGTCCTCCTCCTTCACGATGGCCTTCAGATCGGCGGGGATGCCCACATCCTGGCTCAGCTGCTTCACGGCGGCGCAGGCGGCCTTGCGGGCCTCATCCAGGGTCATGGCGTCCACGCCTTCCACGCCCATGGCCTTGGCGATGTCGCGGTATTTCTCGCCGGTGGCGTCGGCGTTGTACTCCATCACGGTGGGCAGCAGGATGGCGTTGGCCACGCCGTGGGGGGTGTCGTAGACAGCGCCCAGGCTGTGGGCCATGGAGTGCACGATGCCCAGGCCCACGTTGGAGAAGCCCTGGCCGGCGATGTACTGAGCCAGAGCCATGCCCTCGCGGCCTTCGGGAGTGCCGGCCACGGCGCCCCGCAGGTGCTTGGAAATGAGCTCGATGGCCTTGAGATGGAACATGTCGGTCATCTCCCAGGCGCCCTTGGTGATGTAGCCCTCAATGGCGTGGGTCAGCGCATCCATGCCGGTGGCGGCGGTGAGGCCCTTGGGCATGGTGGACATCATGTCCGGGTCCACCACGGCGACCTCGGGGATGTCGTTGGTGTCCACGCAGACGAACTTGCGCTTTTTCTCCACGTCGGTGATGACGTAGTTGATGGTCACCTCGGCGGCGGTGCCGGCGGTGGTGGGCACGGCAATGGTGAACACCGCGTGCTTCTTGGTGGGGGCAACGCCCTCCAGGCTGCGCACATCGGCAAACTCGGGGTTGTTCACGATGATGCCGATGGCCTTGGCAGTGTCCATGGAGGAGCCGCCGCCGATGGTCACGATGCAGTCCGCGCCGCTGGCCTGGTAGGCCGCCACGCCGGTCTGGACGTTCTCGATGGTGGGGTTGGGCTTGATGTCGCTGTAGACGCTGTAAGCAAAACCGGCGGCGTCCAGCAGGTCGGTGACCTTTTTGGTCACGCCGAACTTCACCAGGTCGGGGTCAGAGCAGACAAAGGCTTTTTTGTAGCCGCGGGCGGTCAGCTCGGGAACGATGTTCTCGATGGCGCCCTTGCCATGATAGGAAATAGTGTTCAGAACAATGCGATTGGCCATTGGTATCCTCTCCTTTTCAGGTCAAGCAAAATGCTTGCGCGGGCGGAACTTCTCCGCCCGTTACAAGTATAACAATCTATCCGCCGCCGGGCAAGGGAGCGTTTCGCATGAAAAAGGCAAAAAAATTTTGGCAGGTTTGCAATAATTTCCCCCTGCAAGGTGTTTACTCTGTGCCGGCGGGGAACACTAACCCCACGCCCGGCCGCACATTTCTTTATTATAAGGAGTCAAACACATGAAAAAACTTGCTTTGAGCCTCGCTCTCATCATGGCTGTGGCCGCCTTCGCCGGCTGCTCTTCCGCCCCTTCTTCTTCCGCCCCTTCCTCTGCGCCCAGCAGCTCCGCTCCGGCGTCCGAGCCCGCCTCTGAGCCTGCTTCCGAGCCCTCTTCCGAGTCTGCTCCTTCCGGCGACGTGACCCTGTCCAGCAGCCTGTCCGACATCATGGACACCGTTCTGGCCAGCGTGCCCGAGGACCAGATGCCCATGCTGATGCCCGCCGACCTGAACGGCGGCGAGAAGTACACCGCCCTCACCGAGGAGAACTCCGAGTACAACCTGGGCGTGACCAATGACCGCTACGCCGAGGGCATCGCCGCCGACGCCGCCATGACCTCCGTGCCCTTCTCCGTCTGCCTGGTGCGCGCGAACAGCGCCGAGGAGGCCGAGCAGCTGGCTGCCGACATCGAGGCCAATGCCGATCCCCGCAAGTGGATCTGCGTTGAGGCCGAGAGCAAGATCGTGGACTACTCCGGCGACGTGGTCATCCTCATCATGACCGGCGCCGACAGCGCTGAGGCGATCCACGCGGCTTTCACCGCGCTGGCTGAGTAAGCCGTGAACCGCAAGATCGTATTCGCAGCCGCGGGGCTTTGCCTCGCGGCTGCCGTCGTGGCGGCCATTGCAGTGGCAGCAGGCGCGTTCGAACGCGGCAAGCGTCCCGACGAGAACGGCATGTACACCGCCCAGGGCCACTGGGTGGAGGCACTGGGCGAAGCGGACACGGAAAGCGCCGCCCGCTTTGCCGAAAAACTGATAAAGCTGAAGGCCGACCTGCTCACGGAGGATAACCGCGCCTTTTACGCCATCGTGCCGGACAAGGGCTATTACCTGCCCGGCGAGGTGACGCCCGCCACCGACTACGCCGCTCTGTTCGCCGCGGCGGACGAAGGTCTTGCGGGCAGCGGCATCGAGAAGATCGACCTGACCGGGGCGCTGATGCTGGAGGACTATTACTTCACCGACAGCCACTGGCGGCAGGAGCGTCTTGGCGGCGTGGTGGATGCGCTGGGCGAGGCCATGGGCCTTTCGGTGGACATGGACAGCTTTGACCCGGTGACGGTGGAAGGCTTCATCGGCGCCTACGGCAAGTACGGCGCGGACACGGCCGAAACGCTCACCTATCTTGTCAGCGACGCCACCGTGGCCGCCGTGTGCGACAACTACCAGTATCCCGACTCCACCGCCGTCTACGACCTGGCGCGACTGGACACCGACGTGCCCTACGACGTGTTTTTGAGCGGGGCCAGCCCCCTCATCACCGTGGAGAGCCCGCTGGCGGCCACCGACAAGGAGCTGGTGGTGTTCCGGGATTCCTACGCCAGCAGCCTTGTGCCGCTGCTGCTGGGCCAGTACCGCAAGGTCACGCTGGTGGACATCCGCTACATGGTCAGCGGCCTTGTGCCCCAGTATGTGGAGTTCACAAACCAGGACGTGCTGTTTTTGTACAGCACCTATGTGGTGAACCAGAGCGCCATGCTGCGCTGAACCCTCTGCGCGATTTGACAAAGACCGGCGTTTTGCCCCAAATCTTTCGGGGCAAAACGCCGAACTTTTTTTGCCGGGGGTTGCAATCCCCGCCGGGCTGTGCAATACTTGTGTGGAGTACAATAAAGGCAGGTGGGTCGAATGGGCTGCGCCCGGCATCATGCATATCGTTTCGGCGGCAGGCGTTCGGCCTGCCGCCTTTCGCTTTATCATGGCACTGTCGTGCAGTAACATGGATGGGAGGGATCGCCCGTGAAGGGATTTATTCTGCCCGCGCGGGGAAAAAACATTCTGCTGGTGCTGCTGGGCAACGCGCTGTACGCCCTTGCGGTGGACATGTTCGTGCTGCCCTGCGGGCTCATCACCGGCGGCACAACGGGTCTGGCGCTGGCCACCCGCTACTGGCTGGACGTGCCGGTGGCCGGGTTCGTGCTGGTGTCCAACATCATCATGTTCGTAGTGGGGGCGCTGGCCATGGGCCGGTGGTTCGCCTTCAACACGGCGCTGTCCACCTTCTGCTACCCCCTGTTCCTGGACCTGTTCGCCCGCATCCCGGGCATCGACAGCTTCACCCGCGACCCCATGCTGGGCACGGTGTTCGCCGGCGTGCTCATCGGCGTGGCCATCGGGCTGGTGATCGGCGCGGGGGCTTCCAGCGGCGGCATGGACATCCCGCCCATCGTGCTGAACAAATACTTCGGCCTGCCGGTGGGCGCGGTGATGTATCTGCTGGACTTTGTCATCCTCATCGGCCAGATGGTCTTTGCCGACAAGGAGCAGATCCTCTACGGCATCCTGCTGGTGCTGCTCTACACCGTCATTCTGGAAAAGGTGTCGGTGCTGGGCCACTCCAAAATTCAGGTCAAGATCCTCAGCGAGAAAAACGACGACATCCGGCGCATCATCCTTCGGGTGCTGGACCGGGGCTGCACGGTACTGCACGCCCAGACCGGCTACACCGGCACCGAGCGGGACATGCTGCTGACGGTGGTGACCAACCGGGAGCTGGCAAAGCTGAACCATCTGGTGCTGGAGACGGACCCTCAGGCTTTCATCGTCATCAGTTCGGTGAACGAGGTGCACGGCCGAGGCTTCACCCTTCAGAAAATCTACAAATAAGCGGCGCTGTGCCGGGCGAAAGAACACGTCCGGCACTCTTTGCGCCTTCAAGGCGGTGTTTTGTGTGAGAATGGAAAATGATCTGGGGCGTGACCCCATTCGCCAGCTGGTGCTGCGCATCGCCCTGCCCAGCATGCTGGCCCAGTTCGTGAGCGTGCTCTACAGCGTGGTGGACCGCATGTACATCGGCAACATCCCCGAGGTGGGCAATCTGGCTCTGGCGGGAGCGGGCGTGTGCGGCCCCATCGTGACCATGATCGGCTCGGTGGCCTTTCTGGTGGGCGTGGGCGGCTCGCCGCTGGTGAGCATCCGCATGGGCGCGGGCGACAACGAGGGCGCGCGCCGCATCCTGGCCAACTGCTTTGTGCTTCTGTGCGGTCTTGCGGCGGCGCTGATGGCGCTGGCCTATGCCACCCGGCGGCCGGTGCTGCTGCTCTTCGGCGCCAGCGAGTCCAGCCTGCCCTACGCCGAAAGCTACTACACGGTGTATCTGGCGGGCACCCTCTTCGCCCTGCTGGCCACCGGCATGAACCAGTTCATCATCTGCCAGGGCTTTGCCAAAAAGGGCATGCTCTCGGTGCTGCTGGGCGCGGTGCTGAACATCCTGCTGGACCCGGTGTTCATCTTTGTGCTGGACATGGGCGTGGCCGGCGCGGCACTGGCCACCGTGCTCAGCCAGCTGGCCAGCTGCATCTTTGTGCTGGTGTTCCTGTTCGGCCGCCAGCCGCCCATCCGCATCACCTTCGGCGGCTACAGCGCCCGCATCATGGGCCGGGTGATGGCCACCGGCTTCACCCCCTTCGTCATCATCGCCTTCGACAACGTGATGATCATTGCCCTCAACTCCCTGCTGCAAAAGTACGGCGGCGCGGCGCAGGGCGACCTGCTGGTGGCGGCGGCCACCATCGCCCAGAGCTTTATGCTGGTGGTCACTATGCCGCTGGGCGGCATCACCGGCGGCACCGGGGCCATCCTGGGCTACAACTACGGCGCGGGCCAGCCAAAGCGTATTCTGGAGGCGCAGAAGTTCATCCTTCTGCTCTCGTTGAGCTACACCACCCTGCTGTTCCTCATCGGCCAGTGCGTGCCCGGGCTTTTCGTGTCCATCTTCACCAGCGACCCGCAGGTGGCCGAACTGGCGGTGCGGGCCATCCGCATCAGCACCCTGGGCGTCATCATGCTGGGCATACAGTACACCATCATCGACGGCTTCACCGGCATGGGCATGATGCAGTATTCCCTGCCCCTTTCCTTCCTGCGCAAGACCATCTACTTTATTCCCCTGTTCATCCTGCCCGCCTGTTTCGGCGCCATGTCCACCTTTGTGGCCGAGCCCATCTCCGACTTTGTGGCCCCGGCCATCTCGATCATCGTCTACTGGCGGCGCATCCGCTATGTGGTGGGCCTCAAACAGCCCCAAAAAGCGCAGTGAGCGTTTCACAGCCCGGTCCGCGGACCGGGCTTTTCTTTGTCCGCGAAAGCTTATTGTGCAAATTTCGTGGAAATATGTCACAATTATTTCCTGCGTGTTGGGTCGGATTTTCGTGAAACACGCTGTTTTTGACATTTCGTCCACATTTTTTGCATTTTCAAGTTGTTATTTTGCCTTTGATTTCATATAATGATGGATAGCAGAATCATTGGAAGGGAGCGTGCGTTATGCAAGTTTGCCGCACCGAAGAACTGTTCGATCTCTCCCACACCCTGGCCGCCCCGCTGTTCGAGGGCAAGGAGTGGCCCTGGCAGGTGCTGGACGAGCTGAAGGATTTTATTGTGAAGCTGGGCGAGAGCCTGCCCGCCGACGAATACGACCAGCCCCAGCCGGGGGTATGGGTGGCAAAGACCGCCAAGGTCGCGCCCACCGCATTTCTCGGCGCGCCCTGCGTCATCGGTCCCGAGTCGGAGGTGCGCCACTGCGCCTTCATCCGGGGCAGCGCGCTGGTGGGCGCGGGCGCCGTGGTGGGCAACAGCGTGGAGCTGAAAAACTGCATCCTCTTCGACGGGGCGCAGGTGCCCCACTTCAACTATGTGGGCGACTCCATCCTGGGCTGCAAGGCCCATCTGGGCGCCGGCGCGGTGACCAGCAACCTGAAGAGCGACAAGAGCCTTGTGGTCATCAAAAACGGCGGGGAGCAGCTGGCCACCGGCCGCAAGAAGCTGGGCGCGCTGGTGGGCGACGGAGCCGAAGTGGGCTGCAACAGCGTGCTGTGCCCCGGCTCGGTGCTGGGCCGCGGCTGCCAGGTGTATCCCACCAGCTGCGTGCGGGGCGTGGTTCCCGCCGGGCACATCTACAAAGGGCCGGGCAAGCTGGCCAAGCGGGTCTGACCCGCTGAACGCTGAAAGGAGACAATACACATGGGCAGATTATTCGGCACCGACGGCGTGCGCGGCATTGCCGGCGAGGACATGACCTGCGAGCTCGCCATGAACATCGGCCGCGCGGCGGCCACCGTGCTCACCTACGGGCGGCGGCGCCGTCCGCTGGTGGTGATGGGCAAGGACACCCGCATCTCCAGCGACATGCTGGGCGCGGCGCTGGCGGCGGGCCTGTGCAGCGTGGGGGCGAATGTGATCGACCTGGGCGTGGTGCCCACCCCCGCGGTGGCCTACCTGGTGATGAAGTACAAGGCGGACGCCGGCGTGATGATCAGCGCCAGCCACAACCCCTACCCCTTCAACGGCATCAAAATTTTCGGCGGCGAGGGCTTCAAGCTGCCGGACGATCTGGAGGACCAGATCGAGACCCTCATCGAGCAGAACCGCTTTACCCTGGCCACCGGCGACGGTCTGGGCCAGATCAGCCACTGCACCACCGCCGTGCGGGACTATGTGGAGCATCTGAAAAGCAGCATCCCCACCTCGCTGGAAGGCATGAAGATCGTGGTGGACTGCGCCAACGGCTCCGCCTCAGCCACCGCCGGCCAGCTGTTCAGCCAGCTGGGGGCGGACGCTCAGATTCTGTCCGCCGCGCCGGACGGGGTGAACATCAACGAGGGCTGCGGTTCCACCCATATGGAGGCCCTGTGCGAAGCGGTGCGCTCCACCCCCGGCGCGGTGGCGGGCGTGGCCTTTGACGGCGACGCCGACCGGTGCCTCTTCGTGGACGAAAACGGCGATGTGGTGGACGGCGACTTCATCATGGCCATCTGCGGGCTGGATATGCAGGAGCGTGGCAAGCTGCGCCGGAACACCATCGTGGGCACTGTGCTCACCAATCTGGGCTTTGCCCGCTTCTGCGAGGCCAACGGCATGCACTTCGCCGCCACCAAGGTGGGCGACCGGTATGTGCTGGAGGAGATGGAGCAGGAGGGCTACACCCTGGGCGGCGAGCAGAGCGGCCACATCATCTTCCGGGATTACGCCACCACCGGCGACGGCCAGCTCACCGCCTTGCAGCTGCTGTGCCTGCTGAAGCGGTGCGGCAAGCCTCTCTCCCAGCTGGCGAAGGTGATGACCCGCCTGCCTCAGGTGATGGTGAACGTGAAGGTGAGCGCCGCCGGCAAGCTGGAGTTCTACAACAACGACGCCATCAAGACTGCCATCCGGGAGAAAAAAGAGCTTCTGGGCGACGCCGGCCGTGTGCTGGTGCGCGTGAGCGGCACCGAGCCGCTGATCCGCGTGATGGTGGAGGGCCAGGACGAGGCCCTCATCCAGTCCATCGCCGACGAGCTGGCCCAGCTTGTGCGCAGCGAGCTGGCCTGAATCTTTAAAAGAAAAAGGGCTCTGCCGACCGCGTAAAACGCGCGGTGGCAGGGCCCTTTTGTTTTTGCAGTTTATTCCGGGCTGTTCTCAAACTCCAGCCGCTTTTGCAGATAGATCTTGCTGGCGAAGGCGCGGGTGGCATGGACCACCAGCAGCTGCCCCTCGTCCGCTTCGGGGGCCACGGGCTTGCCCTGGGCCGCCTGCTGCAGCGCCGACTCCAGCTGGCCGCAGAAGTAATCGTAGGCCCGCTGCACCTCGCACACCTGGGCCTGGATGCGGATGAGCTGCGCCACCTCCTGGATGCTCAGCACCTGCTTGAGGGCGCAGATGACCAAAAGCTGGGCCACATGGGTGCGGCCGTACTTCTTGTTGGTGGGCGGCTCCATCACTTTCTGCTTGACATAGTTGTTCACCATCGCCTTGGTGAGGGTCTTTTCCTCCCCCGGCGTGCACAAGGGGGCGAACACCTCGTTCAGATAGCCGGTGACCTGATCCATATACAGCGCGATGCCGGGCAGCTGCTCCCACCGGGGGCAGCGGAACTGCATCATCTGCACCGCCTGCTCGCTGTTTTGAAAGCCCTGTTTCATGGTGCTCATCCCTCTCCTGTTTGTTTTTTATACGATGATATAGATTATACCACATTTTATCAATTTTCGAAACACAGGCTTGACGAAACCGCCGGCTGTGATATGATAAGAAAGGTTTTGCTTTTTTGAGGGGAGAGTATACAATGCAATTCAAACATCTGTTGCGGCAGAAGTGGGAGTTGGGCCTTAAACCCTATACCCGCACTTTTGTGATGTGGATGGTGTGCGCCGGCATTGCCGGCGTGGCCTGCGGCGCGGTGGGCGCCGTGTTCTTTCATCTGGTGAGCTGGGCCACCGGCATGCGCCAGGCACACCCTTGGCTTTTGTATCTTCTGCCGGTGGGCGGTCTTGTGATCGTGTTCGTCTACCGCATCTGCCGCATGGGCACCGAGCGGGGCACCAACGCGGTGCTGGAGAGCGCCCAGCAGGGCAAGCGGGCCCCGCTGCGGCTGACGCCGCTCATCATCATGGCCACCTTCATCACCCATCTGCTGGGCGGCAGCGCGGGCCGCGAGGGCGCGGCGCTGCAGATCGGCGGCAGCATGGGCGGCTGGTTTGGCGAAAAGATGCGGCTGGACCGCAACAGCCAGCGGGTAATGGTGCTGGCGGGCATGAGCGCGGTGTTCGCCGCCCTGTTCGGCACTCCGCTGACGGCGGCGGTGTTCAGCATGGAGGTCATCTGCGTGGGCATCATTTACCATTCCGCGCTGCTGCCCTGCGCGCTGGCCAGCCTTATCTCCTACGGCACGGCGGTGCTGCTGGGCACAAAGCCGGAGCGCTTTGTGGTGCACGGCTCGGCCGCTTTGAGTTTTGACAACGCCTGGCGCGCCCTGCTGCTGGCGGTGGGCTGCGCGATCCTGGGCATCCTGTTCTGTGTAACGATGCACACCGCCAGCCACCTTTACCAGACCAAGCTGAAAAACCAGTATCTGCGCATTCTGGTGGGCAGTGCCCTCATCATCCTGTTCACTCTGGTGGTGGGCACCCGGGCCTACAACGGCGCGGGCATGGACGTGGTGGAACACGCCATCACCGAGGGCGAGCTGGTGCATCCGGCGGCCTTCATTCTGAAGCTGCTGCTCACCGCCATCACCCTGGGCTGCGGTTTTAGGGGCGGCGAGATCGTGCCCACCTTCTTTGTGGGTTCCACCTTCGGCTGCCTTGTGGGGCCGCTGCTGGGGCTGGACCCCGGCCTTGCCGCGGCGCTGGCGCTGGTGGCCACCTTCTGCGCGGTGACCAACTGCCCCATCGCCAGCATCCTGCTGGGCGTGGAGCTGTTCGGTGCTGAGCCGCTGCTGCTCTATCTGCTGGTGTGCGCGGTGAGCTACCTGCTCAGCGGCCACTACAGCCTCTATTCCAGCCAGATGACCCTTGGCCCCAAGCTCACCAATCCCCCGCCGGAAAAGCCGGTGGAGAGCTTCTGCCACTGAGCGGAACAAAAAAAGAGCCTTCCCGTCGGAAGGCTCTTTTTCTTTTTATTGCGCCGCGGGTTCCAGCGTTTGCAGGATATGGTCCTTCACCTGCTCTTGAGGGATGTCCAGCGCCAGGGAAAGCTCCTCGTAGAGTAGTTCCTCCGCCCGCTTCATGAACTGCCGGTCAGTCTTGCCCAGCTTTTTGCCCCGGGCGGCGGCCTGCTTGCCCTTGAGATACACGCCCTTGATGATCTTCACCAGCGACTCGCACTGATACGTGTGCAAGAGGCCCCGGTAATGCTCGGTCAGGGTGCGCTGGTCGGTGTCCTCGCAGGCGTCCGGCTCGATCTGGGGCATCCGGCGCACCAGTTCCCTCGCCTCTTCGCCGCTGATGACCGGCCGCATGAACACCCGGGTCTCCACCGGGGTGTACACCGTGCCGCTGCCGAACAAGGGCGTGAGGGTGTAGTACATCGCCTGGCCGCCGCCCGGCTGGGGCTTCATGGAAACGCCCTCCACCCGGCAGATGCCGGAATTTCCGTACACGATCAGACTTCCTGCTTCAAACATCGCTTTTCCTCCATCTTTCGCAAAACGCCGCTGTCTCTCAAAACCGTTCTTCTTTCGCTTTCCCGGGCCCGCCGGGGTCTCACCGTGGATACTATGATACTATTATAGCACGTTTTTTCTGCGCGCGTAAGCCCGTCATAGCGCGGTTTTGCGCCCTTTTGACGTAAAAAAGAGGCCTTTGCCCGCCGGGCA
>DXBV01000009.1 GCA_019116345.1 Candidatus Allofournierella merdipullorum | reverse complement strand
CTCCGCCTTTCTTACTTGGTCTCGCGATGGACAGTATGCTTTCTGCAGAAACGGCAATACTTCTTCATCTCGAGGCGGTCGGGGCTGTTCTTCTTGTTCTTCTTGGTGTTGTAGTTGCGCTGTTTGCACTCCGTGCAGGCAAGGATGATTTTCACTCGCATTTGTCTTCGGCACCTCCATTTAACGGTTTGTTTAGCCTCCCTGACAGTTGCAGGCCGCACCCGAAAATGGGCACAAAAAAATAAACCTGCAAAAGAGGTGATACCATCATATCACACCCGGCCCTGCCCGTCAAGAGAAATTTCGCCCCGAACGGCGAAAAAAAGCGGCGGCGGGGCGTGCGGGGGCAGTAGCGCGCCGCGCATTTTTATGGTATTATTAGAATACTTATGGGCATATGCCCCAAAGGGGCCCATTTTGCCCGAAGAGAGAAGGAACGAACCAGATGAAAAAACTGACCGTTGCGCTGCTGTTCGGCGGCGTTTCCAGCGAACACGACGTGAGCTGCATGTCGGCCAAGACCTTTGCCGACGGCCTCGACCCCGCCCGCTACGACGTGTACAAGATCGGCATCACCAAGGACGGCCGCTGGCTGTACTACCCCGGCCCCTCCGACAAGATGCCCGAGGACCAGTGGGTGAACTGCCCCGGCAACATCCCCTGCGTCATCAGCCCCGACCGGAGCTGCCACGGCATGCTGCTCTTTGAGGAGGGCGGCGTGCGCGCGGTGCGGCTGGACGCGGCCATTCCGGTGCTCCACGGCAAAAACGGCGAGGACGGCACCATCCAGGGCCTGTTCGAGCTGGCGGGCATCCCCTACGTGGGCTGCGGTGTGCTGGCCAGCGCCGCCTGCATGGACAAGGCGGTGGCCAACATCCTGTTCGACGCGGCGGGCGTGCCCCACTGCCGGTGGGACTGGGCCGACCGGGCCGGCTGCGACGACTTCGACGCCCTGGCCGACCGGCTGGAAAAGAAGCTGGGCTGGCCCATCTTCGTGAAACCCGCCAACGCGGGCAGCAGCGTGGGCATCAGCAAGGCGGAGGACCGCCCGGCCCTGAAAGCCGCCATCGCCACCGCCCTGGCCGAGGACGACAAGGTGGTTTTTGAGCGCTTTGTCCAGGGCCAGGAAGTGGAGTGCGCGGTGATCGGCAACCGCTGCGCCGTGAGCACCCGCCCCGGCGAGATTTTGGCCAGCGAGGAGTTCTATACTTACGACGACAAATACGTGCTGGGCACCAGCCGCACCCTCATTCCCGCCCGCCTGCCGGAAGAGAAGCTGGATGAGGTGCGCGGCCTTGCGGAAAAGGCCTATGCCGCCCTGGGCTGCGAGGGCCTGGCCCGGTGCGACTTCTTTGTGGAAAAGGACGGCAACGTGCTCATCAACGAGATCAACACCATGCCCGGCTTTACCGTCATCAGCATGTATCCCAAGCTGATGGAGGCGGCGGGCAAGCCCCTGGGCGCGCTGCTGGACGAACTGGTGGAACTGGCGCTGGCGCGCGCGGAGGGCAAGTGAGCCATGGATGAGCGCGCCATCGGCGTCTTTGATTCCGGCGCGGGCGGCCTCACTGCGGTGCGTCAGCTGCGGCGGCTTTTGCCCGGCGAGAAGATCGTCTACTTCGGCGACACCGGCCGCGTGCCCTACGGCACCCGCAGCCCGTCGGCCATCTTTCAGTACGCGAAGCAGGACATTGCGTTCCTGCTCTCGAAAAATGTCAAATTCCTGCTGGCGGCCTGCGGCACGGTGAGCAGTATCCTGCCCGCCGACTACACCGCCGCCCTGCCGGTGCCCTTTGCCGGCGTGGTGGACGCGGCGTCCGCCGCGGCGGCGGCCGCCACCAAAAACGGACGCATCGGGGTCATCGGCACCAGCGCCACCATCCGCAGCGGCAGCTACGAGCAGCGGCTGCACAACGCGGACGGGGGCTTTCAGGTGTTTGCCAAGGCCTGCCCCATGTTCGTGCCGCTGGTGGAGAACGGCTATGTGGCGCCGGACGACCCCATCACCGCCGCCATTGCGGAGCAGTATCTCGCGCCGGTGCGGGAGCAAGGGGTGGACACCCTCATTCTGGGCTGCACCCACTACCCCCTCATCGCCCCGGCCATCGCCAAGGTGATGGGCCCGGAGGTGACCCTCATCGACGCGGGGCGGGAGGGCGCGCTGCTGGCCCGCCGCCGCCTGACCGAGCTGGACCTGCTGGCCCCCGAGGGGCACGCGGGCGGAGCGGAGTATTATGTGAGCGACGAGCCCGCGGGCTTTGAGCCCTTCATCCGGCTGTTCGTGGGCGGGGACGAGGACGGCCCCGTGACCCGGGTGGCCATCGACAACTACTGACCGGGGCCGGGAGCCCCGCATCCAAAGGAGGAGAAGCCCATGAACGAGGACTTCCTGATCCGCATCGACGGGCGCATGGAGCAGGGCGACGAAGAAGATTCGGTGCAGCTGATGACCCGGGGGTGCTTTGTGCGCCGGGGCGGCAGCTTTTTCATCACGTATAAGGAGTCGGAGACCACCGGCTACGAAGGCTGTACCACCACCGTGAAGGTGGCGAAGGACGAGAGTAAGGTGTCCATGACCCGGTTCGGCCCGGCGGCGGGGCAGCTGGTGGTGGAAAAAGGCATCCGCCACCTGTGCCACTACGACACCGGCTACGGCGCCATGACCCTGGGCGTGGCGGCGGACGAGATCCACAGCCGCCTCACCGACGAGGGGGGCGAGGTGGAGTTCAGCTACACCCTGGACGCCGACCAGAACACCATCCTCAGCCGCAACCTGGTGAAGATCAGCGTCAAGCGCACCGGGCCTGTCACCTGATGCCTTATATATCCTTATTATATAAAGAGGGCTTTGCCGGCAGCGGCGGGGCCCTTTTCTTTGTCCAAAGGGGTGTGCAAAGGCCGGCCCATCTGCTATAGTTAAGGTGTGAAGGATCCGCTACGCGAAAAGAAACGGAGGATGGAACCATGAAAGCTCTGAAAAGTTTTGTGCCCTATCTTCTCATTGCCGCCCTGATGGGGCTGATGTGGCTGTGCAACATCAACGGCAACCGCCTGATCTTCATCAGCGACGGGCTCTACCTGGCGGCATTTTACCTTGTCCCCCTGTTGCCGCTGCTCATGGGCGTCATCGCGGGGCGGTGTATGCGTCTGCCGGATTTCTATCCCCTGTGGCGGGCGGTGCTGGACGGAGCGCTGGCCATCCTGCTGCTTTTGCTGGGCTATGGGCCGCTGACCTTCAGGATCTTCGGCCTCGGGAAGCTGGTTTTGCTGACCGAAACACTCTATGAGGGCGGCCTGCGGGTGCCGATGATGATCTTTGCCGGCATCCTGCTGGGGCGGCTCACTCTTTTGATCGGCCGCCGCGCGAAAGAGGCCGCGCCGGAATAACCGAAAAGCGCCGCCTGCTCCTTTGAGAGCGGGCGGCGCTTTATACACTCCAACATTTAAAGCATAGCACAAATTTCCGGGGAATACAAGGCAACAATCGAACAAACTTTGCACCATAAGTCTATGCAGCGTGCCAATATACAAACGATTTGGGGTGTGATATAGTATAGACACACCAAGGAGAGAACACCAAGGTCTAGAAACCGGCGGGTAGGAAACGAAGAAACGTGGCCCCCGGGAAGGAAAGGAGCGCAGGACCATCATGGTAAAAGAGGAACCCAAGCAGTTTGGGCAGGGTGGGTCCTGCCGCTGACGATCCAGATCGCTCACAACACCAAAAGATGCTTTCTTTTTCAGAAGACCAGAGACAGAGCGATTGATCTGGCACACGATCGTTCAAATAGCGTACAGAGCCCACGACCTGCCGGCATGAATTTTTAGATAGATGAAGCCCGGAATAACGAATCGACGCGCTTAGAAAAGCGCAAAATAACATTCGAACTTCCAAAGTTTCCATCCGTTTAAAAACTCATTACCCGCGGGCGTTTTTTCTATCATAAGAAAAGCGGCCTGCACGTCCGATTATAGACAGCCTTCAATGTCCGCCGTGAAAGCGCGGATGTTTCATACACCCATCGGTGTGAGAGGAGTCTGTGAAAAGACGCCACTTCAAGAACACGGAGGTTTCAACTCCAATGTACTGACCATGAAAGGGAACGTCCCCTTTTGACAAGCACGAATCCCGAAAGCGGATGACACAGCGCGCGAATTGGCAAGATCGAGCCTGAGGCGTCCAGGTAAGGCAAAGCAGGATGGTTTTCAATGGGGCCGATGGGCCGCGTGAGAACATGCTTTGAGGAATGGAACAGCCAAAGGCGGGAAAACAAGTTCCGAGTTTTGTTTCAAACAGCCAGAAGATCGAAAGGCGCGGTTGACAGCAAGTTTTGATCCAATGGAACCCAAACAGGACCCCGATTCTAACCACAAGGCAAACTGAAAACGCCTTTCGAAATAACGTTGCATCAAAACCAAGAGAGGGATACCCCAATGTGGTGACATCGTTTGCTCCAAACTGACGTGCAGGCGATGTGAAGCTACAAAGCCTGCATAAAGGAATTTCCAGATAGAAAGCGCGATGAACATGAAAAAGATTCTGTTTGACCGTTTGAAATCCAGGAAATAAGAGGGCAGACCAATGTACTGAATCGTTTCCCGGGGCGCCGTGTCCGGCGCCCCGGTTTTTTTGTGCTTTTTGGGGCTGGCAGCCCCGCCGGGTTTTGCTTGACTTTGACACCCCCGCCTTTATAATTAAAGGTGTGTACGCCCTGCCCGCACACGCGGCGCGGGCGGCTGTTTTTGCGCAAAACGATCCCCGCCCGCCGCCTTTGCGGCCGGGCGATGAAACATCAGAGAGGCAACGCCATGAACCAGACATCCGCCGCGCCCCACCCCGTTCTGGGGGTGCTGGGCGGCATCGGGCCGATGAGCACCGTCTATTTTTATGAGATGATCACCGCCCACACTCTGGCCGAAAAGGACCAGGACCACCTGGACATCGTCATCAGCAGCCGGGCCACCACCCCGGACCGCAGCGCCTACATCCTGGGCGAAAGCAACGACGACCCCTTCTCGGTGATGGAGCGGGACGCCGAAATGCTGGTGCGCTACGGCGCCACCGTGCTGGCCATCCCCTGCAACACCGCCCATTATTTCTACGACCGGCTGCAGCGCAGCCTGCCGGTGCCGGTGCTGAACATGATCCAGCTCACCGTGCGCACCGCCAAGGCGGGCGGCTGCCAAAAGCTGGGCATCCTGGCCACCAGCGGCACGGTGGCCAGCTGCTCCTACCAGCGCATGTGCGCGGCGGAGGGCATCGGCTGCGCCGTGCCCAGCGAGGCCGACCAGGCCGCGCTGATGAACACCATCATCTACGGCCAGATCAAGAGCGGCAAGCCGGTGGACCTGGAGCTGTTCGGCCGCATCGCCGACGGCCTCAAAGCGCAAGGCTGCCAGAAGGCGGTGCTGGGCTGCACGGAGCTTAGCCTCATCAAGCGGGACTACGGTCTGGACGATTTCTTCATCGACAGCACCGAGGTGCTGGCCAAAGCCACCATCGAGGCCTGCGGCAAGACCCCTGTGGGCTTTGACTTCTGAGCCGGAAGGGAGGCGCTCTCTGTGACCGAGCTGGAAAAGAACATGCAGCTGCTGCACACAGGCGATTTGTACGTCTGCAACTCGCCGGAGATGTTCCGGCTGCAGATGGAGTACCGCTCGCTCATCCAGCAGTACAACCAGATGGACCCCCGGGACATGGACGGCCACACCGCCCTGCTGCCCCGCATCTTTGCCGAGGTGGGGGAGGGCTGCTTCATCGAGCCGCCCTTTAACGCCAACTGGGGATGCTTCACCCACCTGGGCAAAAACGTCTACGCCAACTTCAACCTCACCCTCACCGACGACACCCATATCTACATCGGCGACGATGTGATGATCGGCCCCAACGTGACCATCACGGCGGCCACCCATCCGCTGCACCCGGCGCTGCGCCGCAAGGGCCTGCAGTATAATAAATCCGTCACCATCGGCGCAGGCACGTGGATCGGCGCGGGCAGCATCATCCTGCCGGGCGTTACCATCGGGGAGAACGCCGTCATCGGCGCGGGCAGCATCGCCACCAAGGACATCCCGGCGGGCGTGCTCGCCGTGGGCAGCCCCTGCCGTGTGGTGCGCCCCATCGGCGAGGAGGACCGCCTGGCCTACGACCACGGCCGTCCCGTTCCGCCCGAACTCTTGTGATTCCGCGGCCGTTTCATTCGCGGCCGCGTTATGAAAGGAAGTAAGACCCATGAACGAGAAAAACACCTACTACATCACTACCCCCATCTACTACCCCAGCGACAAGCTGCACATCGGCCACAGCTACACCACCGTGGCCTGCGACGCGCTGGCCCGCTTCAAGCGGATGCAGGGTAAAAAGGTGATGTTCCTCACCGGCACCGACGAGCACGGCCAGAAGATCCAGGACAAGGCCGCCGCCGCGGGCGTGACCCCCAAGCAGTATGTGGACAACATCGTGGAGGGCGCGGGCGGCGTGAAGGACCTGTGGAAGCTGATGAACATCAGCTACGACCGGTTCATCCGCACCACCGACGACTACCACATCGCCAGCTGCCAGAAAATTTTCCAGAAGCTGTACGACCAGGGCGACATCTACAAGAGCGTCTACAAGGGCCATTACTGCAAGCCCTGCGAGAGCTTCTGGACCGACAGCCAGCTGAAGGACGGCAAGTGCCCCGACTGCGGCGGCGACGTCTACGAGGCCGAGGAGGAGGCTTACTTCTTCAAGACCGGCAAATACGCCGACCGGCTGCTGAAATACTACGAGGACCACCCCGCCTTCATCCAGCCCGAGACCCGCAAGAACGAGATGATCGCCTTCATCAACCAGGGCCTGCAGGACACCTGTGTCTCCCGCACCTCGGTCTCCTGGGGCATCCCCGTTCCCTTCGACCCGGGGCACACCATGTACGTTTGGGTGGACGCCCTCTCCAACTACATCTCCGCGCTGGGCTACGGCAACGATCAATACAATGACTACGACGCCTTCTGGCCCGCCGACCTGCACATGGTGGGCAAGGAGATTTTGCGCTTCCACACCATCCTTTGGCCCGCCATGCTGATGGCGCTGGACCTGCCCCTGCCCGAGCGGGTGTTCGGCCACGGGTGGCTCTTGCTGGACGGCGGCAAGATGAGCAAGTCCAAGGGCAACGTGGTGGACCCGGCGGTGCTCTGCGAGCGCTACAGCGTGGATGCCATCCGCTACTTCCTGCTGCGGGAGATCCCCTTCGGCAACGACGGCGTGTTCTCCAACGAGGCCCTCATCGCCCGCATCAACTCCGATCTTGCCAACGACCTGGGCAACCTGCTCAGCCGCACCGTGGCCATGGCGGAGAAGTACTTCGGCGGCACCCTGCCCGCCGAGCGTGCCGCCGGCGAGTTCGACGACGACCTCGTCAAGACGGTGAGCGAGATGCCCGCCAAGGTGGCCGCCTGCATGGACGACCTGCTCATCCCCCAGGCCCTGCAGGAGGTGTTCAAGGCCATCCAGCGGGCCAACAAGTACATCGACGAGACCGCGCCCTGGGCCCTGGCCAAGGACGAGGCCAACCGTGACCGCCTGGCCATGGTGCTGTACAACCTGTGCGAGGCGCTGCGCTTCGCCACTGTGCTGCTGGCTCCCTTCCTGCCCGACACCGCCGACAAGATGGCCGGGCAGCTGGGCCTCTCCGAGGCCGACCGCGCCTGGAGCGACCTGCGCTTTGGCGGCAAGGCGGACTACACCGTGCACAAGGGCGACGCCCTCTTCCCCCGCATCGACGCGGCGAAGGAGCTGGCGGAACTGGCCGCGGCCCACGAGGCCCAGGTGAAGGCCGCCCAGGAGAAGGCTGCCGCCGCCGAAAAGGCCGCCGCGCCCGCCCCTGCCGCCGCCGAGAACATCGAGCATCAGCCGGAAGTCTCCTTCGACGACTTCTGCAAGGTGGAGCTGCGGGTGGCCCAGGTGCTCACCTGCGAGACCCTGCCCGAGAGCAAGAAGCTGCTGAAGATGACCCTGTTCGACGGCGAGCGTGAGCGCACCATCCTCTCCGGCATCGCCAAGTGGTACAAGCCGGAGGACCTCATCGGCCGCAAGGTGGGCATCGTGGCCAACCTCGCCCCCCGCCCGATGATGAAGGGCAAGTATGTGAGCGAGGGCATGGTGATGGCCGCCGACATGCCGGACGGCGGCGCTTCGGTGGTCTTCTTCCCCGACGACGTGCTGCCCGGCAGCGCCATCCACTGATGGCCGGCCCCATCTTCGACAGCCACGCCCACTACCTCAGCCATCAGTTCGACGGCGACCGCGGGGTCCTTTTGCAGAGCCTGCCCGCCGCCGGAGTGGCGGGGGTGGTGGAGTGCGCCACCGATTTCGCCACCAGCAAAGGCGCGCTGGAACTTGCCGCCGCGTGGCCCTTCGTGTGGGCGGCGCTGGGCATCCACCCGGAGAGCCTCATCGAGGAGGACGCCTCCACCAACACCCAGTTTTCCGGCGACTGGAAGGCGGAACTGGCCGCCATTGCCCCGCTGCTGGCGGAAAAGAAAGCGGTGGCGGTGGGGGAGATAGGCCTGGACTACCACTGGCCCGTCCCCAAGGACGCCCAGCTGGAACTGTTCGAAGCCCAGATACGCCTTGCGCTGGAGCTGGACAAGCCGGTCATCGTCCATGACCGGGAAGCCCACGCCGACACCTACGCGCTTTTGAAAAAGTACCGCCCCAAAGGGGTGCTCCACTGCTTTTCCGGCTCGGCGGAGGACGCCGCCTGGCTCACCGCCCAAGGGATGTACATCGGCTTTGGCGGCGCGGCCACTTTTAAAGGGGCCAAGCGGGCGGTGAAGGCCGCCGCCATCGTCCCCCCGGACAAGCTGCTGCTGGAGACCGACTGCCCCTACATGGCCCCCGAACCCTGCCGGGGCCGCCGGTGCGATTCCTCCCTCATCGCCCACACCGCCGCCTTCCTGGCCGAGGTGCGGGGGGAGGAGACCGAGCGCCTGCTGGAAACCACCTGCCAGAACGCCCGGGCCCTCTTTGGCCTCGGCTGAACCAATCCAAAACAAATTTTAAGGAGAGAATCACCCATGAAAGCACGTCTTCCCAAACGCCACGAGTATGTCATCAGCTTCCCCGAAGGCACCGATGCCGCCCGCAACGACGAGGCATGGGACAAGCTGAACCAGCTTCTGGAGGACTACAAGAAGGCCCACAACGGCAACAGCGTCTATGAGCCCACCTTCATTCAGGACACCGAGGAGCAGGTGAAGGCCCTGCAGGCGGAGTACGGCTTCGAGTACACCATCGAGGAAAAGTAAGTTCTGCAACAAAAGCGCCCCTTTCCATTGCGGAAAGGGGCGCTTTTTTATGTCGGCTTTCAGTCGAACACGTCCGCCATCACATGGCCGTTCAAAAACGCGGCAAAGCGGTCGTATTCTTCTTCGGTGAGGGCAGCGGGGCTGCTCATGACCACAAGGTCGTGGCCCGCCGCGCCCCGGCGGTAGGGCGGATGCAGGTGGGCAAAGGGGTTTTCGGCAAAGCC
This sequence comes from Candidatus Allofournierella merdipullorum, assembly GCA_019116345.1. Taxonomy (GTDB): domain Bacteria; phylum Bacillota; class Clostridia; order Oscillospirales; family Ruminococcaceae; genus Allofournierella_A; species Allofournierella_A merdipullorum. Next base: position 6,612 of record DXBV01000009.1, on the reverse strand, counting down.
GCAGCGCTCGTAAAAGCCTTTTCTGCGGCGGGAGACCGCGTCCCGGGGCGGGTCGATCTCCAGAATGACCGGCTTGCCCTTGGCCTGCAACAGTTCCAGCGCCCGGCTGCCGAAGCCCATGCCCCGCAGCTGAGGCAGAACGCAGAAGTGCTCCACATAAAAGAAGTCCGGCTGCTCCCAGTAGAGGATGAGGCCCGCAAAGGCGCCCTCCGCCCACAGCAGGTCGAAGTGGTAGGCTTCGTCGCCCAGGATGCGCCGCTGGGAGGCGTCCAGCCGCTGCTCGTGCACCGGGAAGCTGATGCCGTACAGCTCCCTGGCGGGGGCGAACAGCGGGCTTTCGGGGTCGGTGAGGCGTTTCAATTCCATAAACAGCACCTCACAGCAGCGTCTGGCCGTTGACTTCCAGCCGGAAGGAGAGCTGGAAATACTCTGCCGCCTTGCGGCACAGGAGCATCCGCTCCAGGAAAATCTCGAAATAATCCATCACCGGGCAGACGGCGATGTCCAGCTGGATGCGCAGGGTCAGGGTCTTCTGCTCCTTGTCCAGTTCCAGGTCCGAGCGCTCCACCGCCCAGTTCACCCGGTCGTGGATGTCGAAGCGGATGGTGTCGCGGCCCCGCACCCGGCTGCGGCGCACGTCGGTCTTGTCCGCCAGGATGAGCGCCGCCGCTACCCCGTTCACCGGGAAAGCGGTGCCCTCGTCGTGGTTGCCGATGGCCGTCACCACCAGCGCCGTGTCGGCGGGAGGCATACCCATCTTGTCCAGAATGCGGAAGGCCATCACCGCGCCGCTCTGGGCGTGGTCCACCCGGTTCACCAGGTTGCCGATGTCGTGCATGTAGCCGGCGATGCGGGCCAGCTCCACCTGCCGCTCGTCCGCACCCAGCTGTTCCAGCAGATGGCTGGCCACCGTCGCGCAGCGGGTCACATGGGCAAAGGAATGCTCGGTGTAGCCCAGGGCGATCAGCGAGGCGTCCGCCTGCTGGATGTAGGTGTTGATCTCGGCGCTGTGGCGCACCATCTCATAGGTCACGGACAGACTGGACATGGGTTCCTCCGTTCGATGTTTGTTGTTACAGCGTGGGCTTGAAGCTGACGAACTGGCGCAGCGGGCTGCCGATCAGCGGACGGCACCACTCCACAAAGGCGTCGGTGACGTCGCAGCCGTCGGCGCTGATGTATTCGTCGGGCATTTTGCGCTCGTAGAGCATCACCTGCTCCACAGGGATGAGGAAGGTCTCCACCTGATACACGGGGCCGGGCACCCGGCGCAGACCCACCATCACGCCGTTCTCGCCGGCCAGAGCGGCCCGGGCCGCCTCGGCGCCCACCAGCACCGCCTCGTCCCGGTCGGTCTCGGACTGGAAGGCGATGGAGGCACGGTTGCTGATGCCGGGCTTTTCGCTGCGGGCCTTGACGCCCAGCTTTTTGATGACCAGATTGGCCAGATGGGCGCTCACGTCGCCGTAGTAGGTGGCGCGGCCCACCTGGAAGATGGGCTCCACGATGGGCTTGCCGTCGGGGCCGGTGAGGCCTTCGCTGGCCACCACCACAACGCCGCCCTTTTTGCGGCGAAGGTCGCTCACCTTCTCCAGGAACTCCTCCTCGATGAAGGGGCGCTCGGGCAGGTAGATGAGGTCGGGGCCGTCGCCGTTTCCGGTGCGGGCCAGGGCGCTGGCGGCGGTCACCCAGCCGGCGTTGCGGCCCATGGCCTCGATGACCGACACATGAATGGGCAGGCTGCGCACGTCCTGGCTGATCTCGCTGGTGATGCCGGCGATGAACCGGGCGGCGGAGCCAAAGCCGGGGGCGTGGTCGGTCACGGCGATGTCGTTGTCCACGGTCTTGGGAATGCCCACCACCCGCACGTCCACGCCGGCGGCCACGCAGGCTTTGAACAGCTTGCCGCAGGCGTCCATGCTGCCGTTGCCGCCGTTGAACAGCACCCAGCGGATGTTGTGCTTGCGGCAAATCTCGGCCATGGCGGCGTAGTGCTCCGGCTCCAGCGCGTCGCGGCTGGTGCCGATGGCGGAAGCGGGGGTCTGCAGCAGCAGCTTCAGACGTTCCTCCGGCACGGCGGACAGGTCGCAGAACTGCTCCTTCAGCATGCCGCCGGTGCCGCCCACAGCGCCCAGCACCTTTTCCACTTCCGGGTGCTTTTTGGCTTCGGTCACCGCGCCGTACAGCGAGGAGTTGATGACGGCGGTGGGGGCGCCGCCGTGAACGATCAGAAGGTTGCCTTGTTTCATGGTGGTCTTTCCTTTCTGTGTACCTTTTTATTATAGGCCCCGGCGAAGGGGGTGTAAAACAAGAAGTTTGTAAAATCCGCGGCGAACGTTGCGCAACCCGCCGGCGGCTGGTATAATATTTTTCACGCGGGCCCCGCGCCCGCCAGAGCAACTTAGGATTTTAGGCTCGCCGCACCGTTTTGCAACGGGCGGTCACACCGTCGGGAACTGGCAGGGCCGGGCGGTCAAAATCTAACTGCCGGAGTGTGTAATCATGTCAACGCGTAAACTCGTCCGCTGCGGCCTCGTGGCCGCTCTCTATGTGGTGCTGTGCATGGCGCTGCAGCCCCTCTCCTTCGGCGCGGTGCAGATCCGCTTTGCCGAGGCGCTGGTGCTGCTGCCGGTGTTCGGCGCGGAGTACATCGCCGCCGCCGTGCTGGGGTGCTTTCTGTCGAACCTGTTGGGTTCGGTGCTGCCGGACGTCATCTTCGGCACCCTGGCCACCCTGCTGGCCTGCCTTGTAACTTACAAGCTGCGCAATTTCCGGGTGCGGGGCCTGGCCCTGCCCGCGGCGTTGCCGCCGGTTTTGTTCAACGCCCTCATTGTGGGGCCGGAAATCGCCATCTTTTTCTCCGACACGCCGGCCACTCTGCCGCTGATGGTCTGGAACGGAGTCACCGTCGCCCTGGGCGAAGTGGTGGCCTGCGGCGTGCTGGGCGTGGCGCTGGTGAAGCTCATTGAATCCAACCCCGCCATGCGCAAACTGTTCACCGAGTGAATTTTTCCCGAAGGAGGTTTTGGCCATGAAGCCCCGCTGCCTGATCTGGGACTGGAACGGCACCCTGCTGGATGACCTTCAGCTGTGCCTCGGTCTGCTGAACGAGCTGCTGGAACAAAACGGCAGCCCGAACCGCTACGATCTGGCGGGCTATCGGGAGATCTTCGGCTTCCCGGTGGTGGACTACTACCGGCGGGCGGGCCTGGACCTCTCAAAACGCAGCTTTGAATCGCTGGCGGCGGACTATGTGGCCCGCTACAATCCCGAAAGTTTTGCCTGCGCTTTGTGCCCCGGCGCGGCCGATGCTCTGGCCGCACTGAAATCCGCCGGGGTGCGGCAGGTCATCCTCTCGGCCAGCGAGCTGACGCTGCTGAAAGCCCAGACGGAGCATCTGGGCGTGGCAGGGTACTTCGACGAACTGCTGGGCCAGACCGACTACTACGCCCACGGCAAACTGGCCGTCGGCAAAGAGTGGATGGCCCGCCAGAACTTTGACCCCGCCGAAGCGGTGCTGGTGGGAGACACCCTCCACGACGCGGAGGTGGCGGCGGGGCTTGGCGCGAAATGCGTGCTCTGCGCCGCCGGTCACCAGAGCCGGGAACGGCTTTTGACGGCGGGCGTGCCGGTCATCGGCACCCTGGCCGAGCTGCCGGCGCTGCTGGGCCTCTAAATGCCCATTTTCATGATACCAGCCTTCGGGCAATAAAAAAAGGTGGAAATTTCCTCATACGGAATTCCACCTTTTTTCATTTAAAGCTCAATGCGGTACCGGCGGGTGATGCGGGGCTTGCCGTCGATGACGTCGTCCAGCTTATCCACCAGAACGCCGCCGTTCTTTTCAATGACCCGGGCGGAGCCGGTGTTGCCGTCGGCGCAGGTCAGCAGCACCCAGGAAAGGCCCAGCGTCCCCCGGGCGTAGTCCAGCGCGCCGGCCAGCAGCCGGGTGCCAAGCCCCTGCCCCCGGCGGTCCGCCCGCACGGCATAGCCGATGTGGCCGCCGAACCGCTCCAGCGCAGGGGTCAGCCGGTGCCGGATGGAAACCTCGGCCAGGAACTCATCTCTGTCCACCAGCCACAGGCTGGTGCAGGGCACATAGCCCGCCGGCAGGTTTCGCCCGGCGCGGTAGTCCTCAAACCGGGCAAACAGCCCGGCGGGGCAGGTTTCCGCGCCGCCTAAAAAGCAGGTGGGCGAAAGCCCCGCGCGGGCATATCCCTCAATGGCCTGCCGGTAGGAGGTCTCGCAGGCGGGGCAGGGAAGAATGAGCTCCATTGCACATCACCTCGCAGAAAAGCATCTTTGAGGCCATTCTATCACCCGTGCCCTGCGCCCGCAAGCCCTTTACGCCACGAAGAAGAACACCGCGGCGAAGTGGCAGGCGCTGCCCGCCAGAATGAACAGATGAAACAATTCGTGAAAGCCCCAGCGCTCGCTCAAATTGGGCCACTTGAGCATATAGAGCATCGCCCCCAGCGAGTAGCACACGCCGCCGGCGGCCACAAGGCCAAGGCAGGCCGCGGGCATGGCCGCGAAGGCGGGCAGGTCCACCACGATGGCCCAGCCCAGAGCAAGATACAAAAGGGTGCCCAGCCAGCGGGGCGCGTCCAGCCAGAGAAGCTTCAGCAGGATGCCCGCCGCCGCCATCGCCCACATGGCCCCCAGGAACACCGGCAGTTTGGCCGGGTCCATGAACTTGACGCACAGCGGGGTGTAGCTGCCGGCGATGAGCACATAGATCATGGCGTGGTCCAGCTTGCGCAGCCGCCGCACCTTGGACGCCGCCCCCAGGGCGTAGTGATAGATGCTGCTGGCGGAATAGAGCGCCACCAGCGACAACCCGAACAGCACCACCCCCGCCAGCACCATGCCGCCGGTGCCGTTGTGCAGGCTGCGGGCCGCCAGCGCCAGCGTGCCCAGGGCACTGGCCAGCGCCCCCCAGAAATGGGTGTAGCTGCTCACAGGCTCCCGCCCCTTTTCAAAATACCGGCTCATAACGCCACCTCCAAAACCATAATATATAGTTTTAAATATTATATGATATTATCATTATAGCCATATTGTTCCCCGGGAACAAGGCTTTGATGAAAATTCACAAAAAAGTTTCATTTGCCGCCGGTGTGGCCCGGCGGGCGGCGAAAACCCCTCCGCCCCGCTCCACAAGCGGGTTTTCGACCCCTCGCGGCGTTGACAGGCCCCGGCTTTGTGATGTACTATATAAAATAGCGCACTGCGGGTTTTTGTGTGCAGATTACCGGGCGAAAGGGCCGCCGGGCCCGCCCGTTCAGATCGTGAGTGATATTATGTCTTTGATCGACAAACTGTTTGGCTCCTTCTCCGACAAGGAACTCAAGCGCATCCGTCCCATCGCCGACGCCGTGGTGGCCATGGAGCCGGAGATGGCCGCCAAGTCCGATGCCGAGCTGCAGGCCATGACTCCCGCTTTGAAGGAGCGGCTGGCCAAGGGCGAAAGCCTGGACGACATCCTGCCCACCGCCTTCGCCGTCTGCCGTGAGGCCAGCTGGCGTGTGCTGGGTATGAAGCACTTCCCGGTGCAGATCATGGGCGGCATCGTGCTGCACCGCGCCTGCATCGCAGAGATGAGCACCGGCGAAGGCAAGACCCTGGTGGCCACCCTGCCGGTCTACCTGAACGCCCTCACCGGCAAAGGCGTGCACGTGGTCACCGTCAACGACTACCTGGCCCGCCGCGACTCCGAGTGGATGGGCAAGCTCTACCGCTGGCTGGGCCTGTCGGTGGGCCTGATCGTTCAGGGCATCACCAACGAGCAGCGCCACGCCGCCTACAACGCCGACATCACCTACGGCACCAACAACGAGTTCGGCTTCGACTACCTGCGGGACAACATGGTGGTCTACAAGGAGAACATGGTGCAGCGGGGCCATTACTTCGCCATCGTGGACGAGGTGGACTCCATCCTCATCGACGAGGCCCGCACCCCCCTCATCATCAGCGGCAAGGGCGACGATTCCTCCAGCCTTTACCAGCAGGCGGACGCCTTCGCCCGCACCCTGAAGATGAGCAAGGTGGTGGAGCTGGACGAGAAAGAGGACCAGGACGCCCAGGTGGACGGCGACTATGTGGTGGACGAAAAGCACAAGACCTGCACCCTGACTGCCAGCGGCATCCAGAAGGCCGAGGCCTACTTTAAGGTCGAGAACCTGGCCGCCGCCGAGAACATGACACTGGCCCACCACATCGACCAGGCCATCAAGGCTTACGGCGTGATGCAGAAGGACATCGACTACGTCATCAAGGATAGCCAGGTGGTGATCGTGGACGAGTTCACCGGCCGGTTGATGATCGGCCGCCGGTACAACGAGGGTCTGCACCAGGCCATCGAGGCCAAGGAAGGGGTCAAGATCGCCGCTGAGAGCAAGACCCTGGCCACCATCACCTTCCAGAACTATTTCCGCATGTACAAAAAGCTCTCGGGCATGACCGGTACCGCCAAGACCGAGGCCACCGAGTTCACCGAGATTTACGGCCTGAACATCGTCACCGTCCCCACCAACCGGCCCAATATCCGGAAGGATTACCCCGACGCGGTGTACAAGACGGTGAACGGCAAATACAACGCCGTCATCCGCC